>JAIYDP010000148.1 GCA_027487435.1 Verrucomicrobiaceae bacterium | reverse complement strand
GAAGTGCGAATGACCTCAAATAAAACAAATGCGGGAGAATCCCAAAGGACTCTCCCGCTGAATTCACTGCAAACCATTCCCTTCTTGCAACCGGGGCATGAACTCCAAACGCGGAGAATCACTGGTTCATGCCTTGCGGGGGCAAGATGACCACCATAGCCGAGCATTTCAAGTAAAAATATATGAAACCGAACAAATTCAACAATATGCTAAGCCAACTACTCCGCAGGATCTGCCGGAAGCCCGTGCATCTCGCAGAAAACCTGAAGCATGGCAAACAAGCGAGAAGAGAGGAAAAGCTCTTCTGTGATGTGCTTGAGAAAGGTGGCGAACTTGACACCCTTGGCAGTCCAACGGAAGATGTAACGGCCGCTCTCGTGGCGTGCGGCGCTGGTGATCCAACCATGCTCGACGAGCTTGTCAAGAAGGGCTACGTAGTCGGTAGTATCGAATCCGCGCGGAAGGTTTTCCATTGGCTTGAGTTACGCGCTGCGGCTATTTCTGGCAAGTCATTATTGCGGGAGGAATGCCATAATTCTGCCGAGGCTCGCGCCGAGGAAGTCCACAATGTAGGCGACATGGACGCGCTGGATGCAGATAGCGACGGCTGGTTCAAGGTTTCGCCGTATGGCGTGTTTCCCGGTAAGACACCGGGCAGGCCACAACATCTCTCGTTAGATAATAGCCGCAAGATCGAGGAGCATTTCAATTCTTGGCGCGGCAAGATGGGGCGCATGTTCCGAGGCGCACCGATTTTCATAGGGCACCCGGACGTGGATCGTGCTATGTGGCCCGATGAGCGCAGGCTTGGAAAAATCACCGAGGTGCAAGCGCGTGCGGACGGTCTCTGGGCGCGTGCGGAGTGGAACTCGCTGGGGCGGGAAAACATTGAAAACGGCTATTGGATTTACCCATCGCCGCGCTGGGATGCTCCCGCCGGACAAGCGCAATTCATGCCGGATCGCTTGCTCTCCATCGGCCTCACCAACATGCCTCGCATTGTCACCAGCGAGCCGATAGCCAACGCCGAATACCAATCTCCAAACAACCAAAATAACGAAACAATGGATCGAAAAATACTGATCGAAAAGCTGGGTCTGCCTCCCGAGGCGACGGATGAAGAAATCTTAGCCAAGCTCGATGCCGAGGCCAAGAAGCAAGGCGAAGTCGGCAAGGGTGGCTCCGAAGGCGAGGGCGGCGACGATGACGACGACGAAGAAGAAGACGACGAAGACGAGCTGAAAAAAGCTCGCATGGACTTGGCGAATGCTCGTGTGGATCTAGCGATCGCTGAAGGCCGCATTTCTATGGCCGACCGCGATACGTGGCTGCCCCGTCTCACAGGTGAAAACCGCGAAGCCGAAGCGAATGCTTTATTCAAGATCAAGCCGAAGCTCAATACGGGTGCGCTCGACTTGAAAAAGGCACGCACCGAGATCGGCGACGAAGCGCAACGCCGCGAGACCATTGCCAACGCCGTGGCTGCGGAACAAGGCAAAGGCAAAACCTACGCCGAAGCTTACAACGCCGTGCGTGCCAATCCTGAATTTAAAGCCGTTTTTGACGCAATGCAAGAACCCGGTCGCGAAGACTAAAGCCGCTCAATAAAATCTCCTAACAACCACCATTATGGCAAAAAAAGAAACGACAACCGATGCTGCTCCCGAGCAGACCAAGACACTCACACCGACGGTAGCCGAAGGTGTGTCAGAACAACTCATCGCCGAGAAAATGCGTGCGGGGCTCACCCGTGAGCAGGCTCTGCAGGTGATCCAAGCCCAAGCGGAATACGATCAAACGAACGCCGCCGAATAACCTCTAACACTTCATTTTTTTTCCATTTTATGAAACATACCATAATCGCGCTGCTTGCAGTGCTCACTGTCGGATTCTCGCGCGCCATCTTTGGCCGTGAAGAATGTCACAACGCCCTCGCGGATTCACCTCATCCTACCGGAGCCGTTCCTTTGAATGCGGAATTCGCCCCGACGCTCACTCACCTGATGGTGAAGAAAGGCGCAACGGCAGGCGGCTTTGCCGTCTGCGCTGCCACGGATAAACCGCTGGGGACTTGCACGGATACTCCGGCCTCCGGAGAGAGTGCCAATGTGCGCCACTTAGGCGCGGCACCTGGCACCATGGTAGGACGTGGCTCAAAAGCTATCGCCGCTCAGGTGGAAGTTTACACTACGGCCGCTGGTAAGCTCACGGACACCGCCGTCAACAATTCTTGGCTGGTAGGAACCTCGGTCACGGCCTGCACTGGCGACGGTGCGGAGTTCATCTTCGTTCCCTGCTACCCCGTCAAACAAACCGTCTAATCTTTGATTTTTCTAACAACAAACATAACACGATGAAACTACAATTCTTCATTTCCGCCCTGGCAGCTATGATTTTCCCACCTCGCGAAGAGTGTCACAACTCCCGCGCTAAGGAGATCGATCTGCGTCACGCTCGCGAGGAAGCGGCTAACGCCGTGCTCTCGCTCTACAATCAGCCCTATGCGCCAAAATACACCGGCACAGTGGAGCATGAACGCTATGAGGAAGCGAATGCTTCGCTCTTCGATAACTCAAACTACAGCGAGGGATTAACGAACTTCGCCATCGGTTTGCCAGGGGACGGCAACGCGCTTCGCGAAGCGAATGAAATCATCGCGCCAGCCGTTCCTGCTGGTCGCCGCTTCGAATACTTCACTTTTAAGAAGGGCGAGCAGCTCGAAGCCGATACCAATGACGAACGCCCAGTGGGTTCCGATTTCAAGGAGCTGAAATTCACCGGCACCATGGTCCAGGCTAAGCTGAGCAATCGCGGCCTGACCGTGACCATCGACGAGGATGAAGTGGGGCATCTTCCCAACTGGGATCAGATCTACACCCAGCGCATCATTGATCGCATCGACCGCAACACACTCATTCGCAACGTGGCAATGCTTTCTACCGCTGCGCTGAATCAAGCGCGCACCTGGGACACGAGTGCAGGCAAAGATCCAGACGGCGACATCAAATCTGACCTTCTGCTTGGCGGCACGGCTGGTGGCCTGAACGGCAACCGCGTGGTATGGGGTGAGACGGCATGGCACAAGCGTTACTTGAGCCATCGCGCTCAGGACAATGCAGGCGGCTATGCTTCTGCCGGACTTACTCCCGAGCAGGTTGCCAGTGGCCTTGGCGTGGACGTTGGCTATGTGATCAAATCCAAAGTCACGAGCGGCAGCTCCTTCGCGGAAATCCTCGGCAACCTCGTTCTCAGCTACTACGCGGTGAGCGGTCAAATGCCTGAGGATGCCAGCCACATCAAACGCTTCGTCGGTCGCATCGAAGGTGGCGAATACCGCGTGTATAAATACCGTCTCGGCGCGAAGCTGTGGCGCATCACTGTGGAGCGTTACGAACTCAGCCGCATTACCGCGCTGGATGGCATTCGTAAATCGACGATCAGCTAACCGAAGCTGAGGGTTTTTATATCACACTGTGGGGCTGTGGTTCCACAGTGTTCATAAAAATCAAACATTGACCTTCTAAAAAAATGGCTTGGATTACCCTAACAAAAACCGATTTGCTCAGCGCGCTGAATTCCGCTGAGGCTACGGCCTATAATGTGGCTGTGGCTGGCGGCATCGACCCGGCAGATGAAATCATTCTGACGGCGGTGCAGGAAGCACGAGGGCACATCGAAGATCATCCGGGCAATCGACTCGCAGCAGGCGACACCATACCAGCTCGCATCAAACACCACGTGCTGGCCATCATCCGCTTCCGCATTCTCACGCGCCTCGACCAAGAGGTGAGTGATCCCAGGACAAAAGAGTATAGCGATGCTCGCCGCTTTTTGGAGCGTGTGAGCGAAGGCAAAGTTTCCATCGAGAAGCCCGAGGGGGAAATCGATACGAGCGGCACGGCAGGCAGCACAATGGAGGTCGTGGACTATGGACCAGATACGCTGGATCGCGGAGGGCTTGATCTTTTATGAAATGCTGAAAAACTGAAATGCTGAAAAGCTGAAAGAAGAGAAAAGAAGAAATTTTTGATGAACGAAGAGCAAACATTCGAAGCATTCAAAGCGGCCAAAGACCGCGAAGCATTCGGCACGGATCGGAGCAGCAAGGAGTTGCGCGATCTGGCGGCGGGGGTGCGGGCGCGGGGTGTTTTTACCGCTCGCGGAACGAGTGTGGTGTTTGCGCAAAAAATCAAAGAGGTCATTGACCTCGTAGTGTCCGGAGAAATTGACGAGGCTACGGCACGGTGGATGCTGGGCGAGACGCTCAAGGCTCTGGGCTATACTCCCGAGGGCGGGTTTCCTGATGCGCCTGATGGTGCGGTGCCGCCTGCGGTCAAGGGGACGCTCCAGGATCTGAGCAGCAAGCGGAGGCTGGACTTTATCATCAAAACGCAAGTCGATCTCATGCGCGGGGCAGGCGAGCAGATGCGCGGCATGGAGCCTCAGGCGTTGGCACAGTTTCCTTGCTGGGAGTTGGTGCGGAATTTTGATGTGCGGGTGCCTCGCGATTGGGAAGATCGCTGGCAGTCAGTTGGCGGCGTGTTTTATGAAGGCCGCATGATTGCGCCGAAAGGGGACGCGATCTGGGGCGAGCTGGGCACGAGCTTTGAGGATTCGCTGGATGTGGACTATCCGCCGTTTGCGTTCAATAGCGGCATGGGCTGGAGGCCTGTGACCAGGGCAGAGGCGACTCGGCTGGGTGTGCAATCGAGCGATGGCCGTAACTGGAAAGATTTTATCGAAGGCGTGGAAAGGCCTCGCGTCATCGCGGGGGAACTCCCCTTGCCTGCTCCACGGATCTCGGTGCCAAAAGCTACGCCGGAGATGATCAAACGCATCGATCCTCAGGCCGTCGTCGTGGAAGGCACGGTGACGACACAGTCCGACAAAGAGGTCTTGCTCGCGCAGCTCGAAGCCCGGAAACAAGCTCGCGAAGCGCGGCGGGCCGAACGCATGAAGGAGGCACTACGATGAGCGGGGCGATTAACGTAAAGATTTCTTCCGAGGACGATGGCAGCTTGACGCGCTTGTCCGCAGCGATGAGCGATCGCAGGGCGTTGCACAAACGCATCGAGACCGAGGTGTTGCGTTTCGTGCGTGAGTTTGGATCCAAAAAGTCACAGACCGAGCATCGCACAGCAAATGCGCTGGGCGCGAAGCCGACGAACCATCTGACACGAGCGTATGCAGGCATCGAAAGCACGAGCGATGAGCAATCGGCACAATTGCTCATTCCCAGGGCATCGCGTCTGCGTGCGGCGTTTGGCTCATACAAATTGGTGCCGACGCAAGCGAAATACCTCACTTTGCCAGTCAATGCCGAGAGCTATGGCCGACGCGCTCGTGAGTTCGATGACCTGACCTTCATGAAGGTAGGCCCGCGCAAGACAGCGATCCTTGCCCGCACCGATGAGGAAGGAAATATGACCACCATGTATCTGCTCGTGAAGAGCGTGAACATCAAAGAGGATGAAACGCTCATGCCGATGAAACAACTCAGCGAGCAAGCGGCGGACGCTACGGAAGCGTATTTCGATAAACTGCTGAAGGAGGCACTATTATCATGAGCTCGCTATTACTAGACCAGATCGAAGCCGACATTGAGGGCGTGCTGAAAGCCACTCCAGGGTTGGCCTTGGCAAAAGTGCTGCGCGCGGATAAGGGTCTAACCGAAGCCGACGTCGCTGAGAAGCTTGTCACGCTCACGGGCGAGGACAAGATCGGGCTGGGGCTGGTCGTTCTACCTGCGGAAGTGATCGGAGCGGATCGGAATCTTCCGGGAATGTCTTTGCGCGTCATGGCCTCGGTGCAGGTCATTGAGGCGGTGCTGTTTAATCGGGACGCGACAAACGGCACGGGGATCAAGGCCAGCGTTGCTGCGCTGCGAGTGCTCAACACGCTGCATCAACTGCGTGTTGGCAATCGGCTCTTGTACGCGGATCGAGACCCGGTGGAAGCCTTGCCGATGAAAAAAGGCTTCGTAGGCTACAACGTCACCGTCTATGCCGAGCACAATGGTGCAGGTGACGCGGAGCGCGTGCTAGATTTGGCATTCGCCATTGATGATGACGCAAAAATGGTCATCTCCACGGCTACCAGCGGCGCGGCGATTTACTACACCGATGACGGATCTTTCCCTGGCGAAACCAACGCGGAGGCCATGCTCTATACCGGGCCGATTACCATCACCACGGGCATGACGTTCCGCGCTGCTGCCTACGCCTCGCCGCTCAACCCGAGCGGGATCAGCGAAGTTCGCATCGTCATAGCGGACGGATCCATCACTCTCAACGGGCGCGTCATGACTATGGGTGGCCGCGCGATTTTACTCTAACTCAAACGCAAAAAAAAATATGCAAATCGACAGAACAACAATCATCACTGGGCCTGCGCTCGTGACATTCGGCGGCCAAACGTTTTGGTCGAAAGGAGACATCACACTCAAGCCCGTGGTGGATAAATTTGACATCCCTACATCGGCCTTTGGCGTGGTGGATGGACGGATTCGCGACAAACGTTTCGAGGTGACGTTCGAACCCGAGGGGCGTTTCACGACGGCACTTTTAGCGGTGCTTTTCCCTTACGCTGCGACAAACATCGGAGCAAGTATCTATGGAGGCACGGATCGTGCGCTAGTGGTTCATGGACGCAACGGCACGAAAATCACTCTGCATAATGCCGCGTTGACCACCATGCCAGCGTTACGCTTTTCGGTAGGATCTACCATCACTGGCAGTGTGACTTTTACGGGACTCTGCAAAAAATTCACCAGCCCGAACGATGCTGCGGCTTACTTCACGGTGGCAACGCAAACGTATCCTGGTGACACCGGCTTTGCCACCAGCGAGATCCTCACGCGAGCTTACAATGCCGAGTGGGTATCGGGCGAAGCTGATTGGCCATGGGAATCGATCTATACCAAAGAGGGCTGGGAAATCGGCTTCGACTTATCGCTAGAGCCAGTGACCGTTGATGGCATAGGCACCGTGGATATGAGGCTGAGCGAACTCAAGGTCACGGCCTCCTGTCAGCCTGTAGGCATTACCGAATTGGCGCTCTTGACCGCGATGCAGCACACTCAGGAAATGGGTTCGTCTTACGCTACGACCAACCCACTTTTGATCATCGGCACGGGGGTGTATTTCAGCCTGTCGAACGCTGGCCTGATCGACTCCGAGCTTGGCTGGGGCGCGCAACGTAACCGCACCGGCACTCTTACCTGGCAGGCCACACGCACAGTCACCAGCGGTGTGCCTGATCCGCTGTTCTACATCGGCGATGATGCTCCAGCGTAAGCCTAACACCTCACCCTAACGACCATGGCATCACCCAAAAAAGATAAAACTGAGAAGCCGACGCTCGCGGAACAAGTGCGATCGCACATCGGCGAGGAGACGCTGGCAAGGCTCGCGAATCAGCCACTCGCCCTTGCTGGCGGCGGCATAGAAGCGCTTTTGCAACGCGCTTGCAGACGTGCTGCAAGACACCCGAATCCAATGGAATCTGCCGTGCGTTTCCTGCGGGTTTTCTGCGGGAGCAGCGGCGATGCACCGAAGCCTAAGACCGAGAAACCATGATCATTTGCCTGATCCACAACGCGACGCAATACTGGCTAGCTGGGCAGCTCGGTGTGGATCAGAACGTGCATAGCTCTGCGGCCAACTTGCAATTTGGCGGCAGTGCCATCCTGCAAGCACAGCAGCGGGTGAGGGCGGCGAATACCGCGCTGCGGGATCGGGGGAACCTCATGTCGAGCTTGTCATTTACGACTAGCCGATTGCATGAATCGCTCTCCGAGGCTGAGGTGTTTGCTGCCACTTACGACGTGGTTTTTCCGCGCACTGGCACGCTGCGGTGCTATCGCGAAACGGGCGAGGCCGTGTGCCAACTCGCCAATGCGGTGGTGGCACCACCGACGCGGCAGGTCATAGGCCTGACCGTGCTACTCTCCTACAGCGTCAGCGGTGGCGCGTGGCAAGCTCTCACGCCGGAAGGCGAAATCGATCCAACCGTCACCATGGACGGCAGCTACATCACCATGGGCACAGCCTCTTAACCTAAGAAAAAATTATGTCCTCTACCAAACCAATCGAAGATAACGACAACGCCAAAGAATTTTGGGAAAACTTAGCTGATGCAACCGACCTTGAGACCGCTACGAAAACTACTCTACGAGCGAAGATCGGCGCGGCGTCTGCGGAAACGGCGGATCAAGCGCACCGTCTAGCCGTGTGGACAAATGATTGGCTGGATGGCAGCTATGAACCATACGCAACAGTCACGGCGGGAGCGATCTCCAACGGCGATCTAGCAGTTACGGTCACGCTGGATAGTGACTCTCTTTTTTGTCCCTTGGTGGTGCCGAATGCGGTGCAAAAATTGACCATTAACGGCGTGTCTGGAGCCGTGGTGAAATTCCCTCAATTTACGGCAGAAACGGCTATCGACACCATTGCCATCAACGGCGATGCGGATGTAGGGGTGGAGGCTTACCGAGGTGAGTTGCTGAATTTTTTAGAAAACGTAGTTGAGGTTACGCCTGATGATTTTTCCACAGGAACGCTCACGGTTCAGGGCACGACAGACCCCGAATGGGATACGGAGGAATTGACCGATCTGCGAGCGGCCATCGCGGATCTTGATGCACTGGGGTGGGATGTCTCGTTGCCGAATTTCATCACTGGTACGGCATATCCAGGCGAGACCCTGTTTGCTGATTTCATAGGGCAGTGGACGGTAGATGGAGATCCTGTAGGCAGCCCTTCCTTGACCTATGTGGTATCCATCAACGACATCGGCAAAGACATCGCGGTGACGGGTTCCCAAGCTGTGACAGCGTGGCATCCTAACGAGATTTCTGCGGTGCAAGAATTCTACTGGGCACGGGCTAATGTTTTCAACTCCATCTCGCCAAACGTTGCGGCAACAAACGGGCAAACGGTCCGCCGATGGGGGTCGGTTGTCGGCAGTGCTACGGCGGATCAGGCAACGTCTACGTTCCAACCGATTTACCGTTCCACGGGTCAAAGCGGTGGTCCGTCTCTGGAATTCGACGCCGTCAACGATTCGCTAAATTTGCTCAATTCACGGCTAGCGAATGTAGCGCAAGCCTACCTCATTGTCGGTTGTCGCGATACCAATCCGACGGGGGCTATGCCTAGCCATTTTCCTGTGCGCTATAGCGTCAATGGAGCGACCACTAGCCGTCTCTCCGTGGGCACGCGCATTGGATCAGCGAATACCAATATGGCTGCTGCTAGACGATTTGACGCAGGAACTACAGCCTTTGTGACAGGTGGCTCAGCTTCGACAAATTATCGGGTTTATCGTGCGCATGGTGACTATAGCAACGGATTTGTGCGCGGGGCCATCAATGGAACCTCCACAAGTTCTACGGCTCTAGCCTCTGGATCTGGCAACACCAGCAACACCAATAGTTTGGTGGCAAATATTGGAGGCTTTGACGGATCAGGAGATGGCTCATTTCCAGGACACATTACCTGCGTTTTCGTCTGCGTTGGCGCGATGACGGCAACGGAAATTTCACAACTCGAACGTTTCGCCGGACTGCATGGCGGACTGAACATTCCACTCGTCTAAATTTATGAAATACTACAAAGGGACCGCAGCACAATTTGACGCGATGCGAGACATCGTTATGACCTCGCAGGGCATGCCTAACGGGCACGCTGACGAGCCGTGGCCAGTGGGGATTACTAAGATGGCTCTCGGGCCTCACCACTACGAGCCGCCGCAGTATGTAGCTCTCATCGAGCAGGCTCTGGCGAGCGGAATCGTAGAGGTTACGGAGGAGGAATATTTAGCCGAATTTTAAGCGATGGCCGACGGGAAAAACATACCGATTAAGATCGTCACCAGTGCCGATACCAAGGGCGCGGATGATGCGCAAAAGAAAATCGCGGGCCTGCACAAAGAGGTAGCCACGGCGGCGGAAAGCGAGGCGAAAAGTCAGGCCGAGAGCAAGCAGGCACAGGAGCGTCAGGCGGTGAGCATCGAGAGCTTGCGCAAGCAGGTTCGTGCGCTGAATGACGAGGTAGAAAAGGCGGAAATCGGCAGCAAAGAATACGACACGGCCGTTAAGAAATTGACCGAATCACAGCGCGATTTAGGAGCGGCGGAAAAGACGCATTACGAGAATCTTTCCAAAGCTCGCCAAGCGCACGGTGCGACGGAAAAATCTACGCGCAATGTAGCCCAATCGACATTGCTTTTTTCGCAAGGACTAGAAGATGCGCAGTATGGTATCCGGGGCGTGCTGAACAACATCCCTGCGTTAGTCATGTCACTAGGTGGCGGGGCAGGTCTGGCTGGCGTGATTTCCATGGCGGCAGTAGGCATATCGTTGCTGACGGAGCATTTCGACCTATTTGGAGAAAAAACAAAAGAAGTATCGGAAGCGGAAAAGCAGGCGTTACTCGATCATCGGCAATACGCAAAAGAAGCCGCCGAAGCCGCGGCTCAACGCGCAGAGGAATTAGGCCGCAAAGAAGTAGAAGAGACTCTGCAAAACCAGAACGATCTTTTAGAAATCGGGCTGAATTTCATGCGCGATCAGACGGTCGAGGCCCGGGCGCGTCGCGATGCCGAAGAGAGAATCATGAAAGCGCAAGACGAACTGGAACTCGCGCGAATCGACGATGCCGTATCAGCGGGCTCTCTTACCGAGCAACAAGCGAACTCTCGCCGCGCCGGTGTACGCTATGGTGCGCAGGAACGCGCGCGCAAAGAAGAGTTAAAGCAAGCTCAGGAACGCGCAGCCGTAGCCCTGCGCGAGCAAGAAGCCTCCATTGCATCATTTACGGAGAAGGACTCCGTTAGTAGGCAAGCCCAAGACGAACTAGCTATGCGCCGCGCTGAGATGGAAAAGGCGAAGCACGGTGTGAAAGGGGCGATAGCAGGAGATAGATACCGTAAGGCGCAAGAGGAATACCAGCAGGTCAGGGACTCCGAATTTAGCACTGCTGGCGAAGAGCAGCGAGCTAGGAATAAGAGTGAGTCCGCTGAGGCTCTTGCTGCTGAGTATGGCCCAGCGGCTAACCTAACATTCGAGAAGGCCAAAGCGGTAGCGGAAAAAGCCGAAGAGGCATTTCTGGAGGCGGATGCTCGGGCAAAGGAAGCTGCGACAGCAGTCGCCGCTCAACAAAAAGTTGTGGCGACAGCAACTAGAAATGCTCGGGCAGCGCAAAGAACAGAACAAATTACTACGGAAACAGTGCAATCGGAATCTGCGATTGCAACCGAAATTCAAGCAAAAGTTCAGCAAACAGCGGCTCGCGAAGCGGAAAAGAAAAAGCGCGAAGAAGATCTTCGGCTGCAGAAAGAATTGGAAAAGGCGACTCTCGGACAAAAAGAGATGGGGCTCGACTCCCTCGCCGGAGCGAACCGCGCACAGATCCTAGCGACACCGCAAGCGCAGACTGGTCCACGGGCGAAGGAGCTGCAGCAGATCGCTCGCGAGGTGGGCAATGCGGACACGACGGCGGAAATTCGTGAGATCGCACAGAAATTTATCGGCACTACAGGAGCTACGGCAGAGATGTTGCGACTGATGTTGGCAGCACAAGAAAAGCAGGCCGTGGAGATCGAGAACCTCAAGGCACGACTTAAAAAATTATGAGTGCGCAATGGTATATCACGGTGCCAGGCGGCACGGCTACGACCTTGCTGAGCGATCAGGAAGTGGCGAGCTTGCAGTTGCAATTCAAGATCATGGGCACGTCCACGGCGAGCGTGCAGATTCATCGCGATTTCGACGACACGGACGAATGGTATGCGGCGGATGACATCGTGCGGATCTATCGGGCCAACTCACCGACGGCAGCGTTGAGCATCGTTTATACCGGGCGAGTGCAAGAGACTCCTACCAGTGCCGATCCTGATGGCGAATATCGCACGTTGAACTTGTCCGATGGGTGGCAGGATCTGGAGGAAATCGTTTACCAGGAAGAATGGCCTGTAGGAACCGGCACGGTGATGTTGCCCAAAGCGATCCTTGGACTCGATGCAGAGGGCGAAACCATCTCGACAACGCAGCAGATCCAAGCCGTGGTGAACTACGCGACAGGGCAAACGGCGGCGATGACGCTAGGCGAGGTGGCGGAGGGTGTGACGGTATGGCCGAGCGAGAGCGTCAACACCTCCTGTGCCGACATCATCCTCGGTGAGCTGCGCTGGAATCCTAGTATGGTGGCGTATCTCGATCATGGCTCTGCGACTCCTGTATTTCGCGTAGCCACGGCGGAAAGCCTGCCGACCACGGTGATCGATGTGGTCAATGCCGAGGTGCAGGGATTTTCCTTTGCTCCGCTGGTGCGGACCTTGGCGCGGGGCGTGCGTATCCTGTATGAGGATGCGGCGGTGATCGATGGGGCGGTGTATCGCAGCGGATACATCGACGAGGCTGGCGAGACGACAGGCCGCAAGGTCATGCACGCGACCATTGAGCTAGCTGGCCTGAACATG
>JAIYDP010000355.1 GCA_027487435.1 Verrucomicrobiaceae bacterium | reverse complement strand
GTGCCGTGCGCGGACTGCCCCAAGAGATTTGTTTCGACCTGTCGCAGGCCGTGCGTGCGCTGTCGTCCCGTTTCCGTGCACTGTCGCAGCTCGCAGGGGCGTTGTCGCCAGCGGATCTTGCGCCGTCGCCAACGAATCTTTCACCGTCGCCTCACCAGTCCTCCGTGTCGCATCCACGAAGCGACGTGTCACATCCACGAAGCGACGTGTCGCTTCCACGAATCGACATGTCGCCCCGGCGGTTCGACATGTCGCATTTCGCTTTTTCCCTGTCCCATTTCAAATGGGACATGACCCATTTCGCCCGAGCCCACGCTTGGCTGAATCCGTAACTCATTGAAAATCAACCACAAAACTACCACACACCATGTCCAGACAAGCCCGTTTCTTCCCCTCCCGCATTGGCGAAGTGCTCCTGAAATTCATCAAACGCGGCCACATGGGCGTGTAGATCGAGAGCCAGACCGCCGCCGACACGGTTTGGGACTACTTGGCCATCGACACCAGCAGCCCCTACAACGACACCCGCCCCTTGCGCGTCCCCGGCCAGCCCGAAAAACGCCGCTACCGCCTCTGCTACTGGGACGGTACCCCGTCGAACAACTGGAGCGACATTATCGAAGTGACTTTTGGTGGCTAATCCTCTCAAGGGTCTCAGGGGGCAGACCGCGCATGGTAACATGTGCTGTTGAGAAGGAGTAAGTATTCCAGAGGCAACAATATTTTGCTTTCGAAGCAACCAGTAATGAGGCATAGTCAATCTGTAGACCATTTGATCAAGCAATGAAACCACACAAAAGCCATGCAAAGAACAGGAGCAAATATTACCACGCGCTGACTGACCCCGGAAATGTGATGGCTATTCACTCTGTTTTTTTGCGAACCACTTATTCCACGCGTCTTGGTCAACTCCGAACGATTGACCAGTCATTTCCGCAAGTTGTCCCGCGATGTGATTTCGAAATTCATCAACCGATACCCATTCATCAGCCAGCTTTGAAAAATCAGCTCCTAAAAGCTGGATCATTTCATCCACCGCTCTTGGCTCGGAACTCTCACCAACTCTTTCGATCATACGAGACACTGTCATCGCGTCCGGCTCATCCTGAGGTTTCGCGAGTAAACGCTGCCGTATCACCCGGGCGATCGCATCTGCATGGCTTTTCCCTCCCTCAATTTCTAATAATGACCACGATAACTCATTCAAATTCTCAATAGGAGTTTGAGGATTATCTAACATTTTCGCGAAAGTGGCTGCGGCATGATCCGAGCGGCGCAATAACATCATTTCCAATTCCTTTCGCAAAGTTCCAGCCTTCAATCTGGTTACCTCTTCTTTTATAGCAGCAATGATTTTAGGACCCGAATATTCATCAAGATCCGTCAACCAGAAATCTTCCTCAAGATCCTTTAAAAAATACTTGATGACACTAGGATCGTCTCTGATGAGCATTACCTTGAATAGCATCCTTCGATTGCTATCAGCTTTCGGGAATTTTTCTAGTAGTTTGAGCAAGATGTCAGTTGTTACTAAATCGGGCTCGGCGTAGAGGATTTCAGGTAAAAGGATTGATGCGTAGTCCTCATAAGACATTGACGTGGGCTCAAAATCCTTGAGGCCGAGCATTCGACTTAGACCTGACATATCTACTCGCCCATCGCCTTTCTCCGAGTCAGACGGCAAGTCATCGTCATCCTCAACTTCTTTAGCCTTCGGCTTACCATCGAGGATCAGTTGAATCATCAGGTCGATTCCGAGTTTCGATTTTTTATTGCAAAGCATCTCGGGGATTGACGAGTAGAAAAAAGCTTCACCAGGTGCAACCTTGAGGCAGTGAATGGACAATTCTTCGAGCCAATCGTCGCCCTCGATTTGTTTTTGATTTTCAAGCTTCCATGATCCGATCTCGCCCAGCAAATAGATGGTATCTGGTTCAGGTTTATTCTTTGTTCCTAGCTTTACAACAGATTTAAGATATTCGCTGCCGCGTTTATCGCCCGCCATGGCTAGGATACTCGCGTAGATCTGGCGTAAGGTTGAATCGATTTTAGGGTCGTTCATCCGCAGGAATATCGTATCTTTTGAAGCCCCATTCGCATTCGAAAGCGTGTGCACGATATGCGGCCAATTTCGCTCTACAAATCCACGAGCTGTCGTTTCCCCGCCAACGATGTTTCTTCGAAAACTAGGCTCCGCTAGAAGTTGAAAAACGCCGTCTTTCATCTTGGGCGTCTGCTCATAAAGTGCACGAAACCTATTTCCTTCATCATTTTCGTCCACCTCTGATTCCAAAGATACCTGCGCGTTTACGATGACGGAATACATCTCCAAATCGCGCGCGGTCTTGAGAGATATCTGATCGAGCGAAGCTCGCATCTGCTGCTTGATCTGTCCTTTCACCCGAACTTTACAACCATGCCAATTGACTTCGTAACTCTCGGAACGCCCTGATTTGCTCGTTAAATAGACTTTTTTGTCTGCATACTCGAACCACCACACCCCATTAAGAGACCACAGCGTTCCGACAAGCTCGGCTTGTTTTCCCTCCAACTTGGTCAAATCAAGATGTTGCTCATTTTCGTCTTTCGTAATTTCTAGACTGCTTTGCAATGACTCGATGGACGTTATGAAATAGCTTAGTTCAACATTGCCACCAAATTTATAGCCATCTCTTATTTCTCCCTTGAGGCGGTATCGAAAACCCTTTTTGGGCTTTTCGAAATCTTATCCAAAAACCTGTATGTGTATGGAATCGTTTTGATCAAGCACGATACCGCCAAGCTCCCTCACTCGCATTACTTCCGAATTATCAATAGACGAATAAAAGTTATCTTCATCAAGACCATCCGCGACAATCTCAATCTCCGTGCCAAATTTAAAAGATCGCTCACCTATTTTTAGGCCTAGTAGGTCACAGGAAATTTTTCCTAATGCTGAACTGACGCTCGCCGCCAGAACTGCCAAACATAACATCGCACGAACTAATGTTCGAAAGCGTAAAAAAATCAAAGTTGTCGAGTTCATCAAGAAATTAAAGTGGTTTTTAAAAAAATAAGAAGAAACGTGATTCAGGAGCGGCGTTTCTGCAATCAAGAAAAAGCAACTTTAGCATTCTTGAAAAGTTATTTTTCAGGGGCAGTCATCGCATTGTAACATTTTCTCCAGTTCTTTGTATTGCTTTTGAGTGGTTTCATCGGCTTTTCCTTGATTGATTCAACGGTTAATGGGGTGATTATGCCCATTCCTAGACGCTCCGCAATCCAAATGTTGCTGACGCTGGTGTGGCGCTTAACCCGACATCCGAAGGATATCGCCGCCATTCCCTGCCATTATTTGCCTAGCAACGATTTTCTGGCGCTCTATTTCGGATTGCGGGATTAACGAGGCAGCAAAAGATCGTCGCGCTTGATGCCGGTGATTTGGCTGAGGCCGCGCATGAGGTAGAAAAAGGTCGCGGCGAGGATGAGAAGCAAGGGCGCACCAACGACGAGAAATCCCCAACCGGTGATTTTGGCGACTTTTTCGTTATAGATTTCACGCGCATTTGCGGCGGTGTGATCCAGTTCCCCAAGAAAATGCATGGCGAGAAGGAGATTGAGAATGGTGCTGATCGCAAAGGAGCCAGCAAACAACCAGGTGCAATTTGTCAGGAGTTTTTGGTAAGCCGGCTCGACTTGCTTTTCCGCGACGGAGGTTTCGATCGCGGCAACATTAAACAACGAATCGTTGTAAAGGAAGGCATTGAGCAAGGGGGCTTTGGATCGACGCGAAAAAATCACGGCAAGCCCAAGAATGAACGGAATGGAAGCTTCTTTGATGCCGAAAAGCAGCCCGGCGTTTGGCTTGATGGTTCCGTCTTTGTTCCAAAGGTAAATCGTTAGACCACCCGTGAGCAGCACCGAGACGATACCCAGCAAGGAGAAAACGTTAGCTTTTTTGGTTTTCCAAAAATGGTGCACACCGTAGGCCAGTGGTGGCAAGACTGCCAAAATGATGCCGTAAAGCGGGCCGATGTGCCAAAACTTATCGCCTTCTTTGCTCAAGGAACTGAGCGCAAAGACGGGAAGAATGACGTTGATCAGGATGTTATGGAGGGGATTCTCCTGTGGTGGCTTTTGGCTCATGATGCGAAGTGTGGCGCAGCAAGCAATGGGACGCGCTGCGGATTAGAAGAATGATCAAACGGTGCCAAAAATGGTCTGACCGGTGGAACGAAGGTCGTCACAGGCTGTTTTAAGGCGGTTAGCGAGGCCGATTTCCGCTTTTTTCAGGTAACTGCGTGGGTCGTATTGCTTCTTGTCACCGACTTCGCCATCGACGCGCAGCACGCCTTCGATGTTTTGGCAAATGTGCGTGACGATCGGGCGAGTGAAGGCGTATTGCGTATCGGTATCGATATTCATTTTCACCACACCGTAGTCGAGAGTTTCGCGGATGTCGGAAAGATCAGATCCAGAACCGCCGTGGAAAACGAGATCCATTTCTGCTTTCGCACCATGTTTGGCCATCACAGCGGCTTGTCCGTCGCGGAGAATCTCTGGTTTGAGTTTCACCGCACCAGGCTTATAGGTTCCGTGAACGTTTCCGAAGGTTGCGGCGAAAAGGAAGCGGCCAAGAGGAGAAAGAGCTTCATACACTTGAAGCATGTCCTCGGGGCTGGTGTAGAGTTTTTCGGAAGGAAGGCCTGAGGTATCGTGGCCGTCTTCTTCGCCACCTACGCAACCAGCTTCGACTTCGAGGATGATATCGAGCTCGTTGCACTCTTTGAGAAGTTCGCAGGAGAGCTTGAGGTTTTCCTCGAGGGCGACGACCGAACCATCGAACATGTGGCTCTGGAAAAGTGGGCCTTTGCCTTCGGCGATGCGCTGGCGTGAGGCTTCGAGCAAGGGCTTGAGAAACGAGTCAACCTTGGAGGGATGGCAATGATCTGTATGGAGAGCGACGAGGACGTTGTATTTTTCAGCAAGGCGATGGGCGGCTTCTGCGAGGATGATCGCGCCGAAAGCAGCATCTTTGACGCAGGTGCCGGACGCGAACTCGCCACCGCCAGTAGAGACTTGAATGATGCCATCGGACTTGGCTTCGGCAAACGCACGAAGACTACCGTTGATGGTGGTGATGCTGGTGACGTTGATGGCGGGATAGGCATAACCACCTTTTTGGGCGGCATCAAGCATGGCACGGTATTGAGCAGGAGTTGCGATGGGCATGGCGGCGAGCTTGTAGTGTCGATTGGCCAGAGTGACAAGGGAATTCTCGTAGGAGTTGCGGGAAATCCTGACATCGCATGAGGGGAACTTTGCTCCGGTAGCACCGTGATATTTCTAGTAGCCGTACGAGTTGTAGCGAGGAGCGTAGGGGCTAGGGCCGCCGTAGTTTTGGCCATGGTGGTACTGCCTACGGTCTTTGCTTTGTCCTGCGGCACCACCGAGCAGCCCGCCGATGCCAGCGCCAAGGGCGGCACCAGCAAGACCTTCGTTGGATTGGTGGCCGATCATTCCACCGATCGCGCCGCCGAGCAGAGCGCCGGTAGTGGCATCGCGCTCGGTATGAGAAGCGTAGGGATTTTGATAGGCGCAGCTGTGAAGTAAAGCGACGGACAAGAGTGCGGCGATGGTTTTCATAGAGAGAAACGCGGTTGCGGTTCCTGATTATGACGACGATCAGCCTAAGCTATTCACAAGTTTTTTTACCAAGGGTGGGCCTTGATAGACAAAGGAGGTATAGATTTGCACAAGGCTGGCACCGGCGTTGAGTTTTTCTTGAGCATCCTCCACCGAGGAAATGCCACCGACGCCAATGATGGGGATTTTTCCACCGAGATGAGAGGCAAAGCCGCGCAGGACATGGAGGCTACGCTCTTTCACGGGAGGTCCAGATAGCCCACCCGCTTGCGTGTGTAGCGGGTTCGCCTCCACTCCAGCGCGGGATAGCGTAGTATTGGTGGCGATCAATCCATCGAGCCCACCATCGAGGAACACTTGAGCGAGGGCATCGATGTGATCGTCCGCCAAGTCAGGGGCGACTTTGAAGGCAATGGGCACGTATTTTCCGTGTTTCGTGGCGAGAAGTGCTTGCTCCGCCTTAAGAGTTTCGAGCAGGCGTTTTGTGGCATCGGCGTTTTGCAAATCGCGCAGGCCTGGCGTATTAGGCGATGAGAGATTGACGGCGATGTAGTCGGCGACGCGATACGCTTCGCGAAGGCAAATGAGGTAATCCTCTGCGGCGTTTTCGTTCGGTGTATCTTTGTTTTTACCGATGTTGAAGCCAATGATGCCGCGGTAGGTTTTTGAGGCTTCGACATTTTTGACACCTACATGAATGCCGCCGTTGTTGAAGCCCATGCGATTGATGATGGACTGTTGCGGAATGAGCCGGAAGAGCCGCGGTTGTTCATTGCCTGCTTGTGGGCGTGGGGTGATGGTGCCAATCTCGATGAATCCGAAACCTAATCGGCCCAGAGCGTCGATGGTATTGCCTTCTTTATCGAGACCTGCGGCGAGGCCAATGCGGTTCGGAAAGGACAGTCCCATCACCTGATGCGGCGAATCATTTTGCTGTTGAGGGAACAAAAACGGAAGAATGCCAACTCGCTCGGTGAGCCGCAATGCCGACATCGACAAGTGGTGGGCGGTTTCTGCGTCGAGCGAGAAAAGCAAGGATCGAAGAAGTTGATACACGCGGACAGGCTAAAAGCAATGCTTCGCTTGTCCATGACTTTTTGTGAGCGTAACAATAGACCAAGGTTTTTTTCAGGAAATGATTTGCGTTTCAACGATTCTGGATTAACGGATTTCTGATGAAATTCATAAACATTTCGCTTGTAGCGTTCCTGAGTTCCTGCGCCTTAGGTCAAGCACCTAAAAAAGATCAGGAGGTGGCGACGAAAAAAGAATATGTAAGTGAGGCACCACTCCCCGAAGGCTGGCCGACGCCAGGCCCTTACGATGAGGTCGTCGAAAAAAAGTATCCCGCGTATCGGGCAGCTTACACGCCATCCACACTTGATGGCATAGCATTTTGGACATTGTTTTCACACATCAAGCGCAAGGACATTCCCATGACGGCACCGGTGGAAAAGTCCATGTCAATGGAACCTAAGATGAAAATGTCAGCCATGGGTTTTCTCTACCAAAATGGTGAAGTAGGCAGCGTTGGCAAAGATGGCAGCAAAGTAGAAGTGAAAGACATGGCGAGCACAAAAGTCTTAACCTATGCATGGATGGGTGACGACAATGATGACAACGTCGCAAAAGCAAAAAAAGCGATAGACGAGGCATTGAAGGCGCAAGGGAAAGAAGCGGTTCAGTATCGAATGATGGGCTACAATGGCCCGCAAACCCCACGCAAAAACAAGACGTGGGAACTGCATGCGGTATTGAAATGAGCGAAGAAGACCTTCGATAAAATACTACAAATTGCTACTTGCAGGATCGCCTAGAGATAGAGGCAATCTTACGAGATCCGAAGTAGAGCGCCAGAAAGTCGCAGCCCTGCTTTGATCCTAAATTCCGCAGTTGAAATAGAATTAAGTTCAAATGAACCACTGATTTGAATGATGAAAACTGATTTTGTATTTCTCTATCTATGACTTGCATAGATTTCCAGCCGACGAAGTTCATTCATCCAATGGGTGAAAATCTACTGAGCCACATTGCCTTTATCAATCAGTAAAATCAGCGAAATTTGCGGGATGATTTGAATTTCCAGTGAGTCCCGCCATCTCCGCTACGCTCCGGTTGTGGTTCTAACTGCGGATTCCAGGTTGATGTGCAAGAGGTTTCAGGGCTGCGTGGGCAGCATCTCCAAATGCTGCAACAAGCGCTGAAATGCCTTTCGCAGCAAATGATAGCGGCGAATGGTGGCGCTCTACTTCGCATTTCGGGATTATAGGATCAATATTTTCTATCGACTTTTCTAACCAATAACCCCGATTTTCTTGAGGCGCTTCTCAGCCTTGCGCGGGATACTGGCGGTAAATTGCTCTATTTGACAATGCATGGGGCTTTCTCCCCATATACCCAGCGCAATATCCTGATACATGTAGTGATGTTGCGGCGCAAAAAAACGATCCGCACATAACAATACACATCGAAATAAAGAATATGAAAGAACTACATTGTACAAAATATATCAGTCAAACATACGCCACCCTCAAGAGAGCTAGATTCATTCCGGCTAGTCTTGCCATGGCAGCATCAATGACCCTTCTCCACCAGGGCGCAAATGCTGCCGTGACCCTGTCGCTTGGCGCGGCTAGCGATTTTGCTGTGCTGGCGGGAGCGGGAATCACGGTCGCTGGCGCGGTCAATTCGACATTGATTACAGGTGACATAGGAAGCTATGCCACGACTTCCATTACGGGTCTCGAAAACACTACCCTATTCGGAATCAATCATGCCGGCGACGCTGTGACCCAGCAAGGCAACCTCGCGCTAGGTGCCGCCTACACGAGCGCATTCGAACTTACACCAACCGTGACTTTCACTCCCATTTACGACTTGAATGGTCTGACACTTGCCGGCGGCGTGTATAATGCACCCAGTTCCCTCTGGCTCACCGGAATCCTTACCCTCGACGCGGGTGGCGATCCAGATGCCGTTTGGGTCTTCCAAGCCGGTTCGACGTTGATCACTGGCACAGGTAGCAACGTAATCTTAGCTGGAGGAGCCAACACAAACAACATCTTCTGGCAGGTTGGCAGTTCGGCTACGCTTGGCACAGGCTCGATCTTTGAGGGAACCATTATGGCATCACAAAGTATCACCCTAGACACTGGTGCAGTACTCAATGCACGGGCTTTGGCTCAGTCTGGAGCTGTGACCATGGATTACAATACTGTCACAATCCCAGAGACCAGCAGCGTGTTGCTATCTGGACTCGGATTGATTTCTTTGCTTACCATCCGGCGCCGTAACGTGGCTTGTTAAACTCAAAATCCGAAGTATAACGACGCCAAGCGCGGCCATCATTTGCCGCGCAAGGCATTTCAGACCTTAGGGCAGTATCTTTGGATGCTGCCCACTGCGGCCATGAAACTCCTTGCACATCAAAGCCTGACAGCGACGATCTGGCGCTCTACTTCGGATCTCGGGTTAAATCCCGTGAGGTACAACAGGCAATCGTAATTTCGTGATAAAATCGGGGTAATCAGATATTGCAACTGCGGAGTTTTGAACCAAATTTTTCTATCGACTTTTCTAACCAATAACCCCGATTTTCTTTTGTTCTACGCGGACGGCCAGCGACTTAGGCATGGCTTACGTGGATGGGATCAGGGAGATTTTTCAAGGTCGAGTGCCGATTCGACGTTTGCCCATTTGGCGTGCCATTCTTGATAGACTTTGGGCGAAATTTCTGACGGCTTGATTTCAGATCGACCGCCCCAGAAGACGTTGGTGTAGCTGACGGGGATGCCGATGGATTCGAGGTGCCGATCAATGGCAGCCTTGTGCTCAAGAACGCGAGATTTTTCGGTGCCGTGAACGACGCCCATGATGTTGACATCGCCAAATTGCGGGCCGCCTTCGCGCCAGTAGCAATGGGTCATGCAAAAGTGCCGCCCAACTTCGCTGCCGCCTTCCATTTCTCGACCTTTGGGAACCGCCCAGTGGAAAAGACCATTGAAGCGAGTGACGCGTTCGCCAGTGGCAGAGGGTTTGACGTGTTCGAGGAAAGTAGAGAAACGGCCAATGACTTTTTTGCGATTCAGTTCCGTGGCGACTTCGCAGAAGCGTTCGAGGCTAACGTTGGCAATTTCCGCGCGTTTGTCCCAAGGGGATGCGCTGATTTCATCGAGCGTGAGTTCTTCTTTGAGTGCAAGCAAAACGTCCCACTCTTCTTGGTCGAGTTCCACAGGTGTGGTGGTCATCATGGTGGCTGGCTCGTCGGATTTATCACCTGGTTCGATGGCACGGCGGCGGATGTGACCAACGCCTAGGGCGAAGACTCCGTTGGCCGGCATGAGCAGGAATTCGTCGGCTTTGAGCAATCGCTTGAGGACATTGCCGTGTTCTTCTAACGATTGTCCGACAGGAACTTTCAGTGTCGTCCAGAGACGATAGCCGCTACCCGAGACTTCGCTATCGGTGGAGCGAATGACCACGTGGCCGGAGAATGGATCTTGTTGGGACATGAAATCGAATGCCGCATTCAGATGCTCTTCGGGAATACGCCATGCGACGAGTGCGCCGTGGGCGAGCTTGGTGGAGAGCAGCGTTTGGCGCACGCGGCGGATGACACCAGCTTCGAGCATGGCATGGATGCGGCTGATCACCGTCTCAAAGGGAACGCCAGATTTTTCCGCGATCAACTGGAAGGGTTGAGCGTGAAAGCCGTTGATGAGGTCTTCGCTGACGGCGAGGATTTGTGAGTTGATGGGATCGGAATGTTCAGTAGGGATCATGTGTGTGGTAGGTTAGTAGCGGAAATTTTCACCGAGGTAGTTTTTGCGAGCCATGGGGTCGTTGACGATTTCCTCGGATGTGCCTTGGAGGATGACTTTGCCATCGTGGATCAGGTAGGCGCGATCGACGATGGAGAGAGTTTCGCGGACCGAGTGGTCGGTGATAAGAATAGCGAGGTTGTCGATCTGGCGCAATTCGCGGACAATGCGCTGAATGTCCTCCACGGCGAGGGGATCGACACCAGCGAATGGTTCATCGAGCAAAAGGATTTGTGGATTGGCGCAGAGTGAGCGGGCAATGGAAAGTCGGCGTTTTTCTCCGCCGGAAAGGGTGATGGCTTGGGCGGATGCGAGGCGGGTGATGCCGAAGCGTTCTAGCAACTCGTCGGCGGTGGTGCGGCGTTGTTTTGAGTTGAGATCCTTACGGCTTTCGAGCACGGCCATGAGGTTATCATAGCAAGACAGCGTGCGGAAAATGGACTCCTCTTGAGGGAGGTAGCCCAGGCCGAGACGAGCACGGCGGTGCATCGGGAGTTTGGTGACATCGTTGCCATTGAGAATGACAGTGCCGTGGTCTGGATGAACCAGCCCAGCGATCATATAGAAGCTGGTGGTCTTACCCGCGCCATTGGGACCGAGAAGCCCGACGATTTCGCCGGCATCAACAGTCAATGTGACATCGTTGACGACGGTGCGCTTATTGTAACTTTTGCTAAGGTTGCTGGCGGAAAGTAATGGCATAGCGGATCAGGGCGAAGGAACGTCCTTGGTTTTCACATCTCTAGGGACGTCCAGCAAGGCTTTCCATCCGTTAGACATGGAAAAGTCTTTGGTTTTACGGTTGAACTTGAGCCATGCATCGGGATTCATCGACTCGAAGCGGGAGGTGTTGCCTTGTTGGAAAATGAGCCGACGTCCAGTGAGTGTGGCGATTTGTGATGATTCATCGTAGCGAATATTGTCGCCTGATGCGTAATTTTTAACGCCGTCTTTGTCTGTGGCCTCAAAGGCAACGCCTCCTTCGCCAACGATGGTGGAAAGATTTCCCATGGGATTTTTTTTGTCCTCGTCGTTAGATTTTTTCTTTTTGGGGTCGGGATTTCCCCCTTCCTCGTCTGCATTTTCAGGGCCGGGTGTAGGCTGGATTTCTGGAGCTGGAGACTTCTTTTCAGGGGGATCGGGGACGAAGGTCAAGATGACTTTCCCTTTGACCGTCATAGCGTAGGCTGGATCGCGCATGGTGATTTCTTCCACTAGCGTTAGAGTGTTTGCAGCACTGGTATAAAAGACTCCCCCAGCACATGAGAAGCCGAGGGCATCAGCAGCAGCCTTAAAAACGGGGATTTCTTGCGCAGGATCGATGGGTGCCAGAGCTGCTGCGGGAAGTGGAGGTGGAGTAACAGCCTGCAGAGGGATGTTGTGTTTTTTCGCAAACGCAAGAAGTTGATCTTCTGCCTCTTGGTTCTTGGGCTGGAGCGTCAGGAGTGAGAGATCTGGCGTGGCGAGAGGCGAAGTTTTTTTCGATTCTTCGCCATGAGCGGCGATGGCGAGCAGCAGGGCCGATGCGAGTGTGCGAGGAGTTTTCATACTGGGTTCTGAGGGAATTTCTCGGGGATTGATGAATCCGATGACCGGTGGGCGGAGAAAGAATTCTTGATTCTTTTCACCACGTATCAAGCTGCAAATGAGCCCCTGGGATTGGAGATCCAAGCGAGCCGATGTCGCGCGGACGGAGGACGAGGAATCAAGCAACTGGGAATCAATGTTGTAAAAACATTCCTCAATGCGGATGATCGTAGCGCCGAGTTTCTTTGCCGCGTCATTGCGAATGAGATGAACGCTTGTTTGGTTCGCTTGGATGCGAGAGGAGGGAAGAACGGTGGCCTGATCCATCCGCAAGACGATGGTCGCTAGGCGATTGTCATTGTACTGCGGAATGAGTAAATCTTTGATGATGGAACCCGGTTCCATGCGATCTAACAAAGAGGAAGAACTCTGACCGTAGCTAAGCGGAACCAGAGCCGCGAAGCCAAGAACTCCCGCCGTAATTCGCTTGGTAAGAGAAGGAAATGATGTTCCGATATCAGGCATGCGCCGCTTGGTGAATGGCTTGGAGCTTGAGGAGTAGTGCTTCGATGTCCGTGAGCGGAATTTGGTTTGGGCCATCGGAGAGCGCGATTGCCGGGTTGGTATGAGTTTCCATGAATAGTCCATCGATGCCCGTCGCGATAGCAGCACGAGCAAGAACAGGAGCTAACTCGCCATCGCCACCTGTGGCACCACCTAGACCACCGGGGCGCTGCACGGAGTGAGTGGCATCAAAAATCACGGGAATGCCTTCTTTGCGCATCCAGTAGAGGGAGCGCATGTCGGTCACGAGATTGTTGTATCCAAATGTGGTGCCGCGTTCAGTGAGGAAAAATCTTTCGCATCCAAAGGAGCGAAGTTTCTCTGCGATGTTGATGGTATCCCAAGGAGCAAGGAACTGACCTTTTTTAACGTTAATGATACGCCCTGTTTTCGCGGCAGCTTCGAGGAGGTCGGTCTGGCGGCAGAGAAAGGCTGGGATTTGCAAAATGTCCACATGAGGCGCGGCAATTTCTGCTTGTTCGGCCGTGTGAATATCCGTGGTGACTGGGACATCCAGGTCTTTAGCGATCTGACCAAGGATGCGGCATCCTTCCTGCGGGCCAGGACCACGAAATGAAGAAACGGAAGTGCGGTTGGCCTTATCGAATGACGCTTTGAAAACGAATGGCGAGCCTGTGCGGGTAGTGATGTCTTTTAAAGCACGCGCCATTTCCCATGCAAAATCCTCGGTTTCTAAGGCGCAAGGACCTAGGATAAAGAATGGCTGGCCATTGCAGGCGGTGATATTTTTGATAAGGAATGACATGAGGTATTACGCGTTTTTTTGGTACAAGCTGCGAATGTTGGCCAAGGCGGCATCGAGAAGTTTTTGCTCGTGAATGGTGAGGTTGCCGGCAGTTTTGGCGGCGAGCATCTCCAGAGAATCAAGAACGGAGCGAGCGGCGCGGAGATTGAGGCTGGTTTGACCAGTGGCTGGATGGGGAAGTTGCCCAAGAAATAGACCGGCGTTTTGTGCTTGCAGGAATAGGAAATCGTCAAAGCGAGGATCTGGTTTTGGCTCGGTGGGCATGAGGAGTATGGTAATGCGGAATTCGCCAGTGGCAAAGCGATAAAAGCAAGATGTAGCAAAAAACTCAATGGTGGACTAGTGGACTTACGTCACCAAGGCTTGGTCAAGAAGTTGCAAATATTCTTCTCGGGGGATTTCTTTTGCACCAAGAAATAGGGTGTGTTGATTGGCGACTTGGCAATCGCATAACGTAATGCCAGATCGAATGAGATCATCGATCATCCATGCGAAAGCGACTTTGCTGGCATTCGCAGTAAGTGAGAACATGCTTTCGCCAAAGAATGCGCGACCGATGTTGACACCGTAAAGCCCTCCCACCAATTCGCCATCGATCCATGCTTCATACGAGTTGGCGTAGCCTGCGCGATGCAGGGAAATGTAGGCATGTTCCATCTCGGCGGTGATCCAGCTTCCATCTTGGCCATGGCGCGGGATATTTCGACAATGAGCAATCACCTTGTCAAAAGCGGTGTTTTTGGTGAGGTCAAATTTATTTTGGCGCAGCAGCTTACGCACGTTGTGGCTGATGCGAATGTTATCCGGAATCATTACGGCACGAGGGTCAGGAGACCACCAGATGATTGGCTGGTCTGAGCCATACCAAGGGAAAATTCCACTTCGGTAGGCGAGAAGAAGGCGCTCTAGGGAAAGATCGCCACCAAAGCACAGCATGCCATCTTCCCGCGCCATGGAAATTGGCGGAAAGATTAGCTCGTTACCGATTTGCGGCAGATAAACAACACGCGCCATGCGAGAAAAGTCGCTACTGAGGTTTCGGCGGCAGCAGACCCTGCTCGACTTCGAGAGGCAACTCTGTGGGCAGATCAAGATCTTGAGAGGGATAGACATCCGCAGAACCTGCTACTAGTTTTTCCTCGTAACTTTCGTTAGATATCCATTTTGATTCATCAACCGAAATCACGGGGATGGTTGCGGGAAGGAGATCACGAATAGAGAAACGAGAAACGCTCGCTGGCTTGATGGTTCTGAGCTTGGAACTGATGCCACAAGATGACAGGCTTACCGCAAACGACATGATGGCGATAGATGAGCTGATGTGCGTCACATTCATACGTAGAACGTCTTTGATTTATCTTACGGGAAAGATTGCTCAATCTTTTACTAAAGGAGGATAGAGATTGAACTCGATTTTAGAAAATGCACTTGTATCAAACTCTGTTTCGCCGAAGTTTTGCGCATAACCTTTCCATTTCCCTTCCGCGGTAATCGACTCGAGTCGGAAAGTGATGTGATTGCCATCAGGAAACCAACAGCGAACATCGCCATTTTGTAGCAATCGCTCGTTATACTCAGGCGGAGTTAATTTAAGATCCGTGATGCGCTCGATAGGTAAAGATAAATCGCCAAAGCGTGTCTTGAGCTGCACAGCGCCATCAGAAATTTTTTGAACGGAGCCGAGAGCAATATCGCCGTTGCGAAGTCGGATGCGTTGTTCGCCTTTTGCTGGTTCAGGATTGGTAATAGGGTTCGCTTTATCTTCTAAGTCTTGAGACAGAAAACCGTCCCAATGGTTCATGGCAATCTGGCTGATGCGGGTCTTTTGGTTTCGCGTATTCGATGGCTGAAAATGAATGATTTTCCCTTTGCATTTGGGGGATGGATCTTGCCATTCGTGAATCTTTGTTTCATCGCTAAACAGAACGATCTTCCCCGTCGAGCGATCAACATAAAGTTTGAAAACAGATTTTTCTTTTTCTCTTATGGTGCTAGTATCTGGCCCTTCCTCCCCTCTCATGGCTCCAAACATTTGAGGTTGAGCGCCTTTCACACTTCTTCTTAGATGACAATAACTAGCATCGATGTAGAGAATGTAGCCATCTTCAGGTCTATTACTGTCCATTTGATCGGCACAAAAGGTTAATTGCATGGAGAGTTGCCCGCTCCATTCAGCCAAAAAGGAAAAACAATAGCTTTCGGGCATTTCTTTGAATTCACGTCCTATGTGACCCGACTCTCTTTTCATAAGAAGTTTCCCATCTTCTTGCACCCAAGAGCCTGTTGGCACGGCTTTCCAATCTGAAGTTAGATTCGGGCCTGTGTACAAAGGCGGTCGCATCTCTTGAATTTCCAGTTGGCTCACCATGTTGCGATCAATGGTAAGTCTTCCTGCATACCAAGTATCAAGAATGATACTTGTATCGGTAACATCGACTAAGGAACCGTATAGCGAATCTCCCGCTAATTTTTGGTTCTGCTGACGAAGATCAGGATTGAAGCGCACGTGGGCAATGTGACTGGCATCCGACTTGGCGGCGACAGCGGATGGGAAACTGAGTTCTTTGATTTTATCTACAAACAAGAGACTCGTAGCACCAAGGATTTCCGATTTCCAAGCCAACTTCTGATCTTCAACCGCTACAGCTACACCTTGGAGTTTGTCACCATTGACAAACGTCAATAAAGGCAATTTCGCTACTTCAGAAAATGATGATGTGAGAGTAACGAGGGAAAAAATAGAAAAATACTTCTTCATGAGCGTGAGATTTCTTCTATGTGAGAGAGAGGAATTGCCAAGTCTCCTATGATCGAATGCTTGGTCTTTACCATGCCATCGTTGAGTTGGTATTCCGTTACATGCAAAGTGCCAGCCCCAGAGGTGCGGATGATGAATGACCCATCGGGCTTCGTCGTTTCACCCGAGAAATACAATATAGCGGCACTTTGAAATGGTAACTCAATAGGGGCAGGCGAATGAGGATTGCTGAAAGTAATCTTTTTTTCTGCGCCCTTAGTGATGGCAACCAGCTCTCCAGAACAATGATTGGATTCAATGTCGTATAGCATGTCGGTTTTCGTCGAGAGACGTTTTTCTGCTATTGAAGTGGCGAGATTGCTGTTCCAATCAGAGATGGTAAATTGATTCAATTGCGTTTCTTGCTGTCTGCCATTGCACATCAGGTGATAATTGACCCCTTTCGGCATTTCCCCGGTTTGTTCAGGATCCATGATGGAATTACGAACGCTCTTGCCGTTGATGAAGAGTTGCAGCATGCGATTGTCTTGATCCACGCGCAATTCTAAGGACAAGGGTTGACTGATTTTTTCTTGGGAAAGAAATTTTTGGTCGTTCAGCAAGTAGATTTTTTTTCCTGCCTTTAGGTTTCGAGTCATCTGCAGGGTCTCTTGATTCATCGTAATGGTATAACCGCTCATTTCCGAACTATACGGTTGAGCCGAATCGCTGGCGATTATGATTTTGATATTGCCATCTGATTTAAAGTCTAAATTACACGTAATGATGTGACGCGATGGGAGCTTGGGCACTTGCCAAGAAGCCTGACCAGAGCTGCCAAATTGAACGACACCATCATTGAATTTGCATCCGTCACTCAGATTCCATTCTTTCTGCTTTGGTCCAGAATAGAGAATCTTACTATCGCTCGTACCAAGTGATAGCGAATCGATGCGGTTTTTTTCCAAGTCATGGGTCGTGTTCCATGGACTGATGAAGCGAAGGACATTGTTAGAAAATGACTCGATTTCAATCGGCAATTGATCGCCGTTTTTCAACCGAATGACTTGAGGAAGTTTCGCCACTTGTTTTGGGTTTGAGAACTTCAAAGAAGATATTGTGTCTTTTTTGACAAGTAAGGGATCGGCGGCTAGAGGTGACCGCAATTGAATCATACCCTCTGATGCGGATGGTTCAATGGTGCCCTGCAATTGCCCATGAACTCCAAGCGAAATATTGTCCGCAGATGCGCAGTGCATCAATCCAAATGCTAGAGGGATGACGTAGAAAAGTTGGAAACACTTCAGGCTCATTCTTCAGGGATTTCTAGTGGTTTATCATCGACTAAAAGATCATCGATAAAACTATTTTCGTCGGAAAAATGAATCATGAGAGCTTGATTCATCTGTAATTTCAGGTCACCTGCCAACGGGTGCTTGATTTGAATTTGGTTTGAGTCTGCACCAACAATCTGTCCAGAAACTTTCCCAATGGGGAAGAACGAAATTCCTATCGAAGATGCGGTTTGGACATTCGATGCATTATCGTCTAATCCTGCAAAGTGTATTTCTGAGAGCTCCGTTAGAGGAATCGATAATTTTCCTAGGCTACTTTGGAAAACCGCTGTGCCGTTGCTAATGCTCTCAAGTGTGCCAGAATAACGATCCATGCCATTGGTAAGTAGCAGAATATCACGCTTGTCATGAGCAAAGCTACGTGCTGGATCGCGAACCCCGTTCCATTCCGCGATCACAATGTCGTTAATTCGGATCGGTAATTTGTTTCCTGCTACTTGAAAGCCTATCCCATTACCAAGAGGAAGCATTTGATCACCATCATCTCCTTCCACGTCTGCGGATTCCTTGATATCTTCCCACTGGGCCGCATATTTTCCATCGACAAAAAGCATCAGCATGCCAGCTGCTTTATCGCTACGAATTTCAAAAACCGAATCGCCTGACTCTTCGAGCTGGAGCGCTGAAGGAGCTTGCGTGATACGGTTAACGAAAAATTCACCATTTTTTCTGTAGCCGACACGGGACAGCGAGAGGTAGCTTTGATAGATATTCAGCACAATGGCATTTCCCAAACTGGGCAAGTGCATCTGTTGACTGCTGTTTTGGAACATCATACCTCCAGCCATAGCAATAGCTGCATTTTTTTTGGCTTCGCCTGCATCCTCTTTATTTTCTTTTTTTGCAGGAGGTGGCATAAAATCGGCATTCATCACGATATTTAAGTTGATCCTGCTTCTCCATTGTGCGCGGAAGCGTAATAGAGAAGAGGAAGGAAGGCAGTCTTTGCGGATTAACGTAAGCGAGCTGTCCTTGCGATACCAAGCAGATCCGATGTGTTTCCAATGCTTATCATCATCTTTTTTTTCCGCTTCCATCGCCTTTTTCGGTGTTTCAGTTGCGGCATCGACCTCTTTTTCACCTTTATTTGCATCGTCTTTCTGATCGGGAGCATCCTTTGCCGCCTCAGCTGAAGAAGCTTGATCTTTTCCTTTTTCCTTTGGATGAAGGACGCTCCAGCCCTCAGTGGTAAAGGGACCCACATAGTGAATACGTCCCCCGAAAGGCTCTGGGCAAATCTCTCGAACATGTTCGCGAGGAATCTCTAAATCCCCTACAACATCACCTTTGATTTTTAATGTTTTGTCGGTGAGCTGCACGACATTGCCCGGAATGATATCGCCATTTTTGAGGCGTATGTAAGAGTATTCTGCGGAATTGATTTTTTTGTTGGAACCGAAAATAACAGACCGCACTTCTTTCGATTGGTAAACTGAATCTGTGGACGATCTTTTCCATGAGATTTCTCCTTTCTCATCAATCCCTTGAAAACTTCCGTGGAGTTGATCCGCATTGGAGAAGCGCAACACATCCTCAGCCTTGGAAGATGCTAAGGATAGACATGATGCAACAACTATCCAACATGCAGATGGCTTTGCCAATTGCGAACGAGAAAGAAAAAGGAGCATGTTATTTTTCATAGATTGGCAAAAATCGATAATTGAGAGCCAAAGAGAGGAGTGCCCCAGAAGTATTGAAGGCATATCCCATACGGCCAGGCCAAGAGCCGTCAGGTGATTGAGTCGTTGAAAGTAGCTTGATATTCTTTGCATTCCATTCGTCCCACAATTTTTCATCGGCATGGAATAAAGCCTGTGACATGTAGTATTCTAAGTAATACGGATAATGAGGATCGCGATAGTTGATCTGATTCTGCAAATATTTCGTGCTGGCTAAGAATCCTTTGCTGTCCTTCTTCTTGGCGAGTGATAGGCAAAGCGAGCCGATTGCGGTCAAGGTAGGGCGACTTCCGCCAGCTGATGTATAACCATAGCCGCCGTCGCTTCCGCGGCATTTATCCATGTAAGCTAAAGCGCCTTGAATCGCTTCATCCGGCACCGCGATTCCTGCGTTACGTGCTGCGAGTAATGCCACAATTTGGCAACCTGATACGGTTGTATCGGCATCATTGGCATCGGGAGTATAGCGCCAAGCTTTTTTCGAATTGCGCTTCTGTGAAGATAGAATGAGTTCCACTGCTTTCTTTAAACTTAGGGCAATTTTTGGGTGCTCAATTGCTCCATAAGCTTCTGCCAAGGCTAAGGTGGCAAACCCGTGATTGTACATGCTACTGCCGATGTAGCCGTTCGTCGAGCTTTGATTTGCAATGATGTAATCGATTCCAAGACGGATATTTTTTGCATACGGACCGTGATTCGGATCTTCGCCATGGGCAAGAAACGCGATCGTCGCTAATCCTACGACACCGGGCTCGTTTCCTTGGGAATCGTCCCAGCAACCTTCTTTGTTCTGCTTTGACGACAGAAAGCGGAGGCCTTTTTCATACATTTGTTCTACCTGCGCGGAAATTACATCGCTTTGACGCTGCGGCAAATTTTGGGCACCGCTCTTGGCGAGCAAGAAAATTGTTAAAATTCCGTAATACAGGCGTTTCATACTCGATGATCGAAAGGTAGTCAAAAATACGCAGAAGTCAAATGTTCCTATCAGTCGTTTACCAAACAAACACGACGAAACAGCTCGTCGAGAGGAAGTTGCATGCCGATGTAGAAGTCGCCAAACTCCCCGTAGCGTACGGAAACCTCGTCGAAACGCATTTCATAAACGATTGATTTGATGTCGATGGTGTCCTTGGCCAAAAGGGTTACACCCCATTCATATTCGTCCAAACCCGTAGATCCTGAGATGAGCTGTAGGATTCTTCCCGAGAAATTTCGGCCGGTGCGAGCATGCCCAGCCATAAGAGTGCGTCGTGTCTCGTAGTCCAAAGCATACCAGTTGTCGGCACCACTCCGCTTTTTCGACATAGGATAGAAGCATATTGCTGGCCAGTTAGGCAAAACTGGATAGAGGCGGTGTTGGAGGTAATGCTCCATTCTTTGTTCAAACTCGGAAATCGCTTGAAGATACTCTTCGCTGCCTTCCGTCATGTTTTTGTCTCGAATCAGCTCTGCTGCGTGCTGCGCGGTAGTAGTCGTATATTCAGACCTTTCAGTTTGCGATAAATACGAGTAGCAAGGTTGCAGAACGTCCGCTCCTAAGGAAAGTGTTAGACGTTTTTCAAAAGCCGTCGCCACCTGAAGATCGGGAGTGAGCAGCATGAAGCCGACATCTGCTTTCGGCGTGGCGATGGCGAATGTCAGTAGATGGGTATCTGGTGTAGCGCGAATTTCTGCGACCAATTCTGTCAATTTCGTCATCGCGGCCCGCTGTTGCTCGTTAGAAAACATCTGCCAGAGGCTGTGATCGACGCGGTAAAATAAATGCATAACGTGCCATCCTTCACGCGGCACTAAGGGACTGTAAGTTTCATTCATTGTTGCGAGGTATTACTTTTGAATTGTGGAAATGGGTGCCGAGAATAGAAGGGTGTATTCACTTAAGGGTGCATCGTAGCGACTCGCCTCATAAACCTCGACGCGCCAGGGCTTGTTGACATTTGCCAGATAATTGTCGATTTCCTCAGGGGTGGTAAAACCTGCGGTACAGGCAAATTTACCTTCTTGATCGGTTTGGAATGATCCACTGTTCAGGGACTTGGTCACAGTATCACCCACGGCACTACCTTGCCCGTCATAAAACTTCACTCTCAAGGCTCCTGAATGAGAAGATGCTTTCGGTAATTTGATCGTAACTTCGGCTATGGAAATGACTTTGAGTTGCACAGGATCAGCCTCTTTGCCACTTCGGATCGGCTCTCTCCAGTAGGACTCCATATTCTCTACTGTCACATAACTACCTTTTACGGGGAAGTCTGGCCGCGCGTAGAGATTTTTTTCTTCTTTGACATTGCTATCAAAATAGATTTTCGCCGCGATAACGAGTGTTAAAAATAAACTGAAAAAAACCAAAATCGCAATTTTTTCCAACTTTGTAAGCGAGGCAACAAAAGAGGGAGTTTTAGTTTTGTGATCTGTAACCTCTGGCTTCTCTACCTTAGCTTCTTCGACTTTTGCCAAAACGGGAGAAACTCCAGCAGATTCTGGCTGAATAGGATGAGATAGATCTTCTTTTGTCGCCGAGTGTGATTCAACCTTTTGCTCAACAACAGGCTTTTGCTCAACAACAGGCTTTTGCTCAACAACAGGCTTCTGCTCGACAACAGGCTTCTGCTCAATAACAGGCTTCTGCTCAACAACAGGCTTCTGCTCAACAACAGGCTCTGGTGCCACAGCCGAGGATTGTTCTGGCGCTACTTCATCGATCACACGAAGGATTGGCGTTGGATCGACTTCATCCTCGTTTGCATCATTGGTATCGTTGGGATCAAGATCATCCCACAGATCGTTGTTGTCCGTTGGGCTTTTTTGTTGCGCTTGCGGCGCATCAGGTTTTTTGCTTTCGGTTAAGCGAGCTTTGGAAGATTTTACAGGCGTATCTATAACGTGGCGGGTTGTAGGGATTGTCGGTGCAGGAATTTCTTCCGGTTCCGGCTCTTCTACTGCGGTAATTTCAACTTCTTCTGCATCCGATTCATCAACTTCTCTAAGTTCTGCGGTGATTTCTGGAGCAGGGGGCAAGAAAGTGGCACGACGAGTGTCCATTCTCGCAGTTTCCAATTGAAGAGGTTCGGCATCCTCCTCCAAATTCCATAAATCCATCTCGGATGCAAATTTGATTTTTTTTTGCATCGTTGGTTTTTTCGGGTTCCTGAGAGGTTTTTTTCTCTCTGGAACTGGAACATCGTTAGTTTCAGACATAGTTGGCGAACGATGGTGATTGTATTCGTGGAATTCCCTAAGGGGAAGTAAATTCAAAAAAAACTGTTTGCTTAACCCGTCATTTCACGCCAAATTCTCCCCGAAAAGAAGTTATGGCAGACAGAGACGACAAAAATAAAGAAAATGTAAACGGTAAGTTTTACGTTGATAGTCAATGCATCGATTGTGATTTGTGCCGTGAGACCGCGCCAAAAAATTTCACCCGCTCCGACGACGAAGGCTATTCCTACGTTTACAAGCAGCCAGAATCCGACGAAGAGATCGAGCAATGCCGCGAGGCCATGGAAGGTTGCCCGGTTGAAGCTATCGGACAAGATGGCGATGACTGATCAAATATGGAATTCACTCCCTCAAACCATTCTCGCAGAAAAGCACCCGCAAGAGATTGGTGGAGAGAAGACGGCGATCCTGATTTGAATTCATGCCTTCATCGCCCTAGCGAATTCATTGCAGAGATCATCCGCCGCGTTGGCCTTGATGAGGGAATCCACGAAGAAATGTTGCGCAGCATGTGGGTTGAGCTTGTCGGCGATTACATCGCCAAGGGCAGTTTTCCTGATTCTTTAAAAAAGGGTATGCTAACGATTCGAGTTACACAATCGGCGATGCGTTTTCACCTAGAGCAAATGAAAACGGGATTGCTGCAAAAATTGCGTGCCAGTCCAGGCGGTGAAAAAATCCAAGCCTTGCGGTTTTCTTTCGGTTAATCCATCTTAGTCCTATGTTCGTTAATTATATTTTTGACTGGTCTGGCACTCTCGTCGATGACATGGGACCAACCCTTGAGGCGACCAATGCTGTTTTCGCGATCCATGGTTGCCCTGCCATGGATCGCGAAGCGTTTCGCACAAATTTCCGCTTACCCTATTCGGAATTTTACGAAGAACACATTCCCCACGTGCCACTTGCTCATCTGGAAACAGATTTTCGTACAGCTTTTGCGAACTCCGAGGTGCCAGTTACGGTATTGCCTCATGCGCGTGAAACACTAGAGTGGACCCAAGCTCAAGGCATACGATGCTTCATACTTACCAGCATGGATTCTGCTACCTTTGAGGCTCAACTTGACGATCTTTCTCTGCGGCATTTTTTTGAATCGACCTACTCGGGCGTCATCGATAAACGAGAAATGATCGGCCACATTTTGGATCGGCATGGACTCGATCCGACCAAAACTCTTTACTTTGGCGACATGGTTCACGACATTGAGACCGCCAAACACGGTGGCGTAAGGAGCGTGGCTGTGCTCACTGGCTACACGCACCACCATGCCCTTCATGAAGCACAGCCTGATTGGCTGGTAGATGACTTGGCCGCATTCCGCAACATTTCCCTGCAAACTTCAACCAATCTGAGCTAATGAATTTAATTGAAATCAATGAACTGAAAATTCAGTGCTTCGTGGGTGTCACGGATGAAGAACTATTGCGTCCACAAGTTTTGTTGTTCGATATTTCAATTCGGCCTTTGCAATCTTGGTCGAAACTCAACGACAACATACGCAATACGATCGATTATGTCGCCGTGGTGCAGGCGGTAGAAGTACTCGTGCAATCTCGTCCACGTAGATTGATCGAGACGATGGCCGAAGAAATTGCGGAAATGCTGTTAAAAACATTTCCCATCAACCAATGTCGCATTCGCATCCAAAAGTACATTCTGCCACAAACGCGCTCTGTCGCCGTGGTGCTTACCCGTTCGATATAACGACTCCTGCCTGTTGTAGTGCGTGATGAACAACGATAGCTGCGTAGGCATCGTTGGCCGCGTAGAGGATTTGATCCGTGGTCAAAGTTCTGCTGGCCCAATTGCTGGTCGTGATGCGCTTCGATTTCTGCAATCGACGTTGGAAAAGCATGGCAATGGCAGATTTCGCTCCAACAGCGTTGCGGTAGCCGAGTTTTTTGAATGATTGATCGAGGTCAAAAAGAGCCTCGGGCCGGATGCCAAAGCGTTGCCAAATCTGGTGAACATCGCCACGCAAGCCGAAGCCAATTTTCTGAATGGATGGTGAGAGTAAAAGTCGCGAAACTACGTCGAATGATTCGCTACGTTGCGACTGAAAAATGAAGGCGTGACGCGTCGTGGAAAACTGCAAGATGTGTGGGCCATTCGATACTTCACCCTTCTGAAACGTTGGCTTTGATTCGGTATCGAAGCCGACTTCTCCTGCTGTTTCGAGTTCCAGAAATGCAGCCTCTGCCTGACAACCCGAGGTGATGAGCGTGATATTTTCTCGCGATAGCCCTGGCCATGCCTCCATAGCGGCAATTTGTTCTTTGGTCGGAGTCGATGGGACGTGGGACATAGGAGTTAGAGGATCGATTGATGGAGTTTTCGGCGCTCCAACGACCACGGAATCGATTTTACGCATCAGATTTTTCGGGAGTCAATGCGCAGTTGCTGCGACTTGAATCCGAGATCCGAAGTAGAGCGTTAGACAGTCGCTACTAGGCTTTGATGTGCAAGGCATTTCATGGCTGCAGTGGGCTGCATCCAAAGATGCTGCCCCAAAGTCTGAAATGCCTTGCGCAGCAAATGGTGGAGGCGAATGGCGGCGTTATACTTTGGATCTCGGGTTGAATCAATGTACGAGATTTCCTAGAAAACGAGTTCGTGACCATGTGCAGAATCCACCAATGAAACACCTCCCGATCTGCGGCTCCAAAAAATTCTAACGCTGCGAAAAAACCTTGACCCAGCAACCCCGGAAAGTTTTGCTCCATCCGCATGATGTGCGCCGCATCAGTCTTGTTTCCCACCAAAAACGGGCAAGAGCCTGACAGGTCATCGTGCCTCACCACCTCACTCGCGCAATATTGTCGGCACCGCCGCCAAAGACGCGCATCTTTAGCGATGGATCGCCATTCAACTCTTAAGCAAAATGAAAATGATTCCACTCCTCCTCGCAGGCATCTCAAGTCTCGCCCTCGCGGCCACGCCATCCGCCTTACCTGTCGGTAAGCCGCAACAACTTACCTCGCCCGAGCAAGTTCCTACAGGACTAGAAAAATCGGATTGGTCGAGCATCCGTGACGCTCATGAAGGATGGACCCATCAGATCCGCGCCGTCGAGGGCGGCTGGCAGGCGGTCAATTCCCGCCAGCAGTGGACTACCACCTTCGACGGGCGGGGTTTCCTAGCAAAACCCAAGGACGCGGAGTGGACATGGGGACTAGCCTTCCAAAGCTACGGCTTCGGCGAGCGGCAGACTCGTATCGATGGCACGCCAGTAGCTCGTGCGGCAGGCCAGCGGCTCAGCTATGAGTGGGGCGATGGCATTGAAGAATGGTTCGTCAACGACTCGCGCGGGCTGGAACACGGCTTCACCCTTGCGACACGCCCGATGGAGAATGGGCCAAACGAAGCGCTGACTCTTACCCTCGCTACCCGGGGGCCATTACGACCGAGTCTCACGGAGGACGGCCTTACGGTGTACTTCCGCGATGCGGGCGGTGCCCCGCTCGTCAATTATTGTGGCCTCAAAGTCTGGGATGCCGATGGCAAAGTGCTGCCGTCTCGCTTCCAGGTGGTGGGGAGCGAGGTGCGCCTACTGGTGGAGGAATCCACAGCCCGCTACCCGCTCACGATCGATCCCATCGCCCAGCAGGCCTACCTGAAGGCCGGAAACAATGGCGGGGAAACCGGAGACTTTTTCGGCGTGTCAGTGGCGATTTCTGGCGATACAGTGGTCGTTGGCGCTACAGGCGAGGACAGCAGCTCGACAGGGGTAAACAGCACGCCTAACGAGAGCACCCCCAATTCTGGGGCTGCCTACGTCTTTACCCGTAGTGGCACGACGTGGAGCCAGCAGGCGTATCTTAAGGCGTCCAACCCTGGGGAGGATGATCGTTTCGGCTGGTCAGTAGCAGTCTCCGGTGACACGGTGGTCGTGGGTGCATGGTATGAGGACAGTAGCACGACGGGTGTCAACAGTGTTCCCAACGAGAGTGCTCGCAATTCTGGTGCGGCCTACGTGTTCTTCCGTAGCGGAACAACATGGAGCCAGCAGGCATTTCTCAAAGCCAGCAACACAGGTGCGGATGACTCGTTCGGCTGGTCGGTAGCGGCATCCAGTGACACAGTGGTCGTGGCAGCCAAAGCCGAGAGCAGTAACTCGCCGGGGGTGAATGGCGCCTCCAACGAAAACGCTCCTGCTTCCGGCGCTGCATACGTCTTCACTCGTAACGGGACGACGTGGAGTCAGCAGGCGTTTCTCAAAGCCAGCAACATCTCGTGGTTTGACCAATTTGGCTACTCGTTGGCGGTGGAGGGGGATACGATAGTCGTCGGTGCTTACAGGGAGGGCAGCAGCACGACGGGTGTTAATAGCACGCCGAACGAGAGTGCCTACGATTCAGGGGCAGCTTACGTCTTCGTCCGTAGCGGGACGACTTGGAGCCAGCAAGCGTATCTGAAAGCCAGCAACCCTGAGCCGAGTGACTATTTCGGTACTTCGGTAGCGATATCGGGAAATACGGTGGTCATAGGGGCTAGTGAAGAGGACAGCAGTGCTAGGGGTGTGAATGGAATACAAACGAACAATAACGTAGATCGCTCTGGCGCGGCCTACGTCTTCGTCCGTAACGGCACGACGTGGAGCCAACAAGCGTATCTCAAGGCTTCCAACACTGGGACCTTTCACTATTTCGGCTACTCGGTGGCGGTTTCGGGAAATACGGTAGTCGTCGGAGCTTACGGTGAAGCCAGCAACACGACAGGGGTAAACAGCACGCCCAACGCAAGCATGTCTTCTGCTGGTGCTGCCTACGTCTTTACCCGCAGCGGGACGACCTGGAGTCAGCAGGCCTATCTCAAGTCTTCCAACACTGGTATAGGTGACCAGTTTGGCATCTCGGTGGCGGCGTCGGGGGATCTCGTGGTCGTCGGCGCTTATGGTGAGTCCAGTAGCACGACGGGAGTGAACGGTTCACAAACGAACGATAATGCCGAAAGGGCCGGTGCAGCCTACGTTTTCTCCCGCAGCGGGACAACTTGGAGCCAGCAGGCATATGTCAAAGCATCGAATACCCCATCCAGCCCAGGGGATGAAGACGAGTTCGGTTACTCGGTGGCGGTGTCGGGGAATACGGTAGTCGTCGGCGCTCCCTACGAAGATAGCAGCACGACTGGAGTAAATAGTGCTCCCAACGAGAATAGCAGGAGATCCGGTGCTGCCTACATCTTCATCCGCAGCGGGACGACGTGGAGCCAGCAAGCCTATCTGAAAGCCAGCAATACTGGGGCGGTCGAGTATTTTGGTGCTTCGGTTGCTGTGTCGGGGGATACGGTGGTCGTCGGGGCTTATGGTGAGACCAGCAGCACGACAGGGGTGAACAGCACGCCCAACAAAAGCACGTCTTTTGCTGGCGCTGCCTACGTCTTCACCCGCAGCGGGACGACCTGGAGCCAGCAGGCGTATCTCAAGGCTAGCAACACAGGCGCTGAAGATGCTTTCGGCAGTAAGGTGGCAATATCCGGGAACACGGTGGTGGTCGGAGCTAATAACGAAGCCAGTAATGCAACGGGAGTAAACGGCTCACAAACGAACAATAACGCAGAACGCTCTGGCGCGGCCTACGTGTTCACCCGCAGCGGGACAACGTGGAGCCAGCAGGCGTATCTCAAGGCGTCCAACACTGGGGCGTGGCACCTATTCGGTAGCTCGGCGAGCGTTTCAGGAGATACGCTGATCATCGGGGCATCTGGCGAGGGCAGTAATGCAACGGGAGTGAACGGCTCACAAACGAACAATAGCGCAGAGTTTTCTGGTGCGGCCTACGTCTTCACCCGTAGCGGAACGACGTGGAGCCAGCAGGCGTATCTCAAGGCATCCAATACGGGGGCGGGCGACTTATTTGGCTCTTCCGTCGCAATTTCGGGAGACACTGTGGTTGTCGGAGCTAGAGAAGAGGACAGTAGTACGACAGGAGTGAACAGCGTTCCCAACGAAATTACGCGAAATTCCGGCGCGGCGTACGTTTTTACCCGTAGCGGGACGATATGGACTCAGCAGGCGTATCTCAAAGCTTCTAACACTGGCATGGATGACGAGTTCGGCGCTTCGGTGGCGGTGTCGGGGGATACGATAGTCGTCGGAGCTCACAATGAGGACAGCAGCACAACTGGCGTGAACAGCTTGCCAAACGAAACAGCTAGCTCTTCTGGAGCTGCCTATGTCTTCACACGCAGCGGAGCGACGTGGACTCAACTGGCGTATTTGAAACCGACGCATACCAAGCCTGGTGACTATTTCGGCCGCTCTGTTGAAGTGTCGGGGGATACGGCAGTCGTCGGGGCAAATGGTGATGACAGTAGCGCGTCTGGGGTGAATAGCATGCCCGACGGCTTAGCTAGCAGCTCCGGCGCAGCGTATATTTTCTCAGGTTTGGGACCTGTGATCGAACCATCTGAGATCGCGATCCAACTGGCGGGAACCAATGTCGTCAGTAATTCGACACAAGCCTTCGGACCTCTAGTCGTTGGAGCTAGCTTAGATCTCACTTTTACAATCTTCAACACCGGCACCGGCGAACTCGCCCTCACTGGTGTGCCGCGAGTCATGGTGTCGGGCAACACGGACTTCACTGTCACCAGCCAGCCCGCAAGCTCCATCCCCAGTCCGAGCGGCAGCACGACATTCACCGTTCGTTTTTCGCCCTCAAGCCTCGGCGTGAAAAACGCAGTGTTATCCATTCCGAACAACGACACCGATGAGAACCCATTTATCATCAATCTCAGTGGAAGTGGTGTCACGGCACTGACCGCTTTCGATAACTCGATTTCAGCCAACTCTAGCCTGACTGGCACCAACGCGCTGCCCTCGGCCACTCCCCACAACGATGGCGTGCAGAATCTGCTGAAATATGCCTTCAACATGAATTTGTCCGGCCCTGATAGCCGCACACTCGTAAGCGGCACGGGCAACGCTGGACTCCCCGCCATCGGGCTCACGGGATCAGGTGCGTCCACGATGATCCGCGTCGAATTCCTCCGCCGCAAAGGTAGTGGACTGATTTACACTCCCATGCGATCAAGCACCTTGGCGCCTGGTTCCTTGGTTGCAATGAGCGCAACTCCCGTAGTGAGTTCCATCGACGCCAATTGGGAGCGTGTCGTCGTCCAAGAATCCGCGAATCCAGCAACCTTGCCCAAGTCCTTTGCCATGGTGGAAGTGAGGCTACCATGATCTAGAATTGAGTTCCTGTTCGCCAAGCCTCCGTGCGGAGCGCCGGCTTTAGCCGGCATCATCTTTTCTATCAGCACCATCCTCGCTTGAGTATCATTCCAAGTCGGCTGAAGCCTGCGCACCTTTATCCGGATGCCACCCGCAGCCAGCGGATGAGAATGGCCACTCTTCGGGATTGTTGCAGAGTCCTGCTTTCACCGGATTGTTTCGTATTTAGATCCGGCAGTCTTGAAAGTGATCCATGTCGCGCACGTAGCGATCATAGTATTCGCGCTGCCACAATGATCCTGTCCGACCAAGCAGTCGGTTGATTTCGAACCCGCTTGATCCTTTCCACGCATGGAGGGTGTCAGAAAAGAGGGTTTCCCCATTCAAACGAAACAATACATGCACATGATTAGGCATAATGCACCAGTCAATCAACCGATAACGAGAGGCGTGCCCTGAGATGATCTTTGTTTGGACAATGGTTGCGCAATCGTGTCTTTTCAAAAGTGACTCGCCGTGTCCGGCATCCTCGTATTTTGCTATCCTGCGGTGGAGTTCATTCTGCCGGGTCAGATCATCTGGCTCAGCCTCGCATTCCTTCTTCCAAGCCTGAATCACTTTCCCAGGTACTGAATCGGCCAAGCGGAACGTAACGGCCTGCACGGACCCGGAGAAATCCCAGTGAGGCAAGTAACCTCGGCTATAAATTCCTTTTCCCATGCAATTCCTATCTTATGGAGCGCCGGCTTCAGCCGGCATCTTTTTTTCTTTGGAATTTTGAAAGCCGGCTGAAGCCGGCGCTCCATCCTTGCGATTGCCGCGGGGTGTCGGCTTCTTTGGCTGAGTTTTTTGATCAGTGGTGTCGGCTTTTTGTTCCTTTGCTTCCATAGTGGCGATGCGGGTGATTTCTTCTGGTGTTTTCATGGCTTCGACCAATTTCATCACCGCATGTGCGGGCACTCCCTCGTGCAAGGTGATCTGAGCTGCTTTGCTTGGTTCTGAAGAGAGTGGAGAAATCGTAGAGACGTGGCCGATGACGTTACCTGAATGATCAAAGAGAGGCGAGCCACTGCTGCCGGGAGCCCAATCATTACTGAAGTGAACTCTCAAATGGCGAGCATCATCGAGTTTGTGCTTGTCGCTCCCAGGTTTCGCGCTGCTATGCCAGTAAAAGCGATTGACGATGCCATCACTGAAATAGCCATTTTGCTTGAGCGGTGTGCTGTAAAGGTAGGAGGAGGCTCCGACGCGGACCTTGTTGTTTAAGGATGTCGGCGTGAATTTGGCACCTTCGACTTGGAGAATGCAGGCATCCATCGCTTTACTGCTAGCAAGGATGTTCGTGACACCTGCGACATTGCCTTTGTGGTCGATAACCAGAAGATAGGCTTCACGCATTTCGCTTTTACTATCGACAACATGATGGCAGGTAACGATGACATCGGGCGCGATGGCGTAACCTCCTGCGAGGTTGAGGTGCCATTTATCGCAATGAGGGCACAAGTAGCAGTAGCCAACGCGCAATTGGGATCTGACGGCGTGCGCAGCAATGCTCTCGACGTCCATTTGGGTACTGCTAGGTGTCGGCAAATCGATGGCGCGAGGCTGTGGATTTTGCAAATGCTTACGCAATTCTTTCCCATCGAGCAACGCCACTTCTTTTCGCAGTTGCTGCATTTTATCGGCGACTTCCTTTTCTTGTATCATCCGCGCAGCCTGACCTTGCTCATAAATCAGGGTATCGTCGGTCTGAGCGAGTAGAAAGGCAGGGCAACAAGCAACGAGAAGAAAGCAGAGAACAGGAATTTTCATAATGGAGTGTTATTGTAACTAAAACTGAGCGCGTCCATGTCAAACGTAACAATAACGTCTTCCGAGAGGGAGGGTTTTTTTAAGACCTCTTGGACATGACGAGTGAGGGCACAGGCATTGGGACACTTCGATTGAATTCTTGCCGAGATTGTAAGGAAAAGCATCCAGTTGTCCAAGGAATACATCTTCCCGAATTTCGCAAAAGGTGCTATCCATCTCGCTCTACGCATTCCCAGATTATAGGCGAATCAGAAAAAATGTCGAGAACTCTGCTAAGGGACAGTCACTTTGCATAATGCCATCGCCTCCGGCCTGCGCACTACCAGCTGATGCTAGAGTTTTTTTGCCCTGAGATGCAGCCGATTTTTTGGTTCAAAAATCAGTTGCTCTTCAGTGGCGAAGAATTAGGCAAAATGAATCCAGATTCAGATAAAGCTTTTCTCATGCGACAGAATCATAAGATTGCCATAAAAATGCGAATGATGATGAAAGCCACGAAAAGTGCGATCCAAACGAAATGGACAATGTTGACGGATTCATTTTTCTTCCAAGCTCGTTCATGAGTGGGTGAGCTAATCCCGCCGCCCCAGACATGCTCGGGATCATCGGACTTGATCGTTCTTCTCCCATGGCTTGGCAGTTGCAACATGATATCGAGCCCTTTCAATATCGATTCCAATTTGTTTTTATAGAGTGGTAATTGCTTGGGTTCGATCCTGTCGGTTAGCGTTTTATATTTGAACCAATACACCGGATTGCTTCCCGCGAGGCGGCTGCCGCAATCGAAAATCACGTGCTCATCCTTTGCCGACTTTCGCGGCCAGTCCGCCTTGTTGAGTGACGGATGAACAACGGTGATTTCGTGCGAAACACCGCACGGGTGCCAGAGGGCGAAAGGTAGCTTGCGCGAGGTTTTTGGCACGAATCCGAGCACTCCATTGAACGCAAATGGTGTCAGATTGACAAAATCCCGAGCGTATTCGGGATCAGGTTTGATCATGTCGGCTACATGGCCTTTGACCTCAATCGTCATCAAATTGAGTTCACGATGATCCTGCCAATTAGGATCTTCGTCGAACTCAAATCCTTTCCGCCCCACTTCGCAAAGCGACTTTATGAATCTCATGATCCCTGGCAATCCTTCGCTATCTACGAGTGCCCTCAGCCACTCAGATCGTCGCCCTTCAGCCTTCAGTTTCATAACGATGCTGCCCTTGCGTGACTTGCTGTCGAGATGCACTGTTTCAGTGACTTCTAGTTCATTTAACTCGGCTTTATCGTAAGGAATGGAGAGTAAGCCAGTGTTGCCTTCGATGAGTGGCAGTCCCACACGATACGGCATGGAACACCATTCCTTCGGTTTGCCCCCTCGATAAATATCAGTCAAATCGATCCATAGTTCCGATTTTTCAAAGCTCAAGCGAGCCACCACATGATTGAAGGCTCCGGCAAACGGCAACATGTGTTCGATCCGCCCGCACAATTGTGTATGCACCAGCACCGGATCACAGCGGAACCCAAGCTCGCGCATGAACCAGCAAAACAACAAGGTCTTCTCCTTGCAGTCACCGTATTTCCTTTCCCATACGATGGAAAGATTCTCTGGAACCATAGCCAGCAATCCAGGGGTGCGCGCCTGATAGCGCACCATGTCTCTTACTCGCATCAATACCGCATCGAGTAGCTTTTCAGGTTCCGCTCCACACTCGTCCTGAATGGCTCGCACTTCGGAATCCAGTGATGTCCGTTCTGCGGGTTGGAAGTTCCATTTTTTCAGCAGATCGTCACGAATCGCGTCCCATGATGGAAAATTACAACACTGGAGAAATGGCTCGGGAATGACATCGGCGGGAACATTATCCTCCGGTTCTAATGCCTGCGTATTAGAACATGTCCACTCACGGATCAACATGCCGGATTCGCTGCGTTCTGCATACAGATAACCCTCAAGTTCTCCTTTCTGGAAATACGGACGATCCTCCTCATCTGTCCAAGAAAGAAGGACGCGAGCCACGGGAAACGCATATTGCCCGTCGTGTATCAAACACGCTTTGCCATCAAACAAATCCACCCTCCTGACGATAGAATACTCCACGTCCAGCACATCACCCGTCCGGACATCTTTTAACACCAGCAGTGCGCAAATGCTGCCGTCCATGATGTTGTTGCCTAGATTTTCCTCCCGTCTCAGCAATTCCACCGAATCGAGATTCTCATGTTGCGTCAAATTCCCATTTCTGAAAATCGACACATTATGGATGTGCAGATCATCCACTTGGGGATCGAATCGGAACTGCACCTTAGAGAGTTGCTGAACCGCCTGAGGAGATTCTAGACGATGCACATAACGGAAATAATCTGTTTTCAACGGTATGTGCATGCGCCGCTCCTGCAACAAGCATGTAAGAGGAGCATCCGCCTGCCGACCCGCGTTTACCACTCTTGAGCGGTTCACCCATGGTGGTGCTGGACAGATAGAAATCGTATCTTGGATCGGTGCTGAGGTTGATACATGCTGCTGCATAACAGAGTCTTTTGTTTGCAGGTTCAGCGAATAAGTCAATATTCAAAAGACAACTGATACTCCGACCAATCTAGTTGGTATAAGTTCACGCAGAATATGCAGAAAAAGTCGCAACCGTAACATGTGGATTGCTAGCATCTGGGGGTGTTTTCCGGTCAATGTTGCCTTGTCGCGTTGCCATACTTGAATGGGATTGTTATATTTTGTCTGTCACCTTGCATTGTGAAGCCACCGCCTGATTTTTGATTTTTTCTAGTTCCAACCAAAAAACATCATGGACCGCCGACAAATCAACCAAGCCCAATCCTTCCTCAGCGCCGATGAATATACGGAAAAACTGCTCTCCGACTTCACCCACCAGCCGCCCACTCCCGTCGATCCCAAGTTCGCACCCGATTCATACTACCGCCAACATGCCACCGCGTTGAACTACCACGAAAGCGCTCTTTACTGCGGGGCATTTTCTTGCCATTTTTTTCTCGCCAACGAACTGCTATTTCACTAGCTTCGCGACAGTTAGCAACTGATTATGTATCCCGCTGATCCACTCCCCCACCATTGCAAATGGCTGGCATTTGCCCCGTGCAATCAACCTATCGGGAATAACCTTTCTGCGGCTCCGATTTTCCTTTCTGCGGCTCCGATTTTCCCTTCTGCGATCCCAAAAACACTCACTGCGATGACGATTTCATTCGCACTTGGCACGAAATCGCTCGCTGCGATCCCGATTTTTCTCGCTGCGGTCTCGATTTTTCTTTCTGCGATCCTGACCGCCCTTACTGCGATGCTAGCCATCCCTTCTGCGCTACCGATTTTCCCTTCTGAACGTCCCATTTCCTTGGCAAAACCCTGAAAATCAATGCTTTCCCAACTCTGATCAACCAACAAAAACCAAAAAAAGTACCAAACTTCAATCCTATGACACCCGCAGCCCCCACCACTCAGCCAGCCGCTGAAGCCACAGAATCCGCCGCCAGCCGTTCACTCATCAACCATACCCAACTCGCCTCCCTAACCAAGACGAAGGAAATCTGTCGCACTGCCCTCGTCGAGCTAGCAACCGAGAGTCGCCTATGGCTCCAATTCGCCGCCAACGCCGAATGGCTCCACACCAATCCGGCGAACACCCCAATCCGCCGCGAGTTCCAACTCCCCATCACCCAGCCATACGCAGGTTAATGAAAACGAGCCCCTCCTGGCTGACAGCATTCCGCTTAAGAAGTGAGATCAACATGCGCTAACAAAAATCATTGGCTTTACGAATTCAGAGGAAACATCAAACTCAACCGTCAGCTATCCAAATGGCTCTCTAAATCCATCCTATCATACCACTTGCTACCATGTTTAAACTAAAATTTTTCCTCTATCATTTGTTCTCTCTGTCGATTCTCTCGATTTCCGCGCAGGCTCAGGTTTTGAATGCGAACTGGGAATCCGCCACACATATCCCTGTCACCTCGTCTAATTACATCGCAACGGGAAATACGGTGAATCTGAGCCTCGGGTTTGCGCCAGAGGTCGGGACGAATCTCACCGTCGTAAGCCATACTGGTTTGCCATTCATCCAAGGGAGGTTTAGCAATCTTGCACAGGGACAAAAGGTCGCTCTTGTTTTCGGCGGCATTGGCTACAATTACACGGCGAATTATTACGGAGGGGATGGAAATGACCTGGTGCTGCAATGGGCCAACAATCGGGTGGTGGCCTGGGGTGATAATTGGGATGGCAATTTAGGGGACGGAACCACAACCGACCGACGCGTTGCGACCAACGTCCTTTCTAATGGTGTGCTCAAAGGAAAGACCATTCTTACTGTTGCAGTAGGAGGTGATCACAGTCTCGCACTTTGCTCGGACGGGACCTTGGCAGCCTGGGGTGAGAACGGATCTGGGCAGTTAGGAAACAACAGCACGACAGACAGTATTGTTCCGGTACCGGTCATCCAATCGGGTGTACTAGCGGGAAAGACCGTGGTCGCCATTTCAGCGGGTACTTCATTCAGTCTCGCGCTCTGTTCGGACGGGACCGTTGCGGCTTGGGGAGCGGGGGCGAACGGGCAGTTGGGAAACAACATCACAGCAAACAGTTCGGTTCCGGTTCTCGTTAGTACCAGCGGAGCGCTTTCAGGAAAGACGGTTGTTAAGATATCGGCCGGAGGCTCGCACAGCCTGGCGCTGTGCGCCGATGGGACTCTGGTCGCTTGGGGAAACAACAGTGAAGGGCGATTTGGCAACAACAGCACGGCGGGCAGTCCGGTTCCTGTGATCATTCCATTGGCCGGAGCTTTAGCGGGGAAGGTTATTTCGGGGATTTCCGCAGGTGATGCTCATAGCCTGGCCATTGCCAGTGGACAGGCGGTGTCTTGGGGTAGTGATGGCTATGCAGGAAGGCTGGGAATAGGCACTCAAACTAGCGGCTCTCTTGTGCCCGTCGCCGTTGTGAGCACCGGCATTTTATCTGGAAAAATCGTGACTTCAGTCGCCGCAGGTAATTCTCATAGCATGGCTTTATGTTCTGATGGTACGGTCGCAACATGGGGTAGCAATAGTTCTGGTACATTAGGCGACAATAGCTCCGTGAGCAGAACTAGTCCCGTAGGTGTCTTCCCATCCGCGGTGTTTACTGGAAAAACCGTGATTGGCATCGATGCTGGTAGCTCCTTTAGCCTTGCCCAGTTCTCCGATGGCAGTTTGGCCGCCTGGGGAGGCAATAATGACGGCGAACTGGGAAACAATAGCTCGACGAGTGCCTTCGCTGGTGTCGCCGTGGATTCTTCGTTCCTGCCTTCAGGAGATAAATTTATGGTCTCGTCGCCTGGATTCGACGCCGGAGGGCAGCATTCTCTCGCTATCGTCGCCAGTCAGGCTCGTCCGTCAGCGGAAACACTCGCTGCTACAGCCCTCAGCAGCAGCAGCGCGACTCTGAATGGTCTCGTGAACGCGAACTTCAACAGCACGAGCATTTCTTTCGAATACGGGCTCACTACTTCTTATGGTACCTCAGTAGCGGCCACACCCTCTCCTATTTCAGACAGCGCCGATACCGCTGTCAGTGCAAATATCACGGGGCTGGTGGCGGGCACAACCTACCAATACCGGGTGGTCGCCACAAATGCACTTGGGACCACTCCAGGGGCAAACATGACCTTCATCGCAGCGAGTAACAACGCCAACCTTTCCTCACTTTCGCTTAGTACAGGTTCGTTATCGCCGAGCTTTTCATCCACCGTCACAGAATATTCTGCCAGCGTATCCAACACGACAGAGTCAATCACCGTCAGACCCACACTAGCGGCTACGACAGCCACGGTTAGGGTGAACGGGAACGTCGTGACCTCCGGTAGCAACAGCGGGTCCATCAATCTGGCCGTTGGTGCGAATATCATCACGGTAGTTGTCACAGCGCAGGACAATATCACGACTAGAACCACTAACATCACAGTCACCCGCTTGAGCGCGAATGCGGATCTCTCCTCGCTGGTGCCCAGCGCAGGGTCGCTTTCTCCGACTTTTGATGCCGCCACTACGGCTTACACGGCTGCGGTTTCCTACTCTGCCACAAGCATCACGGTCAGTCCGTCGGTAGTGGATGTCACAGCAATCGTTCGTGTTAATGGAACAATTGTGACATCTGGCTTGGCCAGTAATTCCATCAACCTCAATGTGGGAACCAACACCATTACGATTCTCGTTACTGCGCAGAATTCTTCCACCAAGACCTACACGCTCGTGGTAACGCGTCAGCCACTGGTTACCACATTTTCTTCGTCTGGGATCATACCAGTCACGGTCAATGGATTAAACGCTACGGGCAACACGGCCGTGCTGGGACTGGGTTTCGCGCCTCAACCCGGAACGAATTTGACGCTCATCAACAACACCAGCCAGGGGCTGATTAGCGGGTCTTTCAGCAATCTAACCCATGGTCAACTAGTGAGTTTGTTTCATGGCGGAGTATCACACCAATTTGTGGCTAACTATTATGGGGGCACCGGCAATGATTTGGTGCTACACTGGGCGAATACCCGCTTGTTCGCATGGGGCTCGAATGGAAGCGGGCAACTGGGGAATAATTCCATCACTGATAGCCCGATTCCTGCGCCCGTGAATGAGGAATCGCCACTGGTGGGCAAGACCGTCTTCGATACGGCGAGCGGTAGCAACCATAGCATCGCCTTGACCTCGGATGGTCGTGTTGCCTCATGGGGATACAATGCCTTCGGACAACTAGGAAACGGAACTTTTAATGATAGCAACATTCCTATTTCCGTAAGCGGAACCGCACTCTCTGGCAAGACGGTGATCGCGATCGCTGCAGGCCAATTTCACAACCTCGCGCTTTGTTCTGATGGAACCCTTGTGGCCTGGGGATACAATTTCTATGGGCAACTCGGCAATGGAACAACGTCCAACAGTAACATCCCAGTGGCTGTGAGCAGGACCGGTGTTCTCTCCGGAAAAACCATCATCTCCATCGCAGCGGGCAGCTATCACAGTTTCGCGCTATGTTCCGATGGGACGCTGGCCGCATGGGGTTACAATGGCAACGGAGAATTAGGAAACGGTGGCACAGGATTTAGCCCGCTGCCGGTTGCCGTTGACACCTCTGGTGTGTTGGCCGGAAAATCCATTACCTCCGTTTGTGCCGGTTCATTCCACAGTTTTGCCCTCTGCAGCGATGGCACCCTGGCTAGTTGGGGCTACAATGGCAACGGGCAGCTCGGTGACAATTCCACGCAGTCGCGTCGCATTCCTGTTCTCGTCGATCGGTCTGGGGTTCTCTCTGCCAAACAAATCACGAAGGTCAGCGCCGGCTACTACCACAGCATTGCTCTGAACTCGGATGGTAGTTTGGTGGCGTGGGGCAACAACGCAAATGGAGAGTTAGGCGATGGAACAAATCTTCAAAGAATCACTCCGGTCGTTGTGGTTTCCAGTGGCGCTCTTACGGGAAAAACGGTCGTCGATCTCTCGGCGGGAGCAGTCCATAGCCTGGTTTCATGCTCAGATGGGACAATCTGTTCCTGGGGCTACAATGGTGAAGGTGAACTCGGAACCGGTATGCCAGGTTCGAGCAATGTCCCTATGGTGGTCAATGCATCTGGGCTGAGGGTCGGGGAATTCTTCGCGGTCGGTCGCAGTGGGGCCACGGCTTTGCATAGTGTCGGCATTGTCGCATCGCCTCCGCCTGCCGTGGTAACAGCCCTCGCGGCGACATCAATCACCTCGACCTCCGCCGTTTTGAACGGAAGCATCAACCCCAACGGCAGCACCACGACGGCGGGCTTCGATTATGGGCAGACCAGCGCATATGGATTTACTTTGACCGGTAGCCCTTCGCAAGTTTCCGGGATCGACACAATCCCCGTTAGTGCGTCGATCACCGGATTGAGTCCGGGCACGACCTATCGATTCCGCCTTCATGGGATCAGCTCCGGCGGCACGGTGCGGAGTGCTGAGGTGGTATTCACGACAGCGGGATTTAATGCCAATCTATCCAACCTAGCTCTGAGTGCGGGCTCTCTCACTCCAGCTTTTATCAGTACGACAACCAGCTACGCAGCGAGCGTTCCTAGCACAACCTCCAGCATTGCAGTCACACCGACTGTCGCATCACCGGGCTCCACAGTCACGGTCAATGGAGTTCCTGTTATATCCGGAATGGCCAGTACTCCCCTATTCCTTTTCCCCGGTAACAACACGCTGACCATTGTTGTGACGGCAGACAACGGGAATGCAAGCCGAACCTATACCGTCTCAGTGACCAGATTATCTCCCGCACCCGAGATTGGCGTGAGCCATTCGGGTAGCGCCATCAGCGATGGTGGAAGCCGGAACTTCGGACCAGCGACAGTTGGACGTCCTGCGGTTCTGACTTTTGTCATCACAAACACAGGCAATTCTAACCTAACGGGGCTTGGAATGACCATTGATGGACCGGACGCGTCCCAATTCACTGTGACGACCTTGCCCACAGCCCCAGTGACCGGCCCTACGGGTAGCACTACCTTCGCCGTAACATTCACCCCCGTCGGTGGCGGTCTGAAGTCTGCCGTCCTGCACATCGCCAGCAATGATACCGACGAGAATCCTTACGATATCGAACTCACCGGAACCAGCTTGTCGTCCACTGCCGACACAGATGGCGATGGACTGAATGACGCAGCCGAGTTTCAGATGGAAGCACTTGGCTTTGACTGGCAGGTGGCACAACCAGCCATGGTCGGCATCTATTTCACCAATGCGGAGATCGGTGGACTTGGTAATGGAAACGGCCTAAACCTTGATGCTCCAAAACTCACCAAGAATGCATCCACGGGCCTATTCACCTTGAGAATCGGAATTCAGAAGTCCACGGATTTGCGAAACTTCACACCCTTCCCGCTAACTGCACCACAGACCAGGATAACCGATGATGGCAAGTTTGAATTTGATTTCACATCTCCAGACAGTGCCGCATTTTATAGGATTTTCGCCAATTAATATAAGATGCTGAAGCATAAAACTATCTCGCTGGTTGCGGATTGTATTACACCGAATAGACTGTAGTTTGTGCTGCGCAGAAGACTTCTCCACTCAGGAGGACGAGTTTGTATCTCTGGAAAAACTTCCATGAAGTTACCGGGGCGGTGGCGCTGCGGGATTGCCATGAGTGGCTTGCCCGGTTCGGTCTGGATCTGAATCCCGGCGAACTCCGGCTACCCTTTGGCGCATCCCAGCTTTGCAGAGCGGATCACCACCTTCTTCCGCGACCGGAAGGACACCACGCAGGGCCACGTCGCCTTCTGGCTCAAATGAGCCACCGATCAAGCCCCCGACAGCCGCTTGGCCTGCGTCATCATATAGTTGAATGTCTAGAGTTCTTCTTCTCCCTCTACGGTCGCATCGGCATCATGGCGGTGTGGCTCACTCGAGATCTGGGAATTCCCATTTTTTGAAGGGATCAGAAAAGGCTTTAGCCCACTTTTCGCGCGGCATAGCGAATTCTTCGTCGGTGAGCAATGCGGCATCGAGCATGGCCTCAAGCTCCTCGCGCTCTATACCGCAGCGAACTTAGCCCGACTTTCGCTATTCGTGGGTTTTGATTATCAGGATTGTTGATTTTGCGATGATTCGTTCAAAAAGTCTCCACCACAGGCTGTGTCATTTTTTATTTCGGGCTGGGGTTGGGGTGGCAGGGTGAAGCCTAATTGATCTACCAGAAGCTGATGCACGTTCTCGGACTTGGTGTAGCGTCCCATTTTTATGGAATGCCCCTCCGTGCTCGGTATGTTTGCATAAATCATCTGGATCTCGCTCATCCTTTCCAAAACACTGCGGAAACTCAAGCCGGTGGCGGCTTTCTTGTTGTATTGCTCTAGGGTCACGTGCAGGCAGTAGGCTACAAAACTTACAAAGATGTGTGCTTCGATTCTGTCGTCGAGTTGGTGATAGACCGGACGTAGGCCGAGGTCGCCTTTGAGGTTGCGATAGCTTTCTTCGATGAGGACAAAGTTGATGTAGTTTCGCCAGAGTTCTGCGGGGTCTTCGCATGTGAGGTTGCTGCGTAGGAGGTATTGGCCTTCGTGTTGGCGGCTGTGTTTGAGTTTTTTGCGGTCAAGTGTGATGCGGGCGGTGTCGGCGTTGATGACTTCTGCGGGGTAGATCTCCACTTGCGGGTTTTTCAAAGTCCGATGCTGATCAATCAAGGGGTCCATCGGAAAAAAAGGGGAAAATAGGCAAAAATGGCTGTGAATCGCGAAAGTCGGGTTAGGAGAAACTGAGCGCATCCATGTCAAATGTAGCAATAACGTCTTCCGGGAGGGAGGTTTTTTTTAAGACCTCTTGGACATGACGAGTGAGGGCGCGGGCATTGGGATGGCGAAGGGTGATTTGGAAGCGGAATTGACCATGGGATTTGATCAGCGGGCTGGGCAAGGGATCGCTGATCTGCATGTGTGGCGGTGGTGTTTCCGCGAGGCGACGATGCAAGGTTTGCAGGGTGAATTCGGCACGGCGTTCGTGCGTGGAACGCACGGTGAGCACGGAACATCGCTCGTAGGGAGGGAAGTGGAATTCGCGGCGAAATTCGAGTTCTTGCTCGCTAAAGCCATCGAAGTCGTGGCGGCGAGCGTATTGGATGCACGGTGCGTGAGGGGTGCAGGTTTGCACAAAGACTTCGCCTTCCAGCTCGCCGCGGCCTGCACGTCCGGCAACTTGGGTGAGCAGCTGAAAGGTTCGCTCGGAAGCACGGAAATCGGGGATGTGCAGGCCGATGTCGGCATTGAGAATGCCCACCAAGGTGACGTTGGGAAAATGCAATCCTTTGGCAATCATTTGGGTGCCGATGAGGATGTCGATTTTTTTCGCTTTGAAGGCGAGCAAGGTATCGCGCAAGGTGTTTTTTTTACGCATGATGTCGGCATCGATTCGGGCGAAACGCGCCTTCGGCAGGAGCTTGGTGAGGACTTCTTCGACTTTTTGGGTTCCGTAGCCTTGGAGAGCGATGCCGGGGTCTTGGCAACTGGGGCACTTGCGGGGGACGATGGCTTGGTAGCCACAAACATGGCACATGAGTCGTTCGTCCGTGCGGTGATAGGTGAGCGCAAAAGAACAATGCGGGCATTGGATGACATGACCGCAAGAATGACACTGGAGAGAGCGAGCGAAGCCACGGCGATTGAGAAAAAGGATGGATTGCTCGCCGCGTTCGAGGCGTTGCTCCATGGCTTGGCGCAGTTTATCGGAAAAAATCGTATTGGTGTTTTTTTGCTTTTGCTGCTCTAGGCGCATATCGACAACGCGGACAATCGGCATGGATTGACCATCGGCGCGGTGCGGCAGGCGCAGGAGTTGGTATTTGCCTTGGCGAGCATTGTGAAACGACTCAAGTGAAGGTGTGGCGGAACCTAATAGAATCGCGCAAGATTCTTTTTTGGCGCGCAGGACAGCAATGTCGCGGGCATGATAGCGAGGGGAAGTATCTTGTTTGTATGAGTTCTCGTGCTCTTCATCGACGACGATGAATCCCAAGTTTAGCAAGGGAGCAAAGATCGCAGAGCGAGCACCGATCACGATGCGAGCTTGGCCTCGGCGGATGCGATGCCATTCATCGAAGCGCTCGCCCTGGGAAAGGTGCGAGTGGAGCACGGCGATTTGCTCCTTGCAAGCGGCGAAGCGCGATTTGAAATGTCGAACCGTTTGTGGTGTGAGGGAAATTTCCGGCACGAGGATGAGCACCGATTTTCCTTGATCCAAGGCGTAGCGGGCAGCTTGCAAATAGACTTCCGTTTTCCCAGATCCCGTGACACCCAGCAGGAGAAGTGGTTTATCTGGCGAATCGATAGCCTCGCAGGTTGCTTGCCAGGCGAGTTGTTGTTCAGCATTTAAGGTGAGGGGCTGGCTCTCGATGAGTTCCTCTTGGGAGTCAGCATCAGGCTCGCGACGCACTTCCTCGTCCTCGATGGTAACCCAGCCAAGTTTGACTAAGGTCTTGACTGTTGCGGATGATCCTTGGGGCAGGTCTGTCAAAAAAAGGCGCCCATTTTCCTCATGGGATAGAGCTTGCAAAATATCGGCTTGGCGAGGGGCGCGACGTTGGATCGCAGAAATCTCGTCGTTGCTAGGCGGCTTGAGCAAGAAAACAGACTTGCGAGTTTTTGCCGAGTTTTCTTCATTGCGAACAGCCTCAGGAAGAAGCGAGCGGATGACAGATTCGAGGCTGGAGCCGTAGTAATGAGCGATCCATTGAGCAAGTTCAAGAAGTTGTGAAGTGATGAGCGGCTCAGGGTCGATGAGGGCATTCAGTTCACGCAGGGCGAATCCGAGGTCTTGGTCTGAACCGATGGAAAGCACAGTGCCGCTAGCAGCGCGATTTCTCAAAGGCACGCGGACACGGCAGCCTGGTAAGACGGGCAGGTCTTGCGGGTAGGCGTAGTCGAAGACCAACTCGGATGGTCCATCGATAAGAACGCGTGCGCTGGGCATTTAGGAAAAAAGTATGAAATTGATCAGGTCGTGGGCTAGGCCAGAGCGGTGAGCAGTTTTTGGTGAATGCCACCAAAGCCACCATTGCTGAGAACCGCAACGACGTCGCCGGGTAGGGCTTCGCGTGCGACGTGAGCGACAATTTCCTCGACGTTGGCAAGATACCAAGCCTTGCCGCCAGCGGCAGCAATGTCATGAGCAAGACGCGTGGGGTCAAGGCGCTCAGCCTCTGGCACTTTGTGGATATCAGTTAAGGCGGCAACCACGGAAATATCTGCTGTCGCTAGCGCTGATGCAAGTTCAGCTTGGAAAACATTGCGCTTGGTGGTGTTCGAGCGAGGCTCAAAAAGCAGCCATAGGCGGTGGTCTTTGTAGCGCTGCCGCATGGCCTGCACAGCAAGGCGGATCGCAGTAGGATGGTGGGCAAAATCATCGATCACTTTGATTCCCCGCACCTCACCGCGCAATTCTTGGCGACGAGCGACACCATCAAATTCGGTTAGTCCAGCGCGGCATTCCTCTGCGGTGAGGCCGGCGTGACGTGCTGCACTGATCGCCATGGCGGCATTGCGCACATTGAATTCACCGACCATGGGGAGATCATACTCTTGGCCTTGCAACGTAAACGAAGTGCCGTCGGGACGATAGCAAACATCGATGATGCGGAGATCATTTTCCGCTGTCATACCGACTTTGACGATGGGGCAGTGAGCACCTAGTGCCACGTCGCACGAGTTCTTGTCGTCGCCATTGATGAAAGCCACACCGTTGCGCGGAACGATATTCAGCAATCGGCGAAATGTGGTTTTGATTTCCTCAAGATTTTGGTAGATGTCTGCGTGGTCATATTCGATGTTATTGATGATCACGCATTCTGGTAAGTAATGCAAAAACTTCGAGCGCTTGTCAAAAAAGGCAGTGTCGTACTCATCACCTTCCATCACGGTGAAATCCGAGTTACTAAAATACGCGCCACAACCGAGATTTTTTGGCAGACCGCCGATCATCCAAGAAGGATTGCGCTGCGCAAACTTCATCAGCCATGCGAGCATGGAGGAGGTGGTCGTTTTCCCGTGGGTTCCCGAGACGATGAAATTTCGTTTTCCCCGGAGAAAATGCTCTTTGAGAACTTCAGGCAAAGAAACGTAGAGCAACTTGCGTTCGAGTGCGGCTTCTGCTTCTTCATTGCCACGACTGATGGCATTGCCAATGACAATCACATCCGCAGCGGCGGGAATGTTTTCGGCGCGATAGCCATGACTGATGTGGATTCCTTGCGATTCCAAAAATGTGGACATGGGAGGGAAAACCTGAGCATCGCTGCCGGAAACAGGAAATCCTTGGGCTTTCATTCCTGCGGCCACCGCTCCCATGGCTGTTCCGCAAATGCCAATAAAATGAAAATGTTGCTTGTCTGCCATGATCGAGATGAAATCTTTTTTTATTGAAACGTAGGTGCGGCGACTCGACCGTTTTCGCTTTCGATTTCGCGGTTGCGCAAGATACGATCCGCCGTTTCGCGAACCATTTCACTCAGGAGTAACCACAAGTGGCTTCCTTTGCGGTAGTCAGCTGGAGCGATGTGCTTCACACGGCCTGCGTGAGTGCTGAGCTGAAAGCATTTGCGGAAACTTCGCCCCGATGCATCTTCTGGATTATATACCGCGATGGCTTGGCCGCCGTTGCGATTGATTACCGTGAAGCACGGGACATCCGTAGGCCCGTCGCCCACGTAAACCATGTTTTCGAAAGGAATGGGGCGCAGCTCGGCGGGCATGTGATCATTGACATCCTGATCATAACGCAGCATGCCTTTGTTGATACGGAAAAGAAATTGCGTTTTGGTGGTGTGGGAAATGGTGCGCTTAGGAAAGCTGATGCAGCCGTCGCTATCTTCGCCGAATTCACAGCCGAAGATCGCCTTGACATGAGATACGAGGCGCGATCCATCGAGTAAAGCTTTAAGCCCCGAAGAAACGATATAATGTTCTACTTTGATGCCAGCGAGTTCATGCTCGGGAGTCAAGCTAGCCTTGGGAAGATCGTCGAAAATTTCTGGCAATCCCGGAAAAAAAGACAACCCCGCGCCGAGTTCGGATAGACGGGCATTGGTGACGTTATCCATACCTAGGTAATCGAGCAAACACTTCATGTAGGCCAGCTCGCCGTCCCATTTTTGGTCGGTGACGAGCGAATTGCATCTTCTCCAAAATTGGGCGGGATCGATGCCAAATTGAGGAAACAATACATCATCTTGCATGTATTTGGGACTGAGCGTTTGGTCGTAATCATACACCAACGCGATGGTATTTTGCGGAACTGCCACGGCGAGCGATACTCTACAGGCAGGCGTGAGCGCGCTGCAAGCGGAAAGCAAGGTAATTTCTTACCTACGATTTTTTCCGCTTCTTCCAAATCCAAGCGATCAGACAAAGAACAATCGTAACGACCACACCATACAACCAGTAGGGAATCGGAATGGGGGCAAGCAGATCGATATGCAGTGGCTCATTTAGCGCTTGCCCTAGAGGAAAACTCCAGCGCAGGGTTTTTCCATCATTGGTGACTTCGTGGGCGTTGGAGGCCTTACCTTTGACGGGCAGGTGGATGATATACTCCAAATTGTGATTTTTTGTTTGCTTTTCGTTAAGGGGGAAAGGGCTGTCAGCAAACAACTCGCGAATGTCCACATTGCGTTTCAGCGCGACATCGAGCCCGCTCCGCTCGGCATTCATCTTGCCTAGCAACATGTCGAGAGCATCAGGCTTCTGATTTGTGCCATCGGTTTCTCCGCCGTTCAATAAGGCCACAAAATCTGAAGCGCGCGAAAACGCGACGTTAATTTCGAGAAATACGCTGCCACTTTTTCGATTGATCGCAAGATGCGTCATCTTGACGTTCGGCTGGTTCGCAAAATAGGCTTCGATTTTCGCACGCATGGCGGCTTCTCCTCCCAAGCTGGATATTGCTACAGATGGCAACATGTATCGGGCTTCCATGCTGCCGCTGCCGTCACGATTGATCCAATACTCCTCGCGACCATCGAGACAGGACGAATAGAGTAAAATCGTCAGTAAGCCGAGAAGTAGCCAAAAATTACGCATGAACGGTAGGAAGAATGTGCTGAAATACCCAACGATATTCTGCTGCGATGTGTTCAGCGAGCGGGCGCTGCATTTGATCAGGCAAAACGCCCCACGTATAGGTTTCAATTTCGAAATGTTGGCAGAAATCTGGATTCATCACCCAGTAGGCAAGCAAGTCGCGTGCGTGATCTTGCGTCGTGTGCAGCGGCGGAGCAGGGCGAGTGTCGAGCGGAATATGAAAATGAACACGCGCAACGTTTTCCTCGGCGCTTGCGGGCTGCGCAGCGAAAAAATCGGGAAGATCGGCAAAACGGCGAATGGAGCCATTCGCTGAGAGCAATAGCACTTGGTGCAAGTAGGTAGGTTCTGCAAAGGACTGAAGCGCGGCGATTGCTGACTCATCGTGCGGATCAATTTCGATAGCTGCGGAGAGGTGGACTTTGGAAATGCGTATGCCAGCTGCGCGCAGCAAGCTCAGACTTTCGAGGCAATCATCAAATTCCAAGGCGAAGTGACACGTATCATAATTCACTCCGATTCTCCGGCGAACGAGTTCGGCACTTTCGCCCGCAGCCGAGAACAAACGCTCAAAAAACGCAAGAGTCTCGATGGTATTTTCAAAGTGCCCGAGAGGTTCTGGCTCAAGCCCGAGATGCAGATCGTGACCGGATTTGATCGAGAGATGCTCGATTTCGTGAGCGATGTTGATGAGGTTCTGAACAATCAGAGCGTCATCTGCTGCGAATGCCTTAAATGAACCGGGTAGAGTGGAGACAGAGCCTTCTTTTCCAGTGGGCAAGAGTTCTGCGAGGATGTGAAATAAATCTAGCGTATAAGCATAGCGAGCGGGATCTGTCCAATCGGGCCGATACACCATTTCCTTAACGCGAGTGCCGTGAAATGCCCCGAAGGGGAATCCATTGATCGTGAAAACCTCGCATTCCTCTGCTTGCAGCCAATCGCGGAATTGAGAAAGATGATCGCCATTGCGAAGTTCAACTGCGGCACGGGCCGAAAGCCGCGGAGCGATAGGAAATGGGCGTAGTAGCGATTCTGCTTGTGGGCAAGTGATGTAAAGCATGTCACGCACCTGCAAAGCCGTGGTGCGTAGCGCTGCAAAAGTTTCTTCCCAGCTTTCTGCGGGATGGATGTTGGTGCAATAGGCAAGGAACACGTTTGGAATGAAGCCTGAACAGCGGGTTTTGGAAAGGAGATTTTCTGCTTATCTACGCCTAAGAGGAATCGCCCCCCACCCCATCAATCTTCCATCATTTCAGAATCAGACGCTTCCTCTTTCGGCATAGGTCTGCGAGGTGGCTCAGAATCTTTTGGCGGTGCATTGCGCATCATGTTTTTTTGCCACTCCTCAGGAGTGACCTGAAGGTCTTTGTTGGCATCCATCGACTCGAAGCGATCTTCTTGTGCATCTTCACCTAAATCCTTGATGAAGGGAGACGCTTGAAATTCCGAAAAATTCAGTCGTCCGTCTTGATTGGCGTCAAGCTGGGGAAAGCCGATACGCATGCGATTTTCAGGATGCTGCGGTTTATCACCATTGGCAGGCGGAGGCATAAAGTCACCTCGCTTCATGCCAGGCTTGAATGGGCGTTCGCCCTCTGGTTGATCCTTTGGTGAGAGAAATCCATCACCATTCCGATCCATTCGGTCAAACATTTGGCGTTGTCGCTCCGCAGGAAGGCGCTTGATCACGGGTGACTCCGTAAACTCCGCGAAGCTGATTTGTTTGTCCTTGTTGGTATCGATTTGCCGAAGATTCGGGATGAATCGATCCTTAGCCTCACCTTGATGAGGGGGGCGAAGTTCTTCGAGTTCGATGCTTTTGTTAGAATTTTTGTCCAAGCGATCAAAGAGCAATACTTGTTTGTCGGCAGGGAGTTGGGCAATACGCTCCAGTTTCTGAAATTCTTCGAAGCTGAGTTTGCCATCTTTGTTCTGGTCGGCGTCATTCCAATGCTTGAGCATAGGGTGAGAACTACGTTCTACCTTATCGCCTGTTTCAGCATCACGCTTCTTCGGCCTTTCCCCTTCGGCATGTGCTCCACATTGGGCAACAACCTGGAGTGCTAGGCAAAAGGACACAGTTTTGTAAGGTGATGCTTTCATGTTTCTGCATTTGTAACAGCGGATTCGGCAAAGAGTTGTAGAATTTTTTACAGTCTCTTTTTTTTTCTTTCGGGTTGGCGAGAAAAAATCGTGAAAATTTTGAAAATTTGCTGCTTTTCTGTTGCGCAGTGATGTGGCACAGTTTGTCGCCCATGCACATTTGTGAAATCCTGAAGTTGCAAAAACCCTCGTTTTCGTTTGAGTTTTTTCCTGCTCGTACACAAGCGAGCGCGGAAGAATTGTATCAGACCATTCGAGAACTGGAGCCGTTGCAACCATCGTTTGTGTCGATTACTTATGGAGCAGGCGGTGGCACCCGAGAATTAACGCATCAGCTTGTCGAGCGAATCAAAACGAATACCTCCATCCCGCCCGTTCCCCATTTGACTTGCGTGGGTCACACGAAACTTGAGATCGAGGAAATTCTCGGTCGTTATGCCGACTTGGGGGTTTGCAATCTTTTGGCATTGCGAGGCGATCCACCAGGGCAAGCAGCGGACTACAATTGGAGTGCTGGCGATTTTCGCCAAGCGAGCGATTTGGTGAAATGCATACGTGGCTTTTCTCGCGAACGCGGGTTACCCGAGGGGGGATTTGGTATTGGAGTTGCAGGCTTTCCTGAAGGACATCCAGCTACACCCAATCGGCTGAAAGAAATGGACTATTTCAAGGCGAAAGTTGATGCGGGAGCAGATTACATCTGCACGCAGTTGTTTTTTGACAATCATGATTTCTTTGATTTTCGTGATCGCTGTTCGATAGCAGGCATCAACGTGCCGATCATTGCTGGCATTATGCCAGTGACCTCATTGTCGTCGATGAAACGCATGGCCGAGCTGGCAGCAGGGGCGAGATATCCAGGCAAGTTGCTGCGAGCCCTTGCAAGAGCTCAAAATGACGCAGATGCGGTGGAGCGTGTAGGAATTCATTACGCAGCACAGCAGTGCGCGGAATTATTAGATGGCGGCGTTGATGGCCTGCATTTTTATACACTCAACAAAAGCAAAGCTACCCGCGATATCTACATGAGTCTTGGCCTGAAAGTCTAACGATTCGCATCGACTTCGGACTACTTGATCGTGTCCGTGAGCTGCAGTAATTCCTCAGCTAGCTTGAGAGTGAGATCGTTGAGGCGGCCATTGAGTGGAATCTCGATCTCTAGTTTGGTCTTGTCCGTGGTCAATGTACCTTTTTGGAATAGCACATTATCGGCGGGAAATTTTGAGGAGGGAAAGGCGAAAGTCGATTTTCCTGAAAAAATAACCGCTTGAGCAATTCGCTCTTCTCGGATGGCTTGTTCATCCAATTCTTGATTTTCCAAAGAGAACGGGGCGATACTTTTGATTTTTTGGTCATCAATCGAGCCTAAGAGAATTCCTTTATTTTCTTGTGAACCCTTCATCGTCAATAAGTGGCTCAGTTGCGTCTTTGTTGAGTCGAGCGACACGGGACTAAGGTGATTGGCGATTTCTGCGTCGATGACTTTATCACTAAGCATTTTCTCGATCTCTTGCACACTCGGAGGTCGCACATTGATTTCTGCTCGTAATTCGGAGGAGGATTTATCAGTCAAAAATAGGTCTGAGATCGTAAGATTACGGTTGCTGGTTTTCACCTGAAAGTAACCCTCGGTAAATTTCATTTTACTATATTCGCCGGAAGGATTGATGATAGACAGACAACTTAGTAAAGGCAGTCGGTTTTTCAGGTTGATGTAATCGCTTTCTTGCAGCGCGATTCGGCCAGCGAGCTCTACACCGGCCGTTGAGTTGGTAGAACCGCTGATTTTCAATTCACCGGAAACTCGCCCACCAATGTAGGGACTGTAGGTTTCCAAAAGTAAGCAATCTAATGGAATGTGCTTGAAGCGGATAGAGCCAGAAAAGGAGGGCCGTTCACTGCCGATGATTTTGAGTTTATGAAATGTGATTTCTCCCTTTTTCGTATCGGAATCGCTGCTAATGGAATCAATTTGTGGAAGAAATTCGGCTTTTTCTACCGTTAATAAGCCAGGTTCGATACGAAGGGTAAGGGATTTGATCATCAGCTCCCGCACCCAATTTTGCTCAAACGTCCCGTTCGTGAACTCGATGAGCCATCCTTTTTCGGTCTTTTTGATGATCGCGTTGCTTCCGGCGATCGAGCCTTTCGTGTTTTCAGAATAACCCCAATTGACACGAGCGTTTTTGACCGTGATGGAGTCAAACTGAAGTTCAGGACGAGCTTTCAGCAAGGAGTTACCAAGGAGTGCTGCGGATTCTGCGGATTCCGCACCAGCTTTTACAGTGATAGAAAGTCGATCAATGCTGATGTTTTGAGCATCCCAGACGCGCTTAAATCCCTCGATGAGACTCATGTTGAAGTTGATTCCAGAGGCCTCTGCTCTTGAAAAAAATGCATTCTCACCGCCATTGAGTGTGAGATAACGCATGCTACATTTGCTCTGGCTATGACTGAATCCCTCCATGCTACCCGAAGAGCAATCAAGGTTGCGGATGATGGTATCGCGCAAATTTTCCTGAAAGCCCTTCGTGCTTGGGCGTTGAACGAGGTAAAAAAACACCCCAAGAGCACAAACGCCCAAAAAAAGGATCAATTTCAGCAAAATAATCAAGAGATGGTGGGTGAGCATATTGACCCCTCCACCAGCCATGGAGTAGCGTAATTGGAAAAAGATCCCCTGCCGGGCGACCCAGTCAGACAACCGGTTGTTAAATTGTTCTTTTTCGTTAAGTTCCATCGTGATGTTGCCTACCAGAGGCGAAGAAGTTAATGCTCGAATTTCGATGATGACCAGCCCAAAAACGCTGATCGATGAAATAAACCTCGTAATTTTGTCGAAAAATGATAGAACTGCCTAGGCGTGGAAGATCAGGACTACAAAGTAAAATTGGAAATATTCGAAGGTCCTCTCGATCTTCTGTTGTATTTGATCAAAAAAGAAGAGGTCGATATCCACGAAGTCAGTTTGGAGAAAATCACTCGGCAGTATCTGGCGTATATCAATACATTTAAGATGCTAAACATTGACCTAGCGGCTGAATTCGTATTGATGGCGGCAAATTTGATGTACATCAAAAGCCGGACTTTATTGCCTAAGGCCGAGCAACCACCCGATGAGGGAGCGGAAGAGGACGACCCTCGCTGGGATTTGATCCGGCAATTGATTGAATATAAGAAATTCAAGGATGCCGCTGGATTTTTGCTACGTAGAGAAGTGGAAATGGAAGGCAGCTATGCTTACCAAACCGAAGCACTTCGGGATGAGGAGCCTCCCGTTTTGGCCGAGGTGTCCATTTTTGACCTCATCCGAGCATTTCAAAATGTCGTCAAGCGGCTTGAAGAAACCAATGATTTCGGCTCGATTACCGATGATCGATTTACCGTTGCGGACAAAATTGAGCATCTCTTAGAGCTATTTCAACCCGGCCAGAAGCGACGTTTCGAGGATCTTTTTGAAGTCGCAACGACCAAGCCTGAGATGATTGTTACCTTTCTGGCGGTCCTGGAGTTGATGAAACTGAACCAGTTTGTGATTCTGCAGAATCATATTTTAGGCGAGATCGAAGTGGAGCGTCGCCTCGTGGGGGGAGGAGACTTGCGCGGCGAGGATGCTGACGAGAGCTACAGCTAAGGCGCAGGAGGTGGCAGGGTATTGCTCCATTCATGAAGCTTGTAGTCGCTACCAATGCCACCAATTTCTTCGAGCAATTCACCGCAACGACGTGCCCATGCCGCATAATCTGGAGCACTGCGCTGCTCCTCGCGGCTACCAGGGAATACGAGGTAGGTGATTTTTAAATCAGACTCGGGGCGACTGTAGGGCGTGGTTCGTGGGTTGAGCTCTTTCGCGAGTCGAAGTGAGCCTTCGCCAACTTTATACGTTGGTCCGCCATCGCCAACAATGCAGGGATAAAGTTTCCCTTGATAGATGACCACCGCATAATCGCCGATTTTTGGTGCAAAAGGATCATTTGCCGAGAGCAGATGAACTGGCATCACAATGAAGGGGTCATGATCCGCGATGAGAAAGCTACGTGCTTTCAAATCAGCGATACCGCGCTTAAGGTAGGCAATACGATCACGTAGCCACGTTTTTCGTTCGCTGGTTGTTGTGGCAACGGCAAGTTCCTCGGTAGCATTTGCAACGCGCTTTTCCCAGCCCACAACCATCGGGTTGGGAGTAGTTGTTTGTTTCTTCCACCCATAGCTGGTGAAGGGTTGGTAGTTGGTAGAATTGACAATCTCGTCAGGCATGGACGGGAGACGATCCCCGTCCGAACCGTCCGAGACGACGTCCATTTCCGACTGCATCAGAAAGGCACGACGCTTGGTAGTCGGGCTCTGTAGGTGCAGCATGGTTTCAAGGTCATAAAGATTGTGTTTGCTCAACAGTTCATTGAGATTCGTCGCATCTTGCCGCAAGCGCTTGATCTTGTTGTTATATAACTCTTTGAAACGCGGGGAAACAACCGCTTTTTCCAGAAGAGTGGGTAACCCCAAAAGAATTTTATCGAGTTCGGGACTATTTTTCTTAAGCTCCGCCAGAGATTCTGCCGGTTTTGGTAGATTGATTTTGACGGAGTAGTTGGCGGTATAGCTTTTTTCTGCGATTCGCTCACTTGATGCCAAAACCCCTTCGACAACCTCGACATTCGACACAAAAGGGATACCGCTGCGAAGCTTCCTTACGTCCACGCCGCTGACCGCAGTGCTTGTCTCCAAAGGTGGCTCGGGGCGTTGATCAGACTCATATTCTGCCAGTTTTTTTTCAAGGTTGCGGATCTTATTTTGCCAATCCTGCTCGATTTCACTACGTAAACGATGCTCGATCTTTCGTTCGAGATCAGTTTCGTCAACTCCGATCACAGCCTCACCGCGTTTCATTTCCACGAAGGCGCGCTTGATCTTGCCAGCGAGAGGAGAAAACAAGACAACCAGAAGGCAAAGCACCATGACGGACACCGCGATCCATGGCCATGCACGTGAAGAGCTACGTTTGCGATTCAATCCCTTACGGTTTTCCTTAGCAATTTCGTCTTTCATTACGGCGCATGGTAGAGGATTTTCTTCTGCTGGGCAAACTCAAAGCGAGGGCCATTCGAGGATTTCGGATAGCTCAAAGTCAATCACACAAAATCGACCTAAAGCCGAAGAATACGTGATGTTTCTTGCCTCGGCATCGCCATGGCGAACACCAAAATCACGTTCCAACTCGGCAAAAATGCTCGCTACTTTTTGCTGCGGCAGATTTTGTGCCGGGCTGCCACAATTGGAAGAGACAAAGTAGAGCTCCTCGGGGTGTTCAGCCAACAGACGAGGAACGTAAGGGCAGTTTCGTTGCTCCAGAATTTTTAATACCGCTACTTCATTCGCGTAGCGCTTGTCGGCATCCGTGCCACGGAAACGTTTATGAACATGGCCGTTCCAGTCGATCCTTACCAATGCCCTAATGCCGTCTTTCAAGTCTCTCATGCCTCAGACACTAGCGTAAAATTAGCCCTGCAACAGAAAAATAAATCAACATACCTGTGACATCGACGGTAGATGCCAACGATGGCGAGGAAACCACAGCAGGATCCAAGCGAATGGATCTAGCGCCAATGGGTAGCAAAGCTCCAAGAAGCGTGGAAGAAATCACTTGGGCCGCAAGGGAAAGTCCGACGGCGAGTGCAAGGTGGCTCGGCGAGACATCCATTTGGTTCATCAAGAGAGGAAGCAAAAACGCAATAAAACAAGCCATGCATGCCGCGAGGCAAAAGCCCAAAAGCAGCCCAGTGCGGAGCTCCTTCCATGCGATTCGCAGTGCTGTACCAGTATTCACCTCCCCTAAGGCCATCGCGCGGATGACCATGGTAGCAGCTTGACCACCAGAATTTCCACCCGCCGCCACGACCATAGGCAAAAACAAACTAAGCGCGTAGGCTCCCCGCAACACTTCATTGAAACGATACATCACATAGCCGGATGCGAGTGAGACAAAAGCTAGGGCGACGAGCCAAAAGACACGCCGCTGAAAATGACTCGCCACGGTGGTGTTAAGATAGCTCAATTCCGATTGCTCACCGCCGATCGCAGCGAGCTTCTCAATGTCCTCGGTGGATTCTTCTTGGAGGATTTCCATCGCATCGTCGTAGGTGATCACTCCTAACAGGTGATCAAACTCATCGACGACGGGAAGCACGATCAAGTCATACTTCGAAAGCATGTGGGCAGCTTCTTCTTGGTCCACAGTAGCAAGCACTCGCTCATCCGCATCTTCCATGATGTCCGCCACAGGAGTTGGCCATGGGTGGAAAGCGAGATCGCGCAGGCGAACTTTGCCGACGAGACGACCTTGTTCATCGACCACGAAAATGCGTGCCAGCGTTTCTGCGGAGTCTTTATCGCGGCGCAACACGGTGATAGCCTGTTTCACCGTCATATCTGCGGTGATCCTACCGATGAATGTGGTCATGCGCCCGCCAGCACTGTCTTCCGCATACTTCAGCAAATTGCGAGTCAATTGCTCGTCGTGAGGCCCCAGCAGGGAAAAAAATCTCCGCTGGTTTTCCTCGGAAACGACTTGGAAAACGTCAACGCGGTCATCGTCGGACAGATTGCCGAGAATGATGCGAAGCTGCGCTGGTTTGAAGTGCATCAGAGCTTCTTCGATCAGTGAGGAAGGCAATTCGCCAATCACATCAGTGGCAAGTTCCGGACCAATGGTTTTGAGAAAAAAATCTCGATCTTCATCGTCGAGATTCTCGTAATGATGCGCAAGGTCGGCGTAATGGAAATCCTGAGCTTGCGCAAGCAATGCGCTGCCATCGCGAGCGGCTATGGCCTCATCTAGGATGCTGTATTTTTCCTCTTCCTCGTCGTCAGCCACAGGCCGAGAGTGTGAGGAAAATTCCGTGCGATCAAGCTTGATCTAGGAAATAATCATTTCGTTGACGAAACTTTCATGATCAAAGGGAGCAAAGGCATCAGGCTCTTCGCCTGTGCCGATGAAGCACGTGGGGATCTGAAGCTGCTCCTGGATCATGACGGCGACTCCTCCTCGTCCTGAGCCATCCATTTTCGTTAGTATCAAGCCATCGAGCGGACAAGCTTTGTGGAATTCTTTCGCCTGCTGCAAGGCATTCGATCCGGTTGTGGCATCCACGACGAGCAGTGAGACGTGAGGTGCAGTATCGTCGTTCTTGGCGATCACGCGTCGGATTTTGGCTAATTCCTCCATCAAGTTGTGACGCGTATGGAGGCGCCCCGCAGTATCACAAATGAGGTAATCGAAGTTTTGCGCGAGAGCCTTTTGATGAGCCGTGAAGCAAACCGATGAAGGATCCGCATTGGGGTTGCCTCTGACCACGGGGATATCGAGCCTTTGCCCCCAGCGCTCAAGTTGCTCGACCGCGGCGGCGCGAAACGTATCGGCAGCGGCTAAGAGGCAACGGTAGCCTTGCTTCTTCAAATGGAATGCCAACTTCGCGCAGGATGTCGTTTTGCCCACGCCATTGACCCCCACGACCATGATCACGCGAGTTTTTCCTGGCTCAGGTGGTGCAGGAATTACAGGCCCGGAAACGAGGAGTTGCTTCACGTGCTTTCGTGCCGCATCAATGACATCTTCAGCGGAAATTTTTCGCCCTAATTTCTGCAAACCAGCAACGATCGACATGCTACCTTTGACTCCAAGGTCGGCTGCGATGAGTTCTGCTTCGAGGTCATCCCAATCGATTTCTGCGCGATTGGTGATTTTATGAAAAAGGGATTTAAAGAAACCCATGATGGAAAATGTTAGAGAGGAGTCAGAAGCAGATTACGCCAGCGCACATTACAGGATTTTCCGCCGTGGATTTGTAATCCCAAAAAGCCCTCTGCCGTGAAGTCTTTGTCGTTATCTTGATAATCCACGCGAACTTCACCGTTGAGCCAGATTTGAATGTGGCGATCTTCGCAACGAATGCGGATGGTATTCCAATCATTCCATTTGAAGATTTTATTGCCTTGAGCAGTGAAGGCTTCTTGCAACGACTTCTGCTCAGGCGTGCTTGATTTCCCAAGCGGAGACGGATACAGCCAACCGCGGCGCGCTTCATCATAGAGACCTGCTGTCCAAGCACGATCTTTGCGGTTGTCGTGCTCGCATTGATAGCCGAAGACGCGACCATCGTTGCCTTCTCTTTGCAAGCCACGAAACATCACGCCTGAATTGCCCGAGAGATCATCGAATTTCATCTCGAAACTAAAATCGAAATTTTTGTAAGTTTTTTCCGTGCGTAAGAAGGTGTTGTTTTTGATGTTTTTCCCCGTTCCTACAATGCAACCATCTGCTACGGCGTATTGCCCCGTGCCATTAACAACTTTCCAACCGCTCAAATCTTTCCCATTGAAGAGCGGGATAGCAGCAGCTTCTGCTGCTACAGAGGTTGATGAAAAGATCGTGAGTAGTGGCAAGACAAGCGCGGCGATGAGAGTTCTTAGTGACATGATGAGTTTTGATTCGACGTTGCAGAGCGACTTTACGGGGCATTTCCCCTCAGGTCAATGCAATAGCGTGTCCAGAAAAGCAACGGCCTTTTTGCTGATGAACGGTTTGCTCGATCAGAGGCTGATTGATGTTCTCCTGACGATGCAAATTGTATAGCTGCCGCACGATGGGCTATAAAATGTCAATTCTTTTCAATGGATTAAGAGCAGCGTGCTAACCCTGAAAGCAAACTGCTAGTATGATCAGTATTGTCGAACGGAAACGAATGGGGCAAGATCGATGCGTAAGTCGCGTAATCAATCACGGGAAAAATATGAACACATCCATCTACGAAGGAAATAACAGGCAAAATCGTTGCAATGCGATGAAGTTCCCAAGGTTCCATTACCATTTGCAGATTAGAAATGATTTTCGAATGTGTTCATCTCGCAATCAAAACAACTCGATACGTTTTCCATCGGAACGAGTGATGGGCTTTCTGCTTTATGTTCTTTTCTCGTTCTCCTCGTTCGCGGAGCTTCTGCATCGATGGTCATTCAATGATCCGGCAAGCACAGTCACTCCGGGCAGCGCTTTCGCCGATGCGAAACAAGGATTGCAAGCGGTAGTGAGAGGAAACGGTGCGACACTTGATGGCAATTTCCTGACTCTTCCTGGCGGCACTAACGGAAACCAGAGTGCTGCTACGATCGCGGCGTATCTTGATCTACCCAATGGGCTGCTCTCTTCAAAGAAAAACGTAACGATGGAGTTCTGGGTCAAGACTATATCCGCTAGTCCGTGGCAAAGGTTGTTTGATTTTGGCCGCTCCTCTGCCCGAGTAGGTGTAGGAGCCGCAAATGGAGAAATTCTCGATGGTCCTTCTGCGCCCGGTTCTTTCACCGGGGTAGATGCGATGTTGCTCACTCTCAACCGGGAGAATGCATTAGGTTTCAGTACGTTTGCTGTGAAATTGAATAACGGACCACTGAATTACACGGATACCAATCTTTCTAGCTCTACTGCCATCGGCTCGACCTATCATTATGTGGTTACAGTAGAAGAGGGCGCTGGATCCTTCGGGTCAACAGGCTGTATGATGAAATGGTACCGCGACGGAATCCTGCGCAGCTCACTCGATCTGACCTTCAAGCTTTCACAACTCTCCGATGTCAACAATTGGATCGGACGTTCTCAGTGGTCGAGCGAAATGCTCGCTCATATCGCCCTTGATGAGCTTCGCATCTACAATCACGCGATGACACCATCCGAGATTATGGAAAGTCGAACGGCGGGGGCAAACGCTATATTCCCGGCTCCCATCGCAATGAATGACTCGGCTACCCTACAAACGGGTCAAAAAATTCAGCTGCAGGTTCTGAAAAACGATGTGGGAACTATCGATCCTTCCAGCGTTGAAATTGTTACGCCGCCTGCGGTTGGCACGATCTCAGTGAAACCGAATGGCAATGTTCTCTATTCGCATCCCGGCGGAGCGAGCGAAATTGTTAGCTTTCGATATCGTGTTGCAGGAACAGGTGGGTTTTCCGAGCCCGCTAATGTCGAGCTATCAATTAGCAACGAATTGAGGGTACCAGGCTCGACCATCAACATACCAACCCCCCCCCCAGAAACAACCTACAGCTTAGCACCGGCTTTCCCGGGTCTTACCGTAAATAAGGCACTGTGCTTTGCTTCACCACCCGGTGAAAGCAAGAGATTGTTTATCTGTGAAATCGCTGGATTGGTCAAAGTCATTCCCGATGTGACATCAGCAAGTCCTACGAGTTCTATCGTGCTGAATCTGCCTGCTGCTATTGCCACACCCGCGAGAATTCCAGCTGAATCCATCAATCAAGGAGCGTTTGGCGAAAATGGTCTTCTTGGTCTTGCGTTCCATCCTCAATTTTCTTCCAACGGCTACATTTACCTAGCCTATACCGTGGTGAAAAATGGCGTTTCTGGATGCTTCCAACGTTTATCTCGCTTCACCATCCCCTCTCATCAAATCAATCTCCCCTCCCCTGTGGCTGACCCAAATTCTGAATTGATCATCATCGAACAAGCTGACCGCGATCATAATCACAATGGAGGCGATCTGCATTTCGGGGCTGATGGTTATCTCTACTGGGGCGTAGGCGACGAGGGCGATCCATTTGACCACCGCGCCAACAGTCAGCGCATCGACAAGGATTTTTTTGCGGCGATGATACGAATCGATGTCGATAAGAAAGTCGGCAATCTCGAACCAAATTTCCATGCCTCAGTCCCGCGCGACGCTGGTCTCGCTCGTTATGCAGTGCCAGCAGATAACCCTTACGTCGGTGCAACGAGTTTTAATGGTTTACCTGTTTCCCCCGATGCGGTGCGCACAGAATTCTTCGCTACGGGAATTCGCAGTCCGTGGAGATTTTCTATCGATGCGCCGACAGGAGATCTCTGGTTAGGAGATGTAGGGCAATACAGCTATGAGGAAGTCAACCTTATTACCAAGGGGGGCAATTACGGATGGGTCTATCGTGAAGGGAAACACGACACCAACTTCACCTCACCTGCCCCACCTCCCAAGCCGGCTGAATTCACTTCCATCGATCCCGTTTATGAATATCAACACATTGGCACACCAGGGGATTCGACTCTCAAAGGTAACTCGGTGATCGGCGGACTCGTTTACCGTGGTGGCAATGTACCTTCGCTTCAAGGAGCCTATATTTTCGGCGATCATTCTTCTGGCTTGATTTGGTCATTGCGACGCGATGGCAACGTATCGGGAGGAAATGTTACGGTAGAGCGGATCGCAGGACTTGCGAATCTCGCAGCCTTCGGCACCGATCCCTCTAACGGTGACTTACTCGTATCTGACTACTTCGCAGGACGCATCATGAGGCTTGTCTCTGTGACTCCGAGTTCCAGCTTTCCTCTGACGCTGAGTGAAACAGGCTTGTTTGCCGATCTCACCGACTTATCGCCATCGCCAAGTCTCTTGCCCTACAAGCCCCTCATCAGCTTCTGGAGCGACCATGCGATCAAACGCCGCTGGTTTAGCATACCCGATCCTAGCAGTCGTATGACATGGTCACGTAACGGCGCTTGGACTTTTCCTGCCGGACAAATCTGGGTGAAGCATTTCGACTTAGAAACGGTCAACGGCATCCCAGCTACGCAAAAACGCATCGAAACCCGCGTGCTGGTGAAAACCGATACCGGTAGCTATGGCGTGAGTTACCGTTGGAATGAAGCAGGCACGGAAGCCCATTTAGTAGAGGATGGCGGGCAAGAGTTCAATATCGACATCAACTTCAATGGGGTTACCTCCCCTCAGCGCTGGTCGATTCCCAGCAGAAGCCAATGTCAAACTTGCCACACAATGCTAGCAGGCCACGCACTCTCGTTTAACACGCGGCAACTGAATCTACATCACACAATCCATTCATTTACGGGGAATCAACTCGATGCTCTAAGCCTTGCAGGCTATCTTACCAACCCGATGGACGCGCCAGCATCATTGCCACGTCACACCGCAACCACAGACACATCACAACCGCTCGAAGCACGCGTGCGGTCGTATCTCGATGTCAATTGCGCCTACTGCCATCAAAAGGGTGGTTCCGGTAAAGGTTGGGACGGCAGCCTTCATTTATCGTTAGATCAAACAGGTCTGATGATGGGACAAGTATCCGGAGCTATGCACCCCCTCGATAATCTCTTGGTTCCCGGTGATGCAGCACATTCTGTGATTTTGAGCAGGACTGCTGCGTCAAATGGTTACACACGAATGCCTCCATTGGGTAGCAACGTTACTGATCAGGCGGGCATTGCACTACTTACAGAATGGATCAATAGCGCGTTGCCCGCAAGACCACTGTATGAGCAATGGCGAAATGGATTCTTTTCCGCTCTCGATCCTAGGGGGGATCGAAGTGCCGATCCTGACGGCGACTCGAGGGACAACTACAGTGAATACCTTCTGGGAAGTTCGCCTTTGACAAGTGCTGAGGATTGGCAAGCCAAAATTGAGATAGGAACCTCACCAAAACTGAGCTTCTTACGCAAACCCTATCGCTTATACGAAATCCAAAGTAGCGTAGATCTTGACACATGGACGAACTGGAAGCCCCCGCTGATGCCCGATGGCTACGCGACTCAGGAGGAATGGATCGAACTGCCCTTTGCGCCGATCCCGGAGGGAAAACAATTTTTCCGCTTTACCATCAAAGAACCATAACAAAAACCCCGTTTCTTGCTTCGAAGAAAATCTAACAACTCACCAAGGCAAACTCATTGTAAGGGATGAGGATTTTTTCGAGATCGGCATGATCACGACCTGCTTGTTTCACTCTGCTCCAAAGATGCTGCCCCAAAGTCTGAAATGCCTTGCGCAGCAAATGATGGCAGCGAATGGCGGCGTTATACTTAGGATTTCGGGTTGAAGACTTCTTTTGCTGCTGCGGCGCGTCCACTGCGTGAGGGTGCATCCTTTTAATTTTTCCAAAAAAATGACCGTCCAATTCCCCCAGCAGGAGGAGTTGAACGGCCGGGGTCTGCCAATCAATAAGAATGGGCGTGAGCAATGTGGTGCTCGCCAGTTTTTTCAATATCTTCCTTGCTCAGGGAGATGTGGATATTGGAATCATCGTAGCTGATCCAAGTCACTTTGCTGATGGGGATCAGGATTTCCTTGCCGGAATACCAGTGACCCGCTTCTACGACCAAGTCTTGGATGGACCAGGTCTTTGGATCAACAAGAAAGTCAACGACTTTGCCGATCACTTCATTGCTTACTTTGATTTCGTAGCCCGCTACTTCGAGAGTGCTGCGGAGATGGGTGTCGTCGCGGAAATGTCGCGCTTGATTGGCGATTCGTTGTTCTGACGAAAGTGTGTAAGCTATCGGATCGCCGCCAAGGCCGAGGGTGGTATCGCCACTCCAGTAGTAGGGCCAGCCGTAGTAGGTGTAGTATTCCATTTCGTGTTGGCGCGACACAGGGCGGTGGGTTTCGATCGAGGGGCTGTCCTCGATCTGCTTTTTCGTGAGGCTGACCATGACCATTTTGTCTTTCATATCCAAGCGTTGTACGCTGAAGGGAGATATCAGAACTTGCCTCTCGGTGAGCCAAGATCCCGTTTCTGCCACAAGGTAGCGGACGTTCCAGAATTGGTCATCGAAGTAGAGATCCTCGATTTTACCAATGTTGCCATCGGTGGCGTTGATCTTATTGCCGTATAGTTTTTTGATGTTTTGTAACATAGTATTGTTTGATTTGATTGTGTGTTATCGGTTTGAATGTGCGAAGTTGACCTTGGCCAAACACCCTAAACGTAGCGGGAGAAGCCCAAAGATTCTATGGGGTCGACGCCTACTTTCTGTGATGCCCTAAAGCCCTATGCTAAAAAAATACGCCCGCAGGATTCCTACGGGCGTATCGCATTAGGGGAAGATCGGATTTCGGGATTCACCCAAAGTCACTCAACTTCGGATTTCGGGTTAATTTTTTCATTTTCGTAGTTTGCTTGGTAGTCGGACTGGCTTCGTGCCAATCCTTATCTCGTGACTATGCCATCCGTAATCAGATCGTGCTATGGGGTCAAATACCCTATTCGAGGCGACGGAAAACACTGGGCAGCAGATCCGGCAGATCCTCCGCGATGAGTCCGGGCCCGAAGGCGGTGGCGGCCGCGCCATGCAACCATACCCCAGCACTAGCCGCGAGAAATGGCTCCATGCCTTGCGCCAGCAGCCCGAGGATGATGCCGCTGAGAACGTCGCCCGCACCTCCCGTAGCCAAGGTCGGTGGTGCGTTGCTATTGATGATGACTCGCCCATCCGGTGCAGCGATGACTGTGTCGAAGCCTTTCAGGACAACAATGGCTCCACTGCGTTGCGCAGCCGCCCGCGCCCGAGTGAGTTTGTCGCCACTGGGGTCAAAGAGTCGTTGGAATTCGCCATCATGTGGAGTCATAACACAGGGGCCGACGATTGCGCGGAAAAGCGTATCGGGATCATCTTGAAACGAACTGAGTGCATCGGCATCGAGCACCGTGGAGCACCCAGTTTTTAGCATGGCAAACACACGGGAACGAGTTTCATCGCCTATGCCAGCGCCCGGCCCGATGAGAAACGCGGTGAGACGGCGATCATCGAGCAGCCGTTGGAAGTCATCGGGAGTGGAAATGGCGTGAACCATGATGCTCGTCAACGCCGCCGCGTAGATGGGCAGAGCGATTTCCGGAACAGCGACAGTGGTTAGCCCAGAACCTGCGCGAGCCGCCGCAGATGCAGCAAGCCGAGCAGCACCGGTCATCGGATAGCCTCCGCAGACCAGCGCATGGCCGCGGGTGTATTTGTTTGCTTCCGCTCCGGGGCGGGGCAACTCGGCCAACCAGAGGTCTGGATCATTCTCGAATGTGCGAGGCGATATTTCCTCGAGAACGGAGGCAGGGCTGCCGATGTCGGCGACGACGACCTCGCCACAAAGTGAGCGCCCCGGCAATAACAGGTGTCCAGGCTTCTTCCGAAAAAATGTTACCGTTAGATCAGCCGCCACAGCCCCGAGCGAAGCTCCGGTATCCCCCATCAAGCCACTGGGAACGTCGATGGCGATGATCGGCAATTTCCTTACCACGGCCGCCGTCAACGTTTCTTGAGCTGGCCCCGAAAACGCCCGGCTCAGCCCCGCTCCGAAGATCGCATCGACGACCAGTTCTGCGCCGTCGAGCGATGCGATGGTGATGGGCGTGATTTCTCCCTGCCACAAGTCCGAATGCTGGCGCGCGGCTCCTTTCAGATCGTCACGCGAGCCTAGCAGACTGACCTGAACCACCCAGCCGGCCTTGGCAAGCAAACGGGCGGTGACAAATCCATCCCCACCGTTGTTCCCTGGCCCGCATAAAACCGTGACGCTACGCTTTGACCAACGACGCTCGATTTCACAACTCACTGCCCTGCCAGCCCGATCCATGAGTTCGTGGATCGATGCACCAGACATGGTTGTCAGGCGGTCGGCCTCATCCATTTGGCGGACGTTAAGTAATGCGGTTCGCAGATTCATCGGCTTGCTGTAAGGAGTGGTTCCATGGGACTTCCGTCCACGGGGGCATGAGACTCTTTCGGAAAATCGGCACCACGCGATACCTGCTCCCAGATGTCGCATCGAAGGACAGCACCTGAGTTAGACAAACATATCTTTGCCGGCTTCACAAGCGATATAGGGTAAAACCCTTCCCTCAAAGGATCTTACCGCCTTCGTTGTCCCAGCGCGAGATCGCTTGTTTTTTCATTGTTTGATCCGCTGCCACAGGATGGAGAATCGGATGAGAAATGAAATTCCACAAGGAAATGACAGAAGTCTTTGGGTGATTGGGATCGTAACCAAGAATGCTGAGGGACGCGGTGCCGAGTGGAAAGTGACGAGCATCGGCAAGCGGCAAACCAATCCATCGGGCGCCCAGAACCCCGCCGAATTGGCCGTGCGAAAAGAGCGCGACATTGCCATCCAACAAACGCAGACGCGCAATGAGTCGGTCGGCACGGGCCTGAATTTGGGCGGGCATTTCCCCTTGTGGGCAACCATCTCGAAACACATCCCACCCTGGTCGATCTTCACGGATGCCTGCTGATGTTTTTCCGTCATAGTCACCATAATCCCACTCGGCAAGATCAGGTTCGATCACCGCGACTCCGTTCAATCCAGCTAGACGACAAGTATGGCGGGCTCGCTCACGCGGACTGGTCAAAACATGAGTAAAAGAAACGCCCGCGAGGTGCGGACCCAACGCCAGCGCCTGATCCACTCCGTTTTCCGTTAGGGGGATTTCACTGATTCCGGTGTGCTGAGCCGTCAATGCCCAGGCAGTTTCACCGTGTCGGATGAGATAGAGGTGCAATGACATAAAAAATGAGCGTTCTAGATCTGTGGCTTCTCCATCGCGCTGGAGTATTCTCCGCGCCGTGCGGCACGATTGCAGTTGGCACGATGCAACAGAGCCTCTTGCGCGGCCTTGATGTTGCCGTCATCCCCCCGCCAAATCTCCATAGCCGGTTGTTGGATGGCGCGGGCAAATGAGAACGAAAGCGGCCAAGGAAGACGCGAACGAAAGCGAACATTCATCGCGTTCAACCGAGCGGAAGCCAATTCCCCAGACTGACCGCCCGATAGAAATGCGATCCCTGGAACCGCTGCGGGAACCACACGCATCAGGCACATGACCGTCGCATCGGCCACTTCCTCGACCGACTCCTGTTTCGGGCACTTCAAACCAGGAAGAATCATGTTGGTTTTTAGAATGATCCCTTCGATCATCACTCGCTGATCATAAAACTCATGAAACATCGCGCGGATGATTTTCTCCGTCACCTCACAACACCGCTTCAGCGAATGACTGCCATCCATCAGCACTTCTGGTTCGACGATTGGGACTATCCCGGCCTCCTGGCACAATGCCACATACCGAGCTAAGGCATGAGCGTTTGCATGGACACACGCACAGGTCGGAAGACCTTCGCCGATGGTAATGACGGCACGCCACTTGGCGAAACGGGCACCCAGTTTAGCATACTCAGCGAGCCGCTCGCGCAGTCGATCCAAGCCTCCGGTTATTTTTTCTCCGGGATGACCTGCCAATGCATCAGCCCCACTGTCAACCTTGATGCTAGGTATGATTCCCGCCTTGGAGAGGACTTCAACGAGAGAAACTCCGTCCTTCGTTTTCTGGTGGATCGTAGCATCGTAGAGAATCGCCCCGCTGATCGACTCGCCCAGTCGCGGAGTGGTCACGATCAGTTCCCGATAGGCGCGCCTTGCCTCCAGCGTTTGGGGAATTCCCAGCTTCTCAAAGCGCTTGTTGCAGGTGGGATCACTTTCATCCATCGCCAGCAGTCCCTTGCCATCGGCCATCAACGCCCTAGCGGTTTCCATGAGTTGTTTCGCATTCATTTCCATTGGTTCCATGTAAAAATGGGATTCTCTTTCTACGATACAAAGTAAGATGTAGAAATCGCTAGGTATGCAGAGGTTGCAGACTTGCGATAGAAACTATGCCTACAACAGGTTCTAAGCTATGGGGTGTATCCCTACTGAAGACGCCTCGCGCGCCATTTCCCGTTGCGGATCTCGGGCATGTCTTGGCTGTATTTGCCGACGCGTTGGGAATTCGGAAATACCCCATTCAAGCCGCACAAGTTGGCTTCTGATGATAAGTCTTGTGTATTGCATTTGATGAAACCGTTTGACTTCCGGAACGATGTAATGAACGATTGCCGCATGAAAACACTAAAAACCTTGACCATCACCGAAAAAGGACAGGCTCAATTCCCGGCCAGTTGGCGCAAACAGGCGGGATTGATCAACGGTGGGCCTTGTGATGTTCGCGTATTGGATGACGGGCGGCAAAGCCTGCTGATTACCCCGCGTCCACAAAAACGGCGGGGCGCGGTCGGTTTGCTCGCGCATCTGGAAGGCCAGACCGTTGCATTTCCCAAGGTGAAACGTCACACCATGCCGTTCAAATGAGCTTCCTGATCGATACCAACCTGATTTCGCTGTGCCACAAGAAACACCTCCCCGCCAAATTCAAGGCGTGGCTGCGGAAAAACGAGGCGAACAGCTTCATTAGTTCAGTGACGATTGCGGAAATGCGCTACGGCGTGGAACTGGCTGATGCCACACACCAGCCGCTATTGACGCAACGCATCACTCAAACCGAAGTGGATTTTGCCGAAGCGATCGAGCCAGTGGACACCGATTGGCTGCTGGAGTGGAAGCGGGTTTTCTCGTTCCTGAAATCCATCCGCCGGACTTTGCCCTGTGAAGACACCTTACTTGCGGCGCAATGTCTTGCCAAAGGGCATACGCTGGTGACAGACAATGCCAAACACTTTGAATTGCTCCGCCCGCTTGGTTTGGTGGTGGTAAATCCGCTGGCGTAACATTCACGTCCTTCCCAGCTTCGCGCCCAGCGGCGATTTGTTTTTTTGCAGCGCTACCGCAATGGATTCACATCCACTGCGCTCAATGCCCCCCCGCCGCAGAAAAGGCGGCTTCCAGCAGTCGCAATCGTATCTGCATCTCGGGAGCGCGGAGTTGGTGAAGCTGATGGATTGATCTGCTATGAGAAAGGTTAGGGGTGCAAATGTCTTTTATTTGGGACTCGCATGAGATTTCATCAATCGGTGATTACTCCTCCTCAATGCGGAAAAACGCGGAGGGTGTTAGTGTCTGGTTGCGCGGGATGATCACGTGCTGTAGTGGGCTGATCAACGGCACCGTCCAAAGCCGTTGCCATGTTTTCAAATCGTTGGAGCGGGAGAGCCACTGGGTTTTGCCCGCCGTGGTGTGGCTGAGCGGCACAAACCAGTCACCTGATTCAGGATGCACTTTGATCGCACCCAAGCGGGGCGGGTGGATGATGGGGGTCGCTAACTCGACCTCCAGAAGGTGAGCTATGGACGGACTGGAGTCATAGCGCACCTCGACCACCACGCGAGCTGGAGGTGATGAAGGCACCGCCTTCAACTCGAGGTGCGCGATAGTCTCGTCCTCGATCTTGTCGCCGACGCCGAGCACGTGGAAAAAACGTCCGTCACTCTCGCGGAAGAGTTCGCCCGTGGACGCAGCGGTGAGCAGAGCCGGACTACTGGGAAAAGGCTTGACGGAGACCGTTTTCCCAGCGTTGACCGGAGCCACGGTGCGCCCCGCTGTTTGGATGACCTGGCGAATACCAGCCGAATCGTAAACGAGCAGGGCTGCACCGGTATGTAGCGTGACATTCACCTCGAGTTCGCCAGCCGCGTTGAATGCATAGGTTTGGAGGTCGGTCACAGTAGCGCTTCCACCTGCGATCGGGATCACGTCGTTTTCCCCCACGACGTAGCGGATTTCACCGCTTAATGTAGCGCGATAGAGCCGATGAATGCGACTCTCTCTGGCTAGCGAGGTATCGAACGCGAAACCCGTGGCATGGACTGCGATGTCGTCTGGAAACCAGGCGGGAGTCGAAGGCGGCGTGCCAGGCGGTCCGGGCAATACTGTTTGCGGCGTAATCAGGGTGCGGGTCACGCCAGAGGTCTTAGCAAACAGCGCATACTGGTCATTGTCTCGCGTACGATAACCCATGAACACCAGCGTGTTGCCGATCGGTCGGGGAAAGACCAGTGTCTGCATCTGCAAGCCGGCGGCCAAGGTATCGGCTGTGGTGGCTACGGTGCTCATCACGCCGTTGCTGTAACTGAAGAGCGCGTTGCGTGTGAAGTCGGCATAGTAGAGCGTGGATGTCTCGCGCGAGTAGTACGGCGTGCGGGTATCCGTCAACCAAAGCCGGTTCTCTGGCAGGAGGAACTTTGTGCTTTCGGGCGAATAGAAGCCGGAGTTCACCACGTAGTCCGGCCCCACAATCATTTCGTTCGAAAGAACCGTTTTTGAGTAAACGGATTGAATCGAACGATAACTTGCCCCGAGACCCTGCTCCACAGGTAGAGGAGGAGGAATGACAGTTGAGAAGAAAAAATTGTCGAAGCTCCACGAAACGGAGGGCACCTCGAGGCGGACAATGTTTTCGAAGGACGCGGGGAATACGAAAGTCTGGAAGTCTGGCACTCCGCCGGGCCCGTCAGCGATCCCGTCGAGTGGAGCCCGAACGGTCACGACCGAGCCGTCCGCCTTGTGACCGATAAACCCAAGGTCTGCGGTTTTCACTGTTCGAGAATATTCCCCCACGTCCATTTGGACGGGAGTAAAGGTGAGTCCGTATTGATGAACCACCCGCAGGCCTGTGACATCGTTGGTGTGAGTCGATCCGTTTGAGACGGAATTGCTGCCGGGGTTGCTGGTGGAGCAAATGGTGCCCCGAGCGTTGGTGAATACCAAGCCAGATGCGCTAAACGAGGAGCTGCAGTTTGCGCCGCCTTCCCAGTCCATCACGCCGATTCCTGCGTGCAGAGCGGACACGAGAAAGGTTGTTCCGACTGCCCACATCGCCGACCATGTACGTCGTAAGCACAAGCGCGGGGAAAAGTGGTGCTTCTGCGGGGGATCGTTTCGGTGGATAGATCTGGGGGCTCTCATGGTGTTTGCAGGTTACGGATGACTTCCTAGCGGATCATGCGCAGGCTGGCAAGCTTTCAAGGGACGGCTGGCATTTTTCTTCCTGAATGAAGGTTTGCGGCTGAAGGGCGCTTGATGACGCGGGTATTGATCTGATGGCCGATGGGAAGGAAACTTGTTTGACAGATGGGAAATGAAAGGAATCTCGCAACGTAGGTGGCGGCACTTTCCAAGTGCCGCCACTATTGCTGCGATTGTTTGATCTGTGTTCATCACCGTTTATCTGTGGTGGCGATTCTTGGGCTCTGGATATACGGAAGAGTTTTTCACCACAGATGGACAGGGATGGACACGGATAAGAGCAAGACTTGGGTTGTGATTTTTGATTTTTAAGCAGTTGTTTGAATCATGTTTTGAGTTGTTCGGTGATTTGGGAGATTTACTGAAAAATCAAAGGTTTTTTGGTTTTGCTAAGAATCGTTTTGTGGATGCTAGGAACAGTTCTGTGACTGCTAGGAATAGTTCTTTGACTGCTAGGAACAGTTCTCTGGCTGCTAGGAACAGTTCTTTGACTGCTAGGAACAGTTCTATGGCTGCTAGGAACAGTTCTGCGGCTGCTAAGAACAGTTCTGCGGCTGCTAAGAACAGTTCTGTGGCTGCTAAGAACAGTTCTCTGGCTGCTAAGAACAGTTCTCTGGCTGCTAAGAACAGTTATGTTGCTGCTAAGAACAGTTATGTGGCTACTAGGAACAGTTCTGTGGCTGCGGGCTGCAGAAGAGGAATTCAATCACACATCATGGGGGCCGATGGTGCGATCTTACCGGCTATGAAGCTCTGTGAATTCTCATACGAGGGGCGGGGAAACATGTTTTGCGGAAAATGTGGGTGCAGCGCTGGTTGATCGGATGTTTCCAGTCTCCTGTGAGCGTGGGAGCGTGTGATGCTCTGCGATGGGGGGATTGTCGTTCGGGTTACTGCGGGGGTGAAGCGCCCCATTTCCAGTTGCGGATCTCAGGCATGTCTTGGCCGTGCTTGTCGATGTATTGCTTGTGCTCGATCAGCTTCTCCTTAAGTTGCTGCTTCAGATAGATGCCCTTGTCAGCGGTTTGCGGCAGACGGTCGATGGTATCCATCACCAGATGATAGCGGTCGATTTCGTTGAGCACCGTCATGTCGAATGGCGTGGTAATCGTCCCCTCCTCCTTGTAGCCGCGGACGTGGAAGTTGTCGTGATTGGTGCGCCGATACGTCAACTTATGTATCTGCCATGGGTAGGCGTGAAAGGCGAAGATGACCGGTTTGTCGTTGGTGAAGAGCTCATCGAAATCAACGTCGCTCAAACCGTGCGGATGTTCGAGCTGGGGTTGTAGTTTCATGAGATCGACCACGTTGATCACGCGGATTTTCAGGTCGGGCAAATGCTGGCGTAAAAGGGAAACGGCGGCGAGTGTCTCCAAGGTCGGCACATCACCACAGCAGGCCATGACCACATCCGGTGAGCCATCGCCATCATTGCTAGCCCATTCCCAGATGCCGATGCCCTTGATGCAGTGCTTCACCGCCGCGTCCATGGTCAGCCACTGGGGAGCTGGGTGCTTCCCGGCGATCACCACGTTCACGTAGTGGCGGCTACGCAGGCAATGATCCATGACGGAGAGCAGGCAGTTCGCATCTGGCGGGAGATAGACACGCACGATCTCGGCTTTTTTATTCATGACGTGGTCGATGAAACCGGGGTCTTGATGCGTGAAACCATTGTGATCCTGCCGCCAGACATGCGATGTCAGGAGATAGTTCAGGGATGCGATTTTTGGTCGCCATGCCAGATGAGAGGTCACCTTCAACCATTTCGCGTGCTGGTTAAACATCGAATCAACGATGTGAATGAATGCCTCGTAGCAATTGTAAATTCCATGCCTTCCGGTGAGCAGGTAGCCCTCTAGCCAGCCCTCGCATTGATGTTCGCTGAGCATTTCTAGGACTCGTCCAGAGGGCGATAAAAATTCGTCGTTTGCTACCGTCGCGGCCGTCCATTGCCGATTTGTGACCTCGAAGAGCGCACCCAAGCCGTTGGAAATCGTCTCATCGGGGCTGAAAACACGGAAGTTCCGCTGCTGGCTGTTGAGCTTTGCGATGTCACGCAGAAACGGCCCGAGCACTCGGGTATCGCCGCCGCCGTGTGAACCTGGCTCTGGCACATCCGCCGCGTAGTCGCGGAAATCCGGCATTCGCAAATCACGAAGCAGCAATCCACCATTGGCATGTGAATTCGCTCCCATCCGCCGTTCGCCTACAGGAGCGAGTTCTGCCAACTCGGGCTTCAATTTCCCCTCCTCATCGAAGAGATCGTTCGGACAATAACTCTTCAACCAGTATTCCAACAAACGCAGATGCCCTGGGTGGCTGGATGGATCTGAGATCGGCACCTGGTGCGCATGGAAGGTGCCCTCATTTTGCGCGCCATCGACCCATTTCGGCCCCGTCCATCCCTTTAGGGAATTCAGCACGATCATCGGCCAGCGAGGACGGAGCAGGCTACCTGAGATGCGCGCTTCGTGTTGGATACGTTTGATTTCTTCCACCGCTTGATCGAGCGTTGTAGCCATCGCTTCATGCATGAGGTCAGTGGGTTCCTCCTCGACGAAATAGGGCTTCCATCCGTATCCGCGGAACAATTGATCCAACTCCTCACGCGTGATGCGAGCGAGAACGGAAGGGTTGGCAATCTTGTAGCCGTTGAGATGGAGGATCGGCAGAACCGCGCCGTCGGACACAGGATTGAGGAACTTATTGGAATGCCAAGCGGTGGCTAAGGGGCCTGTCTCCGCCTCGCCGTCGCCAATGACACAGGCGACGAGCAGATCGGGATTATCGAATACCGCGCCGAACGAATGACTGAGCGAATAGCCTAGCTCGCCGCCCTCGTGGATCGAGCCGGGACACTCCGGGGAAGCATGACTGGGGATGCCACCGGGAAAGGAGAACTGCCGGAAGAGTTTCCGCAGCCCGTCCTCATCCCTGCTGATATTTGGATAAATCTCGCTGTAGGTTCCTTCGAGGTACGTGTTTGCCACCACGGCGGGACCACCATGGCCGGGGCCGGAAACATAGATCATGTTGAGGTCGTATTTTTTGATGACTCGGTTGAGGTGCGCGTAGATGAAGTTCTGTCCCGGTGTCGTCCCCCAGTGGCCCAGCAGCATGTGCTTCACGTCTTCCAGACTAAGCGGTCGCTTCAGCAATGGATTATCGTAGAGATAAATCTGACCCACAGACAGATAGTTAGCGGCACGCCAATAGGCGTCTATCTTGTGAAGTGAATCGGGTGTGAGTGTGTTGCTTTTCATTGGAGTTGCCGACCATCTTGCCGCAGCAAACCATCATCCTCCAGTGGGTCTTCACCCCAAGGTGGGGAAACAACCCATACCAATTCATTCATGTCGGTGGAAAATACCACTGGCCACCCAAGCCGACAGGAATTGTTTCGTAACAATTCATACCGCGCTTGGAGGTAATGAATCATTTCAATGAAATTTCGAGAGAACCAACGCTTAGATTTTGGGATCGAACGCCATCGCAGCAGCCTTGATCTCCATCTCCTCCCGCAGCCGCGAGCACATCATGTTACAAAGATCCGCGACGACGGGATCCGCGATGAAACAGACAGTCGTCAGGCCTTCCTTGCGC
>JAIYDP010000227.1 GCA_027487435.1 Verrucomicrobiaceae bacterium | reverse complement strand
TGCACCAGATCCTCGGCATCTTCCGGATTTTTCCCAGTGCGCCGGACGTAGCGGTAAAGCGGCTTCCAATAGATGCGGAAAAGATCGTCCAACGCCTTACGCGCCTCGGTGTCACCATCACCGATAGCCTTGCCAACCAGCGTCCAGCGGGTCGTCAGGAACAGAGTTGGTTTTTTCACTGGCATACGCACTTCTCTACTACTTTTTAGGCATAGTGTTACATCGAAATTTCCGCTGACCGGCAATTCAGCGAGGTTTTTGACTTTTTTGCAAATTCGGCAGCGTTTGTTACCTTCTGGCACGCGGTCGATAGTCGCTAAATCCCTTGGGAAATATGGCTTTTCTAGCTTCATGTAATTGTCACCGAAAATGGTATCCGTGTCCTTGCGGTTATTATGGCGACCCGAAACGCCAATGCTGCTGTAGCAGCACGATCATTGAGCGCAATCGCAGAAAAATTTCTGGTCCCTTGCTGGATCGCATCGATATCCATGTGGAAGTGCCGTTGCTGGATTTCCGCGAACTCTCGAAAGATGCTCTAGGCGAGAAGTCCGAAGAAATCAGTTCGCGGGTCTCAGCCGCCCGAGCCATTCAAACGCAACGCTTTGAAAAAACAAACGCATCTCCACCAACTCGGCGATGTTCGCGAAACGGGTGCGCGAACACTTCGCCCTCGATAGCACTGGCACGGGCTACTTGGAGCACGCCATGGAGCAATTAAACTTCTCCGCCCGCGCCCACGATCACATCCAGAGCCAGCACGTCCTAGAGGCCATCCAGTATCGTTCGCTCGATCGGCTGCTTTCCGGTAAACTGCGAGTCGAAAAACCATGCGCACATGGCAATGAATATCTGCGAAGGCGACGATCGAGAGAGCTATTTCCGATCCCTCGGAACGGAACCGATGGTTCCGCCTTCGATGAATTCTGACTTCTCACCCGTTTGGCGACGGTCATTTTTTCCGCGAGCCACATTCTCGGCCCAGTTCACCACGCGGCGCACAACCTTTTGATAATCCCAACGTATGTGAGAAACAACGGGTTTGCACCAAGCAAAGCTGGGATCCGGATTGCCGGCAAAAAGCGAAACGTCGCGGGGGGCAACGATGCCGCTATCGGCTAGTTGCGAACGTGCAGCGATAAATAGCGGTGTCTCTTGAAAGATCATTGCCGTCGGCGGACTGTGGCGAAAGAGCTTATCTAGCGCACGGCTAAGCCCATCTCGGCTCTCTTCCCAGTCGGGGAGATTGTAATCGCCGGTGGTTATTCCTGCCGCTCGAAGTTCATCAATGAACGCCTGCTCCGGATGTGACAAACTCGGCTTGCGACGTTCCTCGCGAGCCAGCATCACGATCCTTTTGTGCCCGAGTTCAATCAAACGCCTTACTCCGGCAATGAGGCTAGGAATCATGACGGGATATGCCGATGCCATCTGTAAGCCAATGAAATTTCCATACATCGCGATAGAAGGAAACGCTTGAACAGAAAACCATTCATTGATGTCACGCGAAGAGGAACAGGTAATCCACGCATCGGCAGGATGATTCTCCACATAGCGTGCCACCTTATCAACCTGCATATCAAGATCCCGCAGCGATTTCTTCGCGAAATCAGCAACAAATCCCGCATCATGTAACAAGGATAGAAGTGCGGCAATGTCGACATCTCCACGGTCATTTTTTTCATACAGCATGATCCTGACTCGAAAACCAGAAGCCGCACTATCATTTGATGGTAAGACAATTTTTCGACGGCGGCCATGGCCTTGAGGCACTAATAAACCTTCTTCCTCCAGATGCGCCATCGCTGCTCGCACCGTATCACGACCCAATTGAAAATAGGAAACTAACCAGCTCTCGCCCGGCATGAGGCCGCCCCAGGTACGCCGCAGGATCTCCTCTTTCAGATAATCCGCAAGCTGCTCGGATGTGGAACGGAACCGCAAATTTCTCATGAGCAAATTCTTGATGAAAATTAGATCAGCTTGCAATCGCAAAAAATTCTATGCCGGTGTTCTGTAATCGAACTCCGCGAGGATTCCCCTTCTTCCTTTATCACCCGAGATTCTAAGTAGAACGATGCCATCACTTGCCTAGCAACGACTTTCTGGCGATCTTTTTTCGGATCTCGGGCTTAAGGCGTAGCGGATACTTCAGGCTGGCAGTATTGCGTATGAGTTTCCGTTAGAAAATCAATTTTGCGTCAATTTTGCGCGGAGGAAGAGCCGAGGCAAACTTCCACTTGCGGTGGCAGTGACCGTGGTGGTTGACAGGGAGGGACTGGCGACGATGTTTACAGTAGCACCGCCGGGAGGACCCGAAATGCCATTGCCAGCATACCAATCCACCATGTTGGACGACCATTCGTAGCTTCCGGTCAGATCGATTGGTGCTTGGGAATTGCGTGGATGGCGGAAGGTAGTTGTGACACCATTGGTGGCGAGTTCGGTGATGCCCGCATTGAAGTTTCGCGGGTCAGTGCCGAACCAAGCTTCGACGCCATTGGACAATCCATCGCCGTCAATATCCAGATCAAAGCCGCGGTTCGCTATGGCGATGCCAAACGCAGGATCACCGATCCACGAACTGTAGTTATTGGGTAGGGGCGAATACCAGTTG
>JAIYDP010000441.1 GCA_027487435.1 Verrucomicrobiaceae bacterium | reverse complement strand
ATTTTAATAATTAAAGTGGTTTTATCATTTTCTGTGGAATTGCCCCCCCCCACTTTTTTTTTTTTTTTTTTTTTTTTGATTGCTGAGACCATTGGCACTGCATTGATGAGAGGAACCTCCAAATTAGAGGCAAGGGGTTGAAGAAGTTTCAGCACGTTGAACACTCAATGCATGCACGTGACTCACGCTTGAGAAAAGATGTGCTTGCTATGTTCTCCGGGGCATTTCCTCTTGAAGCACTGTCCAGCTTCAAGAGTCTTATTACCGGAGTTCAGTAAAGAATGAATAAAGGACTACAAGGAGATCATCAAGGCACAAGGAAAGAACTGCTTACCTCACCTCTCGCAGAGGGGGACACCGAGCTATCAGGATAACCACAAACGTTAACAGGTTATTTAGTTCGTCAATTTGAGTCAAGCACTGTCGCTCCAATGATATTTGCGACGACGATGATGACGTCCTTGATTGACGTCACCATGCTTGCTGAACCAGAAATTCTAATCATTAAGTCGACTGCCCCATGTTGGGGCAAGGACCTGGCGATTGTGACGTTCCTGGATGAAGTCAGCAAGGGATTTGGAATTGGAACGGTAGCTTCGACAGTTGAACCAAGTCTTCAACGCTTGAAGATGCAACGTTCAGTTTGACAGAGTTCGAGGTCGTTTCATAGCTTGATGGCCTCTTTGATGCTCGTATGTTATGTAGCGCAGACAGGGTGATGGACTTGGCGTCGCACCTTTGCCACGGGGATGGGGACACGAACCCTTGACCGTCGATGTCAACGTTGGCGATGCAGAGCGACGTAAGTGCGTCAACAGGCACCTCCAGTCTGAAAGGTTAGTCGAAATCAGCGACTCTTTCACAGAAGACATTGCGAACTCGACGAAGAGTGGCAAACTTCCCCAATCGTCCACATCGCAACAAATGCTGGCGAATATGAGATACTGCAATGCGTGAGTAACGCGCTCTAAACCGAAGGACGATGACAGGCGGGTTTTGAAGGCGGAGCCAACTCGCGTCGACTGCCGGAGAGAGGGCAGCTGCGGAGAGATTGCGCGTGTCGAAGGCTTGATTGAGTTTCTTCACGATAAGAGAGAAGTGGTCGGTCAGAACATACGTCCAATTCATGTTCGAGGCTTTCTGCCAACAGCACCGCTTCGTCAGCCAACAGAAGCGCATGGCCCTCGCCGCAGGGCACGAAAGAAGCTTCTGCACAGCCCTTGGGGTCAAGGAAATGCACCCCCCGATCTGATTCGACGACGAACCCGCCGCCGTTCACGGTGCACACTGACGAGACTCCGTCGCATACCAACGGACGCAACGCACACGCCTCGAAATCAAATTCCCAAAGGCAGCCGCCACCAGCTCCGAGGGCAGCCGCCTCAAACCTCGTCAGGGTTCTGAAAAGACAGCAAACCTCGTTTGAAGCGATTGACGCCAGTGGGTGCAGCAGGGCGACGCGGTGGGTGATTGCTGGGTGCCCTATCAAGGAGACAACAAGAAGCTGTGTCCAACTGCGCAGTGAGGGGGGGGGGGGTCTTGGGACGAGACGGCAACGAATCCGAACGAGGTTGGCGTGAGGTCGCGTAGAGGAATCTTGTGGGTGAGATGTAACGCAAGTCGAGGGCACGTCAGAGGAGAAGATGACTTGGCTGCTGGCAATGGGGGGAATGAGAGCCGAGGCGATAAAAGCGCCATCATTCGTCATGGTCACGAGCAGAGGGGCGTTTGAAGAAGATATTCGTGAGCGGAGAAGGACACGAGGGTGGTCATCGCTCTGGCAGAGTACTAGCAGCCACGTCAGCAATGGATGAATAGGGGCGAACATAGCTCTTTGGCAATTTCACAACTTGGTGGACGCAACGGCACTGCGCACAGAACCTTTGTACGCAGGTCCATTGCATGCCAAGTAGCAGAGGACTGTTCAGCGAGAAGTCCGACGACAAAAATCTCAGAGCGAGATCGGAGGAACGATGAGCAGATCATGGCCAGGAGAGTCAGAAAATGTTTGAAATTCTTCTACAATAGGAGAAGAGAGGTGCGACCGGTCCGAAGAGTCCCAGACAGAACTGGATGTGGAGCGGAGTTCGTCCACTGAGTACGTCGCCACAAGCCCATCCGCTTGTAAGAAATGAACGCTGACAAGTCCAGTGTCGTCATGAACGGAAGCAGCGACATCGGTTGCCCACCCTCTTAATATCGAAGCGATGAATCTACAAGAGGACGGCGATATGTCGAATATCTCAACAGCATCAACACCGCGCCTGTAACGCTGCAGGACTCTTTCAGAGACAGGGACCAACATTAAAAGCGAACATCCACAAGGTCCCGACGGAAACTGGCGGTACACTGATTTACTCTGATGAACCGCCTTACAACTGGCCACAGGCGCTAATCATGATCGAAGACTTGGGCTTGCCGCTCTGGGTGCCCTGTCGCTCCATCTCGGCGACCACATCCAGGCCGCTGATCACCTTACCGAAGACGACGTGCTTGTTGTCAAGCCACTCAGTCTTAACGGTAGTGATGAAGAACTGAGACCCATTGGTGTTGGGGCCAGCGTTCGCCATGGAGAGGAGGCCTCCAGTGGTGTGCTTCAGCTTGAAGTTCTCATCATTGAACTTAGCGCCATAGATAGACTTGCCACCAGTGCCATTGTGATTGGTGAAGTCACCACCTTGGCACATGAACTGGGGAATAATGCGATGGAAGGAGCTGTTGGCATATCCGAAACCTTTCTCGCCTAACTTCTCAGACTCTCAAAGACCCACACGTAAAACATTGAAAACAAACTCTAGAGATTAAATAATGTCAGAAAAAGACATTGAAAGATGAGACGAAAAGGTTAGACAACGCACCAGTGCAAAGAGCGCGGAAGTTCTCCGCAGTCTTCGGCACAACGTCGTTGAAGAGCTCGAAGACGATACGGCCAGCGGGCTTGCCACCGATAGCAATATCGAAGAACACTTGCTGAGTATTTGTAAGTTAATTGCGTGGACTTCCTCACGGGATTGGTCATCTGCGGAGATCCAGCGGATTTCCTGGTCGTGGAATTTTCTTTTCGATCGGTGTTGAGATTTTACGCTATTTTCAAGCTTTATCTGACCATGCGAAAGAGAAAAGATGATTCTGGAGTCTCCTCAATTTTTTTTTATCGACTCAAAATAGTTAAAATATTATTGTTTAGCGCATGGGAAAATCGTCGAGAGGACTGCAGAGTGCCCCCACAATTTCAAAGAAGGATCCGACACCAGCGCCCATAGAACGAATCGAGCCAGTTGATGAAACACCAATCATTGAATCGAAGCAAGGCTTCTACCTGGACGTCGTCTTATTTTGCACGATTTTTGCCGTGTACGCTCGAACAGTGTACGCATCAGTCCCAGGGGGCGACAGCGGGGAGCTCATTGTTGCTTCATGTTCTCTGGGAGTACCTCATCCTCCAGGGTATCCAATTTTCGCCATGATGGGCTACCTGTTCACCTGGATCCCTTGGGGTTCCATGGCCTTCCGTGTGAACCTTTTTTCGTCCCTCTGTGGGGCCCTCTCCGCCGTGCTCATGAGCAGAGCAGCGCGTGCGTTCATCATTTTCTCGTTTCCTGAGTCAGCACGCTTCGCGGCGATCACTTCTTTTGCTTCCGCTGGCGTCATGGCCTTCGCCCCGCTGTTTTGGATGTACCACATTCAGGCAGAAGTTTTCGCCCTCAACAACTTCTTCGTCTCTCTCATCCTCCTCCACACCGTCGCTTTCCTCACAAAGCCCTCAGTTAAAGTCGCCTGTCTCTCCGCCCTCTCAGTCGGCCTCTCCTTCGCCAACCAACACACAATCGTCTTCATTGCCGTTCCAGTCACAGTGTTTGTCTTTTTTTACGCCAGGAATCTCTTGTGGAAGCCAAAGATTCTAATCCTCGTTGGCGCGTGCGGGCTCTGTGGCCTCCTGCCCTATCTGTACCTCATATGGGCGTCGTCGCGCAACACCCTCGGCGCTTGGGGTGACATCACAACGTTGGACGGCTTCCTCACGCATTTTTTCCGCAAGGAGTACGGAACGTTCCGACTCTACTCGGGCAACGAGAAGCAAGGGGACATGCTTCCCATTCTCCTGCGGCTCTATTTCAAAAATCTCCGCCAGCAGACGATGCAAGCCCTCTACGTCGCAGCCCCCGTGGGGCTACTGGCGTCCCTCCGCCAACGAGGCAAGTTCTCACCCGCTGGAGGCGTCATCGCATTCGCCTACTTCTTTTACATTATCGTGTTCCACCTCCTCGCCAATCTGCCCGTCGACAAGCCGCTCTTTTTTGGCGTCCAAATTAGGTTTTGGATGCAGCCTCACATCATCGCCTTCTTTTGGATAGCCATCGGTCTTCACGCTCTCCTCAACTTCGTCCACAACAAGTTCTCCCTCGACCGCACCCTCGTCTATGTTGTTCTCCTCGCTATCGTCGCCGCGCAGCTCACGTCCAACTTCGCCGTGCAGGACCAGTCGCAAAATCGCTTCGTCGAGCTCTACGGCCGTGCCCATTTGGAGGCCCTTCCACCCAAAAGCACCCTCATCGTCAAAGGGGACCTCATAACCAACTCCATCCGGTACCTGCAAGTTTGCGAGAACGTCCGTCCCGACGTATACCATCTGGACCAGTCGATGATGACGTACGAGTGGTTCGTCAAGCGCCAGAGGGGGAACTTCCCCGAGATCACGTTCCCCGGGGAGGTTTACCACCCGTACAAAAGCAACGGGTACTCGATGCAGACGTTCCTCAACGTCAACCTTGAGGATGCGAGGGGCCTATTCTTTCTCTGCGGCGGGTGGTATCATGACGAGCAGCAGCAGGGGGGTATTCCCGGTTACACCATCTGGCCGATGGGGATGTGCGAGCACATTCGCTACGCGGAGGATGACTCGCTTTTTGACGAATGGGTCGTGGAGAGCGAGAAGATGTTGCCGACGTTTTCGCTCCCTGATCTGAAAAAGTACGACGAGGAGACGTGGGAGAACGTGGTGCATTCTGATGCCTTGAACGCCATGCACAAACGGCTGATCCATATGCTCAACTTCGCAATTGCGCACGACAATCAGCTAAAGACCCTTCAGCTTGTTGCGGATGGCTTGGAGAACATTCTTCATCTTTATGATCCCCCTCCTGAGCACATCTTCAGGAACCTTGGGATCGTCTACGGCCGTCTTGCTAAACAGGAAAAGATGATTGACGCCTTCACAACGTACCTCTCCATCGCAACAGCACCTGAGAGCGACTTGAAAGAAATCCGAAAGATCGTTGAGGATCATAAGCGCTTCAAAACGCTGGGCCCCCACTGACAGCAAACAGCGGAAATCCACATTTTTTAACGGTTGTCATATTGGTTTTCTCATGCACGCTGACAGTAAAGCGCCAGCGTGGCACGGATTTGCGTTCTCATCGATGGCACCGATGATGGCCGTGGTCTTCACAAACCCATTTGACGTGGCCAAAGTGCGCGTGCAGTTGCAAGGCGAGCTCGCGTCAAGGGCCAACGTGGCCAAAATATACTCCTCCAGCTTCGACTGCCTCAAAAAAACATTCGCTGCTGAGGGACTCGGAGGAACTCAAAAAGGCCTTTCTGCTGCCATATTGAGAGAGGGATCAAAGAATTTCTTCCGTCTTGGATGCTATGACCCGATCATCAAGGCTTGCCCAACCTGAGCCATCTGACGCCCAAGATAATCCACGACCCCTCAACGGGATCCGCGCCAATATGGAAGAGAATGGTTGCTGGCGGACTATCGGGCGCCCTTGGCGCCCTTGCGTGCAATCCCCTTGAAATCGTCAAAACCAGGATGCAGAGCTCTGCAGCAAAGTCCCTTGCGCTAGGCCATCAGCACGGCTACACGGGCATCGGCAACGCGTTTGGGAGCATCGTCAAAAACGAGGGCTTCAGGGTGCTGTACAAGGGCAGCGCGATCAGCATGCTTCGCAGCACTTCCGCCACTGCTGTCAACTTGACAACTTACACTCTGCTTAAAGAGCGATTTGTCAAGTCAGGATTGATCCCAGATGGTGTCATCGCTGACATTTCTTGCGGGTTTACGTCCGCATTGCTCACAGCAGCGGCGATCAACCCGATTGAAGTTCTCCGCACGCGCCTCTACAACCAGCCCTTCGACAAGAACGGCCAGGGCGTGCATTACTCAAGCGGCGTTGACGTCCTGAAGAAGACGGTCAAGGGAGAGGGGCTGCTGGCGCTATACAAAGGGTTCGTCCCATCGTTTCTTCGGCTTGGGCCCCACTTTGTTCTCACGTTTGTGTTTCTGGAGCAGCTCCATCGCGCAGACGAGGCCTACATCAATCGCAGAGATGAGCTGTTGGAAGCCCAGGCTCTGTTCGCGAAATTTGACTTGGATCACAGCGGGCTTATTGACAGGAAGGAGATCATGAGCATTGTTCGACAGAGTCACCCGCGACTTGCGAGCCATGACGTGCTGTCTGAGGACTCCTACGAGAGAAGCATGGAAGAGGAAGCTCAAAAGATTGTTACGATGCTCGATAAGAACGGGGATGGCCAGATCGACCTGGAGGAGTTCCGGTCTTTCCTATCCGAAATGAAGAAAGTGTACCGTCTTGCGGAGCTGTCCGCGTTGTTTGAAAAGATTGACGCAGATGGGAATGGTCGAATCGATCTCGGGGAGCTGCTGGCGGCATACAATCAGAGCATTGCGACGAAGGATGTAGTGAACCGTTGCTTCAAGCTTACGCCTCAGATGAGTCCGTCCGACATGGATTTGATGGAGCAGAACGTCAAGAAAATGATGCAGTTCGCGGACAAAGATGGCAGCGGATCCATCGACTTTGAAGAGTTCCAATCCATCTGCAATTCTCTCCAGGTTGTTCAAGCCGGCAAGGTTTTCTCCTCTTGGATGCGGAGTGCTGGCGTTGGGATGTAAAATTAAATAACAGACAGCGTTCACTTTTGTTAATGGGTGCAGGAGCAGCAACTTTGATTGCCTTCGCTATTTTATATGTACCACTTGCTGCCTACACGAGCCATGTTTTCATTCTTTTCAAGCGATCTGCGAGGTCGTCCGGCCGTGAGCTTGGTGTCGAGAAGTGGTTTTTTGCTCTCATTCTTGTCGTTTGTTTGATCCGGTTCATAGAGTACTTTATCTTGGCAGCTTTTGAAGTTTCTGGTGACAGTTTGAGTCCCCTTCTACTTGTTTTCTATGTCCTCTATGCGATCGGATTCGGGATTTTCACAACAAGCAAGACAATCATTGTCTACAGCTGGGCTAGTGTCGTCATCCAGGTTCGACTTGGGAGCGACTCAAATGCATCATCGCGACAAGCACGGCTGGTTCGGTTGTCCTTCATAACTTATTGGGTTTTCCTCAACGGAATGGCTCTGATTCTCTCTATTTTCGCATTGACCGCGAATAGCCGTATCTCAGGTTTGATCGGCGCCATCAGCATTGAAGCGTATCTCATCTCCTTCTCTTTTCTAGCTGGGTTTCTGTTTCTCCTTGTGGGATGCTCTCTCTCGAAGCAGCTAGCATCTCAGAGCAGTCTTGGCCGTGCTGTGATAAGAATCACGAGGGCATCTCTTATTTACACCGCATCCTTCTGGCTCCGAGTTTTATTTGTTGTAACCTTCATCCTATTGGAAAACAGTCCTCAACTCAACTTGACTCTATTCAAGATTGGAAACGTGCTTGCGGATTTCTTCACTGAGACTCTGCCCACCGCTGTTGTTCTCTCCATCCTCAAGGGAACCATAACGGACATCGAGATGCCCATCGCATCCTAAGCTATTGCAATGTTGTCATGGTCTTTTCTTTCAATGGAGCTCTCTCAGATTCTTTTTTCAGCGATTTCCCTGCTTCCGTTGGTTCCATTCATGCGGCACATATGTGTCCAAAATCCAAGGTTTTTAGTCTTTAAATTCGATGTTGGCTGCTATCAACGTCGTCGTTCTTGTGTTCGGGGCTGGGTTCATTCTTCTCTCCTCTCTAGCAATTTACCTTCTCATTCGATTTCGCAGGTCGTCAAGCATCCTTGCACAGACAAGTGGCATTGAGAACGGGTTCTTCTTGTTGGTTGCTCTGGCAGGTCTCTTTCGCTGCGCAGAGTACATTTTCTTAGCACGCTTTGGTCCTCCCACCCCCAGGATGACAGTATCATTATTTGCTGTTTTGTTTACGCTTGGCTTTAGCGTATTGACTACGGGAAAGACCCTCATAGTGTACGGGTGGTGCCGAGCTCTATGCTCACTTGAGATGTCCCCAGACGCATCAAACACTCGATCGAGCTACGTCAGGCTTCGCACCTCTTTCTTCTTCTATTGGGCTCTGCTCAACGTCTCCGCCGTAATTGTCTCGGCAGTGTTTGTTCTGGACTACGACTTCGACTTCGAGTCCACAAAGTCCGCCATGCTCTTCCTCGACGCCTACGTCATCTCCTTCTCCTTCGTCGCCGCTGTCCTCTTTTTCGTCTTCGGATTCAGACTCTCTCGCACGATCCGAGTTTCACCCGACTTCACGAGAGCAGCTCGCCGAATCTCCATTTCCTCGTGGGTTTTCATGTTGTCATTTGCTCTCCGCGTCGTTAGCTTCGTAATTGCCATATTCTTCCTTCCAAACCTCACGGAATTCGATGTTATGGTGGTCACCGTCGTCCTCGACTTCTTCGTTGAGACGCTCCCCTCGATCATCGTGCTCCTCATTTTGAAGCGCACAGCCGATGACATCGATGAGCGTTTGATTGCCCCAAAGGGTTCAAACTAGACCGTTTACTTGTGTCTGCCGGCTGTGCATCCTGGAAACGCGAGGAACTCATCGAAGTCGTGAGATTTCTTTCCGCAGCAGCTCCACTTTGGCGTCAGGGGGGGGAGCAACCAACGCGGTGACACCTTTTTCATCGCGTCGTGGAACACTGCGGCCCCGCTGTGATGCAAGCAGGCGTCTTCTCGATTGTCGACCTCTCGGAACGTGGCGTTGCATCCATTGTTTTTGCACTTTCGCGGCACCTTTTGTTTGTTAGCGATGCGGTTTCAATGGACAACTGTCGGATCATGCGGTTTGTCGTCCTTCTTTGGTGCTGCGCCCTTATATGTGCTCACCGTCCTGCCGTGGTCTTGGCAAATGAACCCTGTCCAAATGACGCATGAGCTTGACTTCCCTCACCTTGTTTGCACCTTGGGCAGTCCTCTGCTGACACTGTCGGAGCAGCTTGCTGCACAGGAACTGGCACAGGAATGGGTGGCGGTGCTGCCCGCTCGTTCAGAGCTGCAAGCCGCTCAACCCTCTCGCTCCTGTTGAACGCAACGGCTTTCTTCTCAGCGCTATGCGCCCCGTTTGTGCATCCAGGGATCTTCAGGAACTCGTCGAAATCAAAGCCGGTGCGGCCGCAACATGGCCATTTGCGAGATGCGTCGTGAAAGACCTAGAGGATCAATGCCGGCGCACTTTGGAGTCGTCATGAAAGCCATGTCGGCAGTGTTGGTTGATTTTTCGTACGGGCTGTATTGTCAGTGAAAGAACAACAGAGGAAGTGAACAGGCTGCTCGCATCAGAACCATTTGGGATGGCGTTACGTTAGGGTGGTGGACGCATGGCGTCGAGGCGGTGGACGAGTCGATTTTGCGGCCGCAGCCGAAATTTGTGCAAGTGAAGCCAGACGCCTGCGGCTGCGGCTGTTGCGGACGAGGTTGTGGCTGGGCGGATATTTTCGCGTCGCATCTGAGTTGTGAATGCACAAGCTGTCGATACGACTTTTTCATCCAAGTCTGATACGACGCGTTGGAAGGATCTTGCTCAGAGGCTCGTCGAAAGCATTGCTTCGCCTCTTCCGCCTTGTTCAATGAAAACAAAGCAGAGCTGGACAGTCATCTAAAGAGAGTGATACAAACCCTTTGCGAAATAGAGCCTTGACGTTAGAGGGATCAACCTCCAACACAAAGGAGGTGTCGTCAACTGCTTGATCGAACTTGCCAAGCTTAATGAGGCAATTAGCCTTAGCAAGCCTGGCATCGACGTTCCTCTCATCAACTTTCAACGCTTCTTCAAACTTTGCCAGCGCCCCCGGGATGTTGTCAGAGACAAACAAGGCGTTTCCTTCCTCGACCAAGGCCTGCATAGAAATAAATATCGAGTCTCTTGTACGCAATAAGTATGGCTGGCCGAGGTCTTAGTTTCGCGTTGCCTGCTAAGCGTACTTCTTCAAACTGGGTTGATATCGACGCTGATGCTGATCCTGTGAAGCAAATCCCAGAAGCTGCTGCACAGGATGATGATGTTGACCCCTTGGATGCGTTCATGGCAGAGCTTGACCAAGACATGAAGGCGGCACCCTCATCAGGAGGCCCAAAAGTGCTTCCATTGCGAGATTTTTTGATCATGTAGGCCATAGTTTCCGAGTACGAAGAGCCAGATCCTGAGGAAAGTTACTACCACGCTCTGAAGAAACAAAAAGCAGAGGCTCGTCGGAGAGCAGATCCTACCGGAGGCGCTGCAAGTGCTTCCAAAGACGATGACGATGACGATGACGATGACAAGGACGATCAACTCTTCGCTGCTGCTGCAGACGGGTTCTTGAACAATTTCGCAGTCGGAACTAACTCCCAAGCGATACGTCGAGCATTGCGGCGGTCGCGAAGCGAATGCGCGTCATTGAGCCCCTCCCCATGTTCGACCACAAGACCGTTCAGTACGAGCCGTTTGAAAAGAATTTCTACGACGAGGACCCTGAGCTTTTTGCAATGTCCGACCTCGAAGTCATCGAGCTGAGGGCCTCCCTCGGTACCCCCCCCCCCCTCCTTCCGCCTCTTCGTTTTGGCCCTGAGCCCTCAGAACTGACCGTTGCCGGCGCTGATGTCCCTCGACCCATCACATCATTCGCCCAATGCGGTTTCGACAATGCCCTCATGTCCCCCCCCCCCTCAGCGCCGCTGACGCCGCAGGAAGGAGCTCGTGAAGGCGGGGTACTCCAAGCCGACGGCAATCCAGTCGCAGGCCCTGCCGACCATCTTGTCTGGACGCAACGTTATTGGACTCGCCAAAACCGGTCAGCAGCATCCTCATCCATTTTTACCCCCCCCTTAGGGTCCGGCAAGACGGCTGCGTTTTTGCTGCCGATGTTGGTGCACTTGATGGACCAGAGGGAGCTGGACAAGGGCGAGGGTCCGATCGGGATTGTCATTGCGCCGACGCGAGAGTTGGCGCAACAAATCCACGTCGAGGCGAAGAAATTTGCGCGCGCGTACGGCGTGCGGTTGGACTTTGGGGATGCTCGTTAGGTCTTACCTTCGGGAGGGTGTGCGCTCTCTACGGCGGGTTGTCCCGCAACGAGCAGAGGCTGGAGTTGCTCAAGGGCTGCGAAGTCCTCGTTGGCACGCCAGTGGGGGTGCGTCGCATTTGTTGCCGACCCGTCAGGGCCGCATCATGGACTTCATCAAGCTCAAGGCAACAAACATGTCCCAAGCGAACGCTCGCTGCTGATCGCCCAGGCGGCGGGTGACCTACGTCACCCTCGACGAGGCCGACCGCATGTTCGAAATGGGCTTCGGTTGCAACCCTCCCCCCCCTTGCGCCTGATGCTCGCCAGAGCCGCAGGTCCGCTCCATCTTGGGCCAAGTCAGGCCGGACCGCCAGAGTTCTTTTTGCAAAGGCTGACGGTGCTGACACTCAAGTCGCGATGTTTTCGGCGACGATCAAGCCGCGGGTTGAGAAGCTGGCGCGGGACCACATCAAAGACCCAGTGGGACGCTGGGTTCAAGCTCTCACCTTCTGAAGGTCCGCATCGTCGTCGGCAGTGTCGGCCAGGCGAACAGCAACGTGGAGCAGATTGTGGAGGTGCTCGACAGCGGCGGCGCCAAGTGGCAGTGGCTGAGCGGGCGGCTCGCACATTTTGTAGCGCAGGGCAACGTGCTTGTCTTTGTCTCGACCCGAGTTGCGGCAGAGGAGCTGTCGAACAACCTGAAGGGCCTACAATTCAACGGTCTGTAGTCCCCGTCGTCCCTCATCCCCCTCTCAAGTCGCGGCACTCCACGGGGACAAAGATCAGCGTGACCGCGACACGATTTTCAAAAAATTCAAAAACGGGGAGGTCCCTATTCTCATTGCTACAGACGTCGCAGGTTAACAGCTGCGCACATTTCTTTCATTTATCTCTTTAGCGCGGGGCTTGGACGTTCGGACGATTCGGACAGTTGTTTGCTTCGACGTTGCGCGCGACAAAAACATGCACACTCACAGAATTGGCAGGACGGGAAGGATGGGTCATTTCACTGACAGTTGTCAAATTTTGATATTGACCAGGGGACGACGGTGTCGCTTATTCGCTTGTGATAAAAAACGACTCAAGGGGCGCAGGTATCCTCGCGGCAAGTCTTGGCGAGGTCGGACAGTCCGTCCCCCCGCAGCTCCTGCAGGTTGCGGCGCAGGACCACTCGTTTCGCTCGAGGAGGGATGTGGGACGGGGGGGCGGCGGGGCTGGAGGGGGTGGGGGGGGTGGATATGGTGGTGGGGGTCATGGAGGTGGGGGCCTTTCTGGTCGTGGGCGAGGACGAGGCGTTGGGCGAGGCGGGGGAAGGGTAGGGGAGAGCTGCCGCGGGGCTGATGGCGAAGGGATTCAACCGCGGGGGGCTTGGGTACGGAGGCGCCCCATCTTTTTCATCTGGAGGATACTCTGGATTGGCAAATGCTCCAAAAGAGCAGGTCATGTCCAGTTTTATGTGGCGTCGCGGAGGGTCTCCTGACGCCGCAGGTCGACGTTCGTTGCGGGGGCTACTTTGGGGGCACAGACCCAGCAGCCGCCGCCGCAGAGTTTCGCCCCCCCTCAGTTCTTGAGTGCAGTCGAGGTGAGTAGAGCAGAGGACGCATCCGGGGATGGCGCGAGGAAGCGATCGAAGCGATGGGATGTGCAGTAAAACTTGACCGCTTGTTCTAGTCAATCGTAGTCAATCATTGTCAATCACAGTCAACACAAGGCATATGCGCCTGCTCGCCCTCCTCGCGCTTTCGGCGTCCATGTGGGGTGCGCTGGGGCGTCACGCGTACGTCACGATGGCGTCCTCCGAAGACTACCTTCGTGGGGCTGCCGTTCTCGCGAAGTCGATTCAGAACTCGGGTTCTCCGCATCCCGTCGTGATCCTGACGGCAATGCCCGAAGCAAAGGTCCGACAGTTCGTCCCCTTGCAGAATGTGGTCATTCAAAACGTTGACGAGATAGCCCTTCCGGCTGGTGCCAAGCCGATCGAACCTCGTTTTCGTCCGACGCTGACGAAACTAAAGGCGTGGACGCTGACGCAGTTCAAGACAGTTGCGTGGATTGACTCTGACGTCCTCGTGTTAAGGAACATCGACGACATTTTCGCAGCTAAAGAACTGTCGGGCGTGAGGGACATCCACTGCTCTCGTTCAGGCGGCATTGACGACGCGGAGGTCTTCAACTTCAACGGCGGCCTCTTCGTCCTCACGCCCTCAAACAAAACGTACGAAGCTCTGCTCAGCGACCTCACCTCGGCCCCAATCCCCTTCCAGTTCCCTGACCAAGAGCTCCTCCGCTACCACTTCAAGCAGTGGAGCCTCCTGAGCGAGCAGTACTGCTTCGCTACGGAGGTCTGCTCCTGCCAGCCCTCCATGTGGGACGCCCATGCCGTGCGGGCCGTGCATTTCACAAATTCGGCACGCAAGCCGTGGAAGGTGGGGACGTTGCCAGGTGGTCGTTGTGATTTTGTGTACGAGCAGTGGGACGACGTGGCGGCGTCATTGCGGCCAAATGTCGAGCTTTGACGCTTCGCTTGACGTGATGTGATGTATGGACAGGGGTCAGGTTGTATTTAACAAATCATAGTGTAGAAAACCAGGGGGGTCCTCGTTCAGTTCTAAGTACAAATTTAACTAGCACCGCGTTTATAACTGCAGCGGCCGATCCGTCGCCTCCAGCAGCCGCACGTACGCGACATACTCCTCAGCCGTCACATCAACATCCCCGCCAAGCTCCTTCGGCAAGCACCTTCGCTCCACAAGCTCCAGCAACTTGTCATGCTCCGTCCCAATCATCCGCAGCTGCAGCCGTCAGGTCCCGCCGCGGCCGGCACTCACGCGGTTGCGCAGCTTTTCCTTCATGAACGGCTTCACGATCGCAAACAAAATGTTGAAGAAACCGGGCTGGTTGATGATGCAAACGCGGTGGACGCGTGCGGGGAAGTGGTTCTTTCGGTGAGGAGAGACAGCGAGGAGGGGGGGGAAGCACCTGTACAGCGCTGAGGACCAATCTGGGGATGCGGATATCGATATTAGCTCTTGAGACTTCGGCGCCGTTGTTCAAGAGGATGAAGCCTTTTCGGGAGACGGCGTCTCTGCGGTATGAGCAAAGTCATTGCAGGAGGCGACATTCGGGTCACTCGCTCCAAGGTGAACCAAAGGAGCTTCAAGTAGTCTGTTGCGCTGTACCGAGAGGGGTCATGGAACCGCAGGCGGATATGGATCAGCGCTCGTCCTTCTCTGTCCGTTACGTGCGGGAGAACCATCATTTTGAGGGACTCCATTTGCTGACGTACAGATTCCAGCGTAAGATCTTCCAAATCGTGAGTCCTTTTGAAATCTCTGTACGCAATGTAGAGTTCTGCTGCCCGCTCGACAGATTTCTTGCACCTCAAGAACCTTCGCAAGGAAATATCCGATTCGAGGTGAGCGTTCGGGACTGACGACAAAAACATCCGCAAACTTACGACGTTTGCATCATTACCAGGGTCAAGTGGATCATTGTTGACCGGAGATGGTGGGGCGTCTTCAGGAACCTCAGGAATATCGAAAAATTCAGGGTCTTCTGACATCCCGCCTAAATACTAAATCAGGTGGAAAAGAGAGTCTGAGTTGAGCACTGAAAAAAACTATCGTGTACTAACAGCAATAATGAAAGCAATGAAGACAATCGTGAAGAGGATCATTTGTACATGCCATCGATGACACGTCTGTGATTCTCTGCAATGACAGAGCGATTGGGCACGCCATCGCGAATCTCCCCGTTTTCGGAACTCAGCTCCTTCGGCAATATGGCGAAACGTCGCACGTGGCGCTCAGAAACGCCCATCCGACGGTTAGTCCGGCTGAAACCTTCCAGAAGACCTTTCCGGAACGATTGATCCCCACGCGCCTCCGCGACAGTTTTCGCCTGGGAGCCGTATTGTTGAGCCATTTGAACGACCTCGTCCGCAAGAGAATCACCTCCGGGTAGTGTTTTCAAAGTCAACATGCATGCCAGGAAGTTTCGCCCGCTCCCCACGACGACGACATTGGAAATGGCGGGAATTTCCTCTTTCAGGGCCCTCTCGATCTCTGCCGCAGGGAACTTGTTGCCGCTTGGGGCAACAATCTCCGAAGCCGCGTCATCGATAGACGAGACAGGTCCTGGCGACGCTGCGGCTGGTTGGGGCTGCGCAACGTTGACTGCTGGCGCTTGGGGCTGCGGCTGGGCCACTGCTGCGGCAACGACAACAGGAGCTGCAGCTGGTTGGACGGGCGTCAGCTGTTGGGGAGCAACCGCAGCAGGTGCTGCATCAGACGTGCGAGGGGCCGACGCGGGCTTGCTTGCGAAAAGCTCTCGCTTCTTCTGGAAGTCGGCCTGTGCTGCGTCGTCAAGCTTGACGTCGGGGGCTTGTGCGACAGGGGCGGGCGGTTGGATCGGCTGTGGTTGGGCAACCACTTGGGGAGGAGCAAAGGATTGAGGAACAAGCTGAGGTTGGACAATCGCTTGGGGCTGGGGGGCTGGGGGCTGCACTGGCTGCGGTTGCGGAATGGGCTGAGGCTGCACAAGTGCTTGGGGCTGTGAGATGAGTTGAGGTTGAGCGGCAGGGGATGGTTGAGCGGCCGGGGAGACCACAGAGGGCTGGGACATTGACGGAGGGGGCTGTGGGCGAGGCAAGCCTGCAGCCGAATCACCTGGGGCATGGCCGACCGACTCACGGATCAAGCTGACGCGGTTCATGCCGAACGACCACCGGCGCTTGAGGCCGACGGTGATGGTAGTGCCGGGAACGCCGAGAATCTTGTCATTGACGATGATGAGAGGCTTCCTGTGAACGTTCTCTCCATCAATCTCATGCAACACGTCTCCGACCTTGACCTTCTTGCTGCGGTCTGCTGAGCTGCCAGCGACAATCGACTTCACCGTCAGCGCGTTCTTGGTGTTAGACTCCAAGACGATGCCAACGCCCCCGCGTTCGACTCCGCCAGATCCGGGCCGCAGATTCTGTGGGACGCCGATCGGCACAGGTCCTCCGAGAGGCTGAGGCCCTCCTGGCATGCCCATCGGTCTCGGGCCTCCGTGCATTGGACCTCCAATCGGCTGAAGGCCCATCGGAGCCATTCCGCCCACTGGCTGAGGGCCCAGAGGAACAGCGCCGCCAAGTGGCATGATGCCAGTCCCAAACGGAGCGGCGCCGCCTTGATGGTGCTGGGCGGCAGGGCCACCAAGGGGAACGGGTCCTCCAAAGGGAGCGGCACCAAATTGAGGGGCTTCAAAATGGGCAGAGGGTCCATGGCCAACGCGCTGAATGGAAACCGTGTAAAGAGTCTTCTTTGGCTGGTTGCGCTTCTGGAAAGACATCTGAGCAAACGTACCCGGAGGCTGTTGGGTGATCAAGTGCGACCACGTCCGCACAGGTTGCTTGTAAACGTCCTTGCCGTCAATGGAATGGAGCACGTCCCCAACTTCGACCATCCGAGTGGCCTCTGCAGGCCCTCCGCGAGTAACCTCGTGGACTCTGACGTGCCCATAGTCGTCTGGCATAAAAAAGATACCAACGGACGAACCTTTGGGAGCGGCCTGGTCTCCCTCGTACACAACATTGTCAGGATTGAAGCGGCCCTGAGGCCCGTTGACGCTGGCACCGAGGTTTGCCTGCGCAGCTACGGGGCCTTTCGTCTCGATCGCCTTGATCTGCTCCAAAACTGCAGGACTCACGTCGTAGTGGCCGCGTTGGACCTGGACGTAGTGAAGGTCACTGTTGGAAGGTCTTGACAAGCCAAAAGTAATCGTCGAACCTTCCGGCCCCACAACGCTGCCCTTCCACGAATTGAGCGGCTTCTTGTAGACATCACGGCCATTGATCTGTCTCACGACATCTCCAACCTTGACGCGGCCTGTGCGATCGGCTGGGCCCCCAGGAATGACCAGCGCGACTCGGACTGTACTGTCTGTCTCTCCATTGAAGACGACTCCGACACCACAATCCTTTGGCGCCTTGATTGCGCCGCGCTTGATCTTCAGTTCCGTCAGATCGCGATCTCCACGTTTGCGAATGCCGACGCTGACAGCCTGGCCCTCTTGCTTTGGCGCAAGTATCTTGGGGATGACGCTGGCAGGCTTTCGGAACATGTCACGTCCGTCAATGCGGTAAAGAATGTCTCCGGGCCGGATACCCGCCTGGTCCGCAGCGCTCTGGGGCACAACACTCACGACGCGGAGCTGGTCTTTTTCGTCGGGCTTGAAGTCAAGCCCTATTCCAAACGGGTCAAGCACATCCGTCGGAGCAGCTGCAGGCGTTGGCCGGGACACGAGGTCTTCATCTTCGGGCTTATCAGGCACAAACGCAGAGTTGACGACGCGAGCGGTAGCGCGCCCGCGGCGGAGGCGAACTGGGACGACGCGACCGAGCCTGTGCTTCTGGAGCTTGAGCTCGACGATGGAACCCTCGGGACCGCGCAGCATGTCGACGACATCAGTTTCGGTCACAGGGAGGCCATTGGGGTCGTAGCCGTACATGATTTTCACGCCATTGATATCATAGATGACGTCACCGACGTCAACAAGGCCACTCTCAAAAGCGGGGCCACCTTCAAGCAAGCCAGTGACTTGATAGCAACCATTTTCATCGGCACGAAAGTTAATTCCAATTCCGACAAAGTCTGTGCCGTCGGCGGTAGGGTGAGAGGGGAGGGCGGGCAAAGGTGACGGGTCCAGATGAGGTCGGGCGTTGTTGTTGAACTCAATCTCAACCTGGCCCTTTTCATGGTTCCAATCTGCTTTTTTCGGGTTGAGATGCGCAGTGATGGCCTTCGTGCGCTCAAGAGTGACGTAAATAAGCTTGTCCAGACCTCCACGACGAAGTCCAATGCGAACAAATGTGCCTTCTGTGCCAGAGATGAGACCGGCGATCTCTGAGAGCTCCATATCAACAACAGGGGTGCCGTCTACTTCAACGAGCACATCAGACACTCGCACGAGCGCACTCTCCTTTGCAGAACCACCTTCCGTTAAATTGTCAACCCGAAAGCCGACGCCTTGGATGGGCGTGAGTCGCACACCAATACCACACTTCTGGGCGACTGGTAGAGGCTGGTATGGCTCACCCGACGCAGGGGACGCTTGAGGCTGATACGCATTGTAAGTCATAGACGAATCACCCTGCTTCGAAACGAGACCAGAATCGTATGACAACTTGGGGGGTTCGTACGTGGATCGGGGAGGCTCATTGGCAGGGGGTGCTTCAAATGGGTATTTTGGCTCAAATGATGGGCGAGGAGCAATCGGAGACGCAAGGGCCACTGTGTCGTTGACGGCACTTGCATCCAGACGACTGACATCTCCTCCTACGCGGCGGTCCTTCCTGAAAGCAGAAATATCCCCTCGAATTACCTCGTGGTCGCTGCGTGTACCGGACCAATGCAAGGCCTCAAAGCACTGTAGAGTCAAACAAAGGGGAAGCGACACCCACCTCAGAACAAAGGGCTTCAGCACAGTTCTTGCAATACACAGTTGCCGCACCATCGTCACAAAGCTCACATCGAAAGGATTCCATGGGCAGACTTGGCTCCAGCAGTCAAGGGGTTTTGCGACAAGAAATGTCCGCAAACGGACGGCTCTTCAAGTTAAAGACAATCTTTGTTATTTTTTAAATTGCAGCCTCCACGGTTTTCAACTCAAACAATCTTACTCATGACCACATTCTGTTCAAATGATGCAGACGATTATCTCCTATTTCCTTCCATCGGCAATTATTTTTAAATCGGCTTCAACGGACTTCTTAAAACCAAACCAACTCTAAAGGAGCCAAAAGGTGCCTCTTTCCCGCTGATCCTTTCCTTGGTGGGCGGATCCTTGCCGTCAACGATGATTTCAAGACTCTAAATTCCATGTGTTGAACTGTTATGTGGCCAGTCTTCGTTCTTGGCGTCATCGGGGCGGCGGTTCGAGTTCTTCACAGCACGCTCACTGATTTTTCAGTTTTCCCTCTTTGTTGGGTTCTGTGTCAACAAACTTTACGCAGACCCTAGAGAAGCATCCACTGGCAGCTCTTTTGTTTGTGTCGCGTCCCTCGCAGTGTCCTTGTCCCTCCTGCTGATCGTTTCGATGGATGTCTTTGTGATCGGAAGGACCGACCTCTCTCTAGATGACAAGATCGCGGCATCCAATAATGTATTTTTAGCATACACGGGTTCCATGTGGAGAACCTTTCTGCTCACCACTCAGCGATGTGTTCCATTCTCGCCGTCTTTGTGTTCTTCCTCATCCCCTTCGCATACTTCTATGGCGAGGAGGACGGGGAAAAATCCGTTTTGGTTCCCCCATCAAAAACAACCTGACGGTCCCAGAGCCGCGCTGTTGGAGCCCTCAAGTACACCACCATCTTCGTCGTTTTGTTCATCGTCCTCCTCCTTGTCGGCCTCTTTCTCTGGTTTCAATCACCTGCTTGTTTCTCATAGCAAGGGACAAGCTCTATCGAGCGCTTCCCGATGAATCGGACAAGCTCGCTTGGGTCAAGAAAATTTTCGTCAATGCACAGGGTTCTCTTTTCAGTTTCGTTTTGATCGATTGTAGAGGCGCAGTACGCGTTCACATTTGCTCTCTCCTGCGTCTCCTTGATAGGCCAACTGCTGTGGATTTCGTACACTGTTCGAAACTCTAGGCAATGTCTGACGCCAAGGGCTCTGGCCTCGCATCGCTCCCCGTGCATCTCATTCGCGGCAAGCGGTCGCCTCTTGCTGAGAAGGACGTCATTGAAAGCGAGTCTGTCAGCCTCATGGACAAGACGCACGCGATTCAATCCAAGTACGCCCTCACAGGCCGCAAGATGTCAGACCGCGACCGGTCAGAGCTTGACGACCTCACCCGGCGGCAGAGGTGGGGAATTGTAGGTTGGGGCTGACACTTCAAAGGGCGCTCAAAGCTCGGACGCTCCGCATCGAGAGAGAGAACTCTGGCCTTTTTGCCCGCGCTGTGATTGTTATTGCGCCATTCCAGCGCCTTGTGGGCGCGTTTGTTTTCCTCAGTTCTCTTCTCGTCTGGCGCCCCGCTAGCGTTGCTTACGCGCGAGATCATCGCCTCGTTCTTCTTGGGAGGCGTCGAGCAGGTCATGGGCTCCCCTTGCGGCCTCAAATGCGGTTTTATCCTCGACCGCTTCGCCCTCTTCAACCCCGTCGATCGCCTTCTCGCCGCTGCCTCTTTTGTTTTCCCCCTCGACTACCTCGTCCTCACCCTCATCACCCTCCTCATTTTCGCCGCTTCCCTCTTTGGAATCTTCGCCATCGTTTGCGTTCTCCTCTTTGTTCTCACTCGTCAGGGAATCCGGTTGGGCTGCATACCAGTACCCCCCCCGCTTGTCCTGCTGACAGTTGAGCTCTTCCGTATTCGCCACGGATCGACTTCACCGCAGGGCCTTCTGATTGCTTGCGCGTGGATGTGCTTCATCTCTCTCTCCTTCCTCATTCAAGTGCCCCTCCCTCTCTCTCCTTCCAAGTCTCAATTTGATATGAAAGCTTTCAATCATGGCCCCAAATTACGCCGTCTGGGGTTCCGAAACCTTCCTCGACCCTCGGGTGTGCCATTGTTGACGCTGCTGATGCCCAGACGAACTCGCGGACTGGCTGCTTCATCGCCCAAGGTAGCCAACACGATTGCGTCCCCAGCGCATTGTCTCGATTTGTCGTGTTGATCACAGGGAGGAACGCTTTCTTTGCAAACGCGTTGTTCTTTGGTAATTGGTCTGATGTGTCTCATCCATTGGTTTGACGCTAGCAGGGCCTTTATTGCGGTCGCCATTGTCAGCTTTATCGTCTCTGCTGCCAGGAAGACTACAGTGGACCTGTATGAAGAGGTTGGTGGCGACGACGGTATCTAAAATGTAGGATCAGTGTACAAAAACCATACAATTCTTATTTATTGCGCCTCAGTCTTTTGAATCTTCGCATCCGGCAGCTCTTCGACCTCGAGAGGCCTCTTTGACGACTCAGATTCCCTTTCCTCGACCGCCCCATCTTGAGCCGGCAGTGTAATTTCGGAGGGCTCCGACTCCATCGGCATGTCAGCATCGTCGGACTTCTTGGCAACTAAGTCATTTTTGATGCTCTCTTCCTCGACTATCACATCGGCGACAAGAACGGAATTAGTCCCACTCTGGGACTCCTGAGCAACATTGTCCAAGCTCCCTTCTTCCGCTTGCGCTACGATTTCTGACGCAACGGCCTCATTTGGCATGGTAGAGGAGTCGGCATCTGATGTTGAGTTGACCTTTGCATCTTTGGAGGCAATCGGAACCTCTACGCTGACGTCATTGAGCTCAGAGCTGGGACTTTGAATGAGAGTGGGCATGGTTGGGACATTTGTCACCGCGCTTTGCGATTCTATTTATACGTCTCATTAGTCCTTTGTTCAACATGGCGCGGGAAATTCGTGGCGGGAAAACTAAATAACTAAACACTCTTTTTGAGTCAAGTCAAGTCAAGTCAAGTCAAGTCAAGTGATCGAAAATGAATCTGCTGAAGAAGATTGAGAAGGACGATTCTGTGCCTTGGGTGACAGCAATTACAACTCTATTCGGATACGGCCTTCTGTTTATTTTTGGATACATTCGAGACTGGTTCAGTAGGAAGAAATTGATTGTTCCTATGGTCAGCGATTCATGGGTTTTCTTACGGATGACAGCCGGGGTATCCCCCTCTCCTTGGAGATTTTCAAGACTTTTTCGCCCGTCGTATGTATGGAAGAATCAATGACTGTTGGAATCGTCCCATTTCGAGTGCTGCTGGTGCATGGATTGATGTCATGGAACGCGAAAAGCTCCCCAATGGAGATTACAAGTATTTTCGGTCCTTCATTGCTGATTCTGTTTCAGACTGACAGGAAAGAACATCCCTGCCTTAAATCTTGCCTCTTACAATTATCTTGGATATGCGGAGAGCTCTACGTCCATCCGCCAGGACGTCGTTAGTGCTGTCCGGCGGTACGGAGCTGGTTCAGGAAGTTCGAGAGCAGAATTTGGTATCTTCCTCTTTCAATACCTTGGCTTACATTGGAAGGAAATCTTGAAGTTCATTTGAATCTTGAGACTGAAATTGCACGATTCTTGAGAAAGCCTGCAGCCATTGTGATGGGCATGGGCTTTGCAACAAACTCGACCATTATTCCCGCTCTTGTTGGCCATGTAGCATTGTGCATTATGGATTTGATAGAGCAGGGCTCCTTAATTGTGTCCGACTCCCTCAACCACAGCTCTATTGCAGTGGGGGCACGCGGGTCTGGCGCGAGGATCATGGTCTTCAAGCACAATGGTCACTCTTATTCCTTCTTATTCTTGTGTCTTACAAGCAGATATGAAGGATCTTGAAGACGTTCTCCGTGAGGCCATCAGTGAAGGCCAGCCGAGGACGCACAGACCGTGGAAGAATATTCTTATCATTGTCGAGGGTCTTTACAGCATGGAGGGCGAGATGTGCAACCTCAAGGCGATCGTGCAGCTGAAGAAGAAGTACAAAGCGATTCTTTATGTGGACGAGGCGCATAGCATTGGCGCTCTCGGCAAGACCGGAAGAGGTGTCTGCGAAGAGCTTGGGGTTAATTTTGACGACGTCGACATCCTCATGGGCACCTTCACGAAGTCGTTTGGATCCGTTGGAGGATATGTTGCGAGCTCCGTCGACATTGTGCACAAGCTCCGATATTGCAGCCCTGGAATGATCTACGCGACGTCAATGGCGCCAGCTTGTGCTCAGCAAGCTCTCTCAGCGTTGCGAGAACTTCAGACAGAGTCTGGACTGCAGAGAGTTTCGAAGCTACACTCTAACAGCAACTTCTTCAGAGCAGAGCTACAGAAATTGGGTCTCTGCGTTCTTGGAGCGCAGAACTCCCCCGTCATTCCAGTCCTGGTCTGCTGCCCTGCTAAGATGCCTGTGTTTTCGAGGATGATGTTGGAAAGAAATGTTGCTCTCGTCACTGTTTTCCTTACGCCTCAGGTTGCTGTCGTTATTGTAGGATTCCCAGCGACTCCGCTTTTCGCGTGTCGCGTGAGATTCTGCATTTCTGCAGCTCACAGCGAGGTTCGGCCTTCTGTACTTTTTGGTGACACTCCAGGACGACCTTCGGGAAGCGGTCAAGAAGATTGATGACATTGCTTATCGCACCGTCATCAAGTATCGTAAATCCGAAACCGACTTGGGATTCATTTCTGACGCTCGAGCGAAGACGATGTAGTTCAGGAATGAAGCTCTAAAGTAAATCGATTTGTTTGTTAACATGGGTCGGACAACATCCGGACGGTATCAATGTTTGCTTTGCAATGTGAGGACAATCTCGTTGCAAGGAATGAAAAGACATTTTATGTCCGCGCATAAGGATCAGGAGATGAAGTATACAGAGTAGTTTCAGGGTATTCTTTGTCTAAATCATAAGCGACACGGTGGACGACAATCAAACTCAAGACATACAAGATGTTTTGATTGAAGAGCACCCAGACATCAATGAGCAGCGAGAATTGTCGGTCGCTGCTGGGGAAAAAGAGTGTTGTGCACTTTTTTATCGCTGAATCAGTGCAGTGGTATATCTGTTCTTGCTGATATCATCGCCAACTCGGACGGTATGGCGGTGCAAGGTTCTCCCAAGAAAAGGCACTCCTCGTCCTCGAAATCCAAGAAATCCCTCATGGATAGCGAGTCGGATGGAGAAGCACATGTCGGAGCGTCGGTCAGGACCTCTTCAAGGCAAGCATCACGAAAGCTTATAGCTTCCGCCCTCTGTTTGCAATGAAAAATTCGTCTCACTGTACAGATGCAAGCCAGGAATCGAAAATTGATGTTCCAAACGAATTGAAGAAGCGGAGACATTCTGGAGTCACGGAGAAGAAATCTCGAGTATCCGAACCGAGAAAGTTCACGAATCCTATTCCTTTTGACGAGGTAGAGCGCAGATTGCCCTTGAATATTCGGATCCAGTGCTTGAGTACGCTGCCGATGAATCCAGTGTCTTCGAAAAAGAGCTCCTTACTGTTTTTGAGAGGCATAACGTTGGCATGGCAGCATGTAATGATGTTCTTACTCTCATTCATTCTATGGGGTATGTCAAGGTTAAGTTCCCAAAGCTTTCGATGTATTTCCGTCCTTAGTAACAGAATCTCTATTTTCTCATCTTTTACCTTTTTCTGGGCAATAATTGACGTTTCCGCGATGAAGGAGTTCAGGATTGAAAGAACTTTTGCATTCCCCTTTGCAGAATTTGTCAACAATTTCGTTCAGGAAAAGTCATTTCAAATGACCTACCAATCTTCACGCGGCGACTCGGATATTGTAATTGACGACTGGAGTGTGTTCGGAGCCAGTCCTCCCACTCAAGCCACTGCACAGTTTCCTGGTATTTGATTCAATCCTAGCACCAACCCTGTAGAAACGGAAGTTTGGCAGCATCGATCAATCACTTTCCGGTTTTTCTCCAGTCCGGTTGAATAACGTTTGCAGAGCTCCGCTCGACTTGCCTGCTGCTCTTGCAAAGGCCATCGGCATGTCTTCTGCTCGCGGATTAGTTGACCACTGGAAAACGGTTGCTTCTAACGGTCGCTCGGTTTTCTTTGAACAGAAAATCCGGACGGAGGTTACAAGCTCTTAACCACCTGCTGACGACACAAGGGAGTCCCGTTTTCGGATCTTCTCATCATCTTATTTCATTTCACAATATGTCCAGGCGAGAGCTCCTCGAAGCAGACGATCGTTAAGATTGTCGGTGAGACGGACTGCACAGGCCGAGCCTATGGCTTGCGGCCCATCATTCAATCCGTTCTTCACAACCAAGCGTCTGCGGCAATCCGCCAGTGGTGTGATCTCGTTGGCCAGTCCGTTCAGTCAAGAAAAGTGCCACTGGAGATTTCTGTCCCCATCAGTGCAAATCTCCGCGGCGCTCGCTCTGACGACACTTTCGAAACGGCGTCAAGTGGAAGTGACCGCGCCAGCGTTGGGGGTGACCGGGCAAGTCTTGGAGGGAGCGAGTTTGTTACCTGCGTCGAGCAAACGGAGATGCCTGGACAAAATACGGCCTTGTCTCGTCGCGCAGTTGTCGCCCTCCCACCGCACCCGGAAGGCGACGAATTCATCAATTCTCCAAGATCGCGGCGGTCGTACTTGCGGCGAATTCGATACGTCCTCCCTGTCAAGGCTGCTGTCCGTTACGCTCTGTTTTCTTGGTTCTTGTTTGCAGCCCTCTTGCATTTACTTCTCGATGGCTCATACGTCATCTTCTTGAAAAGGGAAGATGTTCCATCGTGGATTCTCGCGCCGTGGAACATCTACGCAGAGAATGATCCTCGCTACAGGTCCGCAGATCCTCTCATCGTCGCCCTCCAGGTCTCCTTTGGTTTGAGATCTTTCTAATGGCGCAGGGTATATTTGCCTTTTTCCACGGCCCCATGTGTGTGCTCTGTGCTATTGGAACTTGGAGGGAGTCGTCTTGGCGCCATGTCGTTGTTGTCGTCACCTGCTGTGCTGAGATCTACGGCCGAGTCATTTCGATTGCTTCTATTGACGCATTGGCAAAGCGGGTGCTGTCCTACACAGCAACCAACTGGGCTACGTTTGGAGCATGGAATGCTTTTTGGTTCATCATTCCTCTGGTCGTGTTGGGCTACACGATTCACACCATGGTGATGGAATCAAAGATGTTGAGTCGCAATCAGGGTGAAATTCAAGGAGTTAATCAAGTTGAGATGGTTTGAGATGTAATGTAAGCATTGTGATATTTGCAAAATAGATAATGTAATTGTGATTGGAAATTAAATTGTGAACTTTAAGATTTAGTCCTTATCTCGAACTGTCGTCATGGATGAGAGAGAAAGAATTAGGTTGCTCTCACCAGACACTGATCCAGTTCCCCAACCGTATGTGCTCCACCGACTCTCTTACAATCATAGAGAGGTCATGCTAGGAGGTCGAGTCGAATCACCGTAGTGACATTGTGAAAACCATCATAACACTTCAGGATTCCCAGCGGCAAAGCAACTGTTGAAGTGCCTACCTCCTGAATGACATAATAGCCTGTACGAGTTGATCTGGGTCCGGATCCGCACCTTGGTGTTGAGCACGAGACGGATGACTTCATGACCGTCGGTTTGTCTGTTCCCTTCTATTTTCACTTCAACAAGACTGGACGTACTATGCGGAACAAGAGCGGGAGACCCGTAAGCGAATGGATAAGCTGGTAGGATGCTCAAAGTTTGAATACCTTACTCGCTTAGATGAAGAACCGTCCTGCTGCGATTCGGTTCCTCTACAACATGTACGACGCCGCTCAAAGCTGGATCGCCCTCGCCCTTGTTGGTCAGGCTCACCGTGTGTCCCCCATGATGAAGCATAGGCTTTCTGACAGGTCTTATTGCGTCCATGATCGACATCGGAACAGACTGGGCGTCAGACCTTCGTTTCGGCTTTTGTCTGAGGGGCTTTTGGATCAATCGAGCAATGTGCTGCAAGGACAGTCGCTCATTTGGTGACGCAGCCCTCCTTGCAGCCGGCTAACCGACACAGCGGCCTGCCCGAGCTGGCGGCAATGGAGTGACGTTTTTGTTGGCTCGTCCGTCCACAGAGAGGTCCTCAACTACATGTTTTACACAATCATCGCAGTACTTCAGTGCCGGCGTATCAATTGACCCCTCGTTAGGTCATCATGGCCGGTCTCAGTGCTTACAACGTCCGCAATTTCGCTCCATACGCTGCGGGTGGTGGAATCGCCGAAGTTAAAGTCATTTTAGGCGGATTTGTTATCAAGCGGTTCCTCGGCGTGTGGACGCTCGTCGTCAAGAGCGTCGGCCTTGTTTGCTTCCCTCCTTGCCTTCGTTGACCCGCTAAGGTCTTTGCAGTTGGGTCTGGGCTGAACGTCGGCAAGGAGGGCCCATTCGTCCACACCGCCTCGTGCATCGCCAACATCTGCTCGAGGTTCTTCACCAAGTACGCCAACAACGAGGGTCCGTCCATGCCCCACCTGTCGCCTCATGTCGAAGGAAAGAAGCGAGAGCTCCTCTCCTCCGCTGCTGCGGCAGGTGTGTCCGTCGGCTTCGGCGCTCCCATAGGGGGGGTCCTCTTTAGCCTTGAGGTTTACTTTTGACATCGGCTGTGCTGACACGCGGCAGGAGGTGAGCTCGTACTTCCCCCCCAAGACGATGTGGAGGAGCTTTTTCTGCGCCATTATCGCCGCCATGACGCTGCAGGTGCGCTGCGCTTATTTGCCCCTCACATCGCAGCGCTTCAACCCCCTGCCCTCGGGGAAGCTCGTCATGTTCGAGGTGACGTATCACCATCAATGGAAATGGTTCGAAATGCTCCCCTTCATGGTTCTCGGCGCCCTCGGCGGTCTCCTGCCCTTCGCCGCATGCTCACGTCGCAGGGCTTGTGGGCACGTTCTTCCTCAAGATGAATCTCAAACTCATCCGCTTTCGAAAAGCGTCCCGCTTGTCTAAGTACCCCGTCACCGAGGTTGTGGTCCTTGCGCTTGTCACGTCCCTCATCGACTACATGATCGTCTACCTCAGGTCTTCTTCAACTGGCTGCTTTCTCACAGCGAAGGGGCTCCGCAACAGACCTCCTCGCCGCGCTGTACTCTGAGTGCAAGACCGCATCGGAGGATGTGTGGGACGAGCTCTGCAAGTTTGTTTTGGGCAGTCAAAATCTGACATGCAGCGTCTCGAACTCCAGGAGCATCCTTCTGTTCCTCTTTCTCGCGACGATCATCAAGCTCGTCTTGACGACGCTCAGCATCGGGACGAAGGCAAGTGTTTTATGCCCAATGCTGACGCCCAGGTTCCAGCGGGTATTTTCATCCCTGCGCTCGCCATTGGAGCCCTCATGGGGCGGTTGGTTGGCTTCGCGATGGAGCTGCTGCAAGGGTTTGCGCGGGCTGCGCTTGTCTAAATGCAGTAGAGAGGTTGGAGACGTAGGGTTTTTCGCGTCGTGCGTGTCGACGACGCTCTGCATTACGCCAGGCATCTACGCAATCGTTGGATCCGCTGCGGTGCTGGGGGGGGTGTCTCGCATGACCGTATCGCTTGCGGTCATCATGTTTGAGCTGACGGGAGGGCTGGAGTACATCCTGCCCGTCATGATCGCAGTCATCATTTCAAAGTGGGTCGGCGATGCGTTTGGACCAGAAGGATAGTAACCTTCATCTCCCCGTGTTTGACTCACCCCCCCCCCCTCCCAGCTACGATGAGCTCATCAGAATCAACGGCTACCCCCACTTGGACAATAAGGCCGAGTTCTCCCTTTCCGAAAAAGCTGGGGACGTGATGAGTGGCCGCGGACTCTGCGTGCTCCCGATGGCGTCACACACCATCGACAGCCTTGATGAGGTGCTCCGCACGACAAGCTTTCATGGGTACCCGGTTGTGACGACGGAAGAAGAAATGCTTGTAGTTGGTTTCATTGGAAGGCAGGTGCTGCAGAGAGTGCTGGACAAGGCGAGGTTGAATCCTCGTGTGACTGGCGCCACTCGGTGCTACTTCGCCGTGGATGCTTCCGTTCCAAGAGATCTTGCGTACATCGACTTGTCGCCTTGGTTGGACCAAAGTCCGATCCAGATTGTCGAGATTACTCCACTCGATCGAGTGATTGATATCCGCAATTCTCTCCATCACTTCATTTTTTCATGCGTTCTCTTGTACCTTCTTGTCCCTTAGCTTTCAAACAAATGTTCAGAGCTCTTGGCCTGCGCTATGTTTTAGTCTCTCGACATGGCCAGTTAGTTGGTATCATCAAGAAAAAAGATATCTTGGAGCATATTGAGCTTTATCACAGAAAAGGAGCGTCTCCTGCACACCCTCACGTGTAAACTTCGTAAATTTGTCCTAACAGAATGTCTGTAATATTCTTTATCTCTCTGATGTCAAGCTGGAGAGAGAGTGGCAACGAGCTCAGGAATTTAGGTATGGGACCGATGCTCCAGCTTGCTGTTCTCCAAACCAGCCGATTGTCCTATTCTCATCTAGAGCAGAGCGACAGATCGATAACGAGCAGGAAAGGTCAAAAAGGAACGAACCGAGATCTCAAGTTCATGGGTTTCAAATAGTGACGGAATCCTCTGTCCCTGGACTGAAAATCTACAGAGATCAGAGCCGGTGGAAATTCCAGCCAAAAGAAGTGATAAAGACGTTGTTTCTCCACCGGGCTCTACTTCGCAGAGCTTTGGTCAAAAGTCTCACCTGAAGGGGTGGTCGTCTGTTTCTGCAACTCCGGAAGGCGATGAGCCTGTAAGGCTTGTCGAGGTGGAGGCTGGTAGCGTGAAGAGCTCAAGCTCATTGTCCAAAGTAGCACATGGTCGCGTTTTCTAACAAAAGGAAGGAGAGCCATTTGTCGTCATCGGCCTCATCGTCTGGGAAACCCCCTCTAGACAAAAAAAGCAAAGGAGATAAGCTTAAAGAGCTGAAATTGGAGCGGCCGAAAGAGCCAAAGCAAGAAAAAGGAAAGGAGGCGAAAGGCGAAAAAACGAAAGAAGCGAAGGGAGGGGACGTCAAGCGCGTGGAACCTGCGCCAGAAAAAGTTGATCTGAAGCAAGAGAAGAAGGACAAGAGTGGCAAGCCGACTGTGTCGCTGCAGTACGACGACACGAAGCGGCTGGCGAAGGTTCAAAAAAAGCAGGTGGGGGGGCAGCGTGGCTGCGCTCACGCCATGAGATTGTTCAACGCGTCCAAGTCCAAAAGCAGGTCCCTCTGTTTGCCCATTTGCCACAATACGAGAAGGAGGCGTCGCTGTCGCTCAAAGCGGGGCTGGCGCAGAAGGCTATCCATCCCGCCATGGTCAACCTCGGCCTCAAGTACGCCGAGGGTGTCATCCGCGGCGGAAACGCCCGTTGTATCGCCCTCATGCAGACATTTTCAAAAGTTTCACCCCCCTTGTTGGGGTCATTTTGATATGGTATAGGTCATTCAAGATTATAAACCAGAGGACTCATTCATCCCCCGTACCTCCGCTGCGTCGCTTTGTTTGACCTCCGAGGGGACCTTGACACTTGGATCAAGCCCATGATCTCCTTCCTCGTCCAATGCAGGCCCCTGTCCATCTCCATGGGCGCTGCAATCCGATTTCTGCGGGACCGCATCACAAAGCTGCGGCACAACGTCGAGTTGGAGGAGGCGAAGCGGTCGCTGAAAGAAGAGATCGACCGCTTTTTGCTTGAGAAGATCGAGCTGGCAGACGTTGTCATTTGCGACTACGGCATGAGCAAGATCAACGACGGCGACGTCATTTTGACGTACGCGCGGTCGCAAGTTGTGGAGCAGATCCTCATCAGGGCGCGGGAGGAGGGCAAGTCGTTTCAAGTCATCGTCGCGGACGGAGGGCCTTTGCACGAGGGCAAAGAATTAATGAAGCGCCTCAGCGCCGTCGGCCTTGACGTGACCTACGTCCTCGTCAACGCCGTGCCGTACGTTATGAAACAGGTCCGCAGAGAACCATCAGCGTAACCCCTTCAGGCCTCGAAAGTCTTTGTCGGGGCGTTCGCTGTGCTCTCAAACGGCAATGTCGTGTCCCGTTCGCTCAACGGCAGCTTGCCCCCTCACGTCGAAGGCGTCGGAACGGCGTCGATCGCCATGACTGCGCGTGCATTCAGCGTCCCCTTCATCGTCTGCTGCGAGACGTACAAGTTCTCCGAGAGGGCGTACCTCGACGCCATTTGCTTCAATGAGCTCGGTGCCCCTTTGGTTTCTCGATTGTTGATGGGGCCTAGGGGACCCGGACGAGTTGGTGACTCCCCGGAGTTGTGGGGGTTCCCTTTCGATCGAGAACTGGAGGGATGACAAGAACCTGACGCTGCTGAATTTGTTTTATGACCTGACGCCAGCCGAACTTGTCGCCATGGTCGTGACTGTGCGCTGAGTCGCGGGGGAGGGTCTGACTGCGGCAGGAGTCCGGCATGTTGCCTCCCTCGTCGGTTCCCGTCATTCTGCGCGAACAGAGAAAGGACGAGCCGCTGTAGAGTGTGAATCGAGTACAATCGCTGTGTTTACTTCCGCGGCGCCTTGTCGCCGTTGTAAATGCTCATTACCCGAGGGATCTCTTGCTCAGTGAGGGCGCGGAAGCCGTGGCGCTCGTAGAGGGAGTGTGCGTCCTTCGTGAACAGAATCCACCTTCAGTTTAAGTCTCTTCAACAGCGTGGGTGACCTCCGAAGCCCTTGCAAGTCGGGGTGAGCGAAGGCGTGATCGAGCAGTTCTTTTCCGATCCCCCGGCCACGGTACGGCTTGTCGACCACGACGTCGCAGAGCCAAGCGAAGGTTGCCCCGTCGGACACAACTCGTGCGAATGCGATGACCTTTTTGCCCTCAACGACACCGAAGCAGAAGGACGTCTTCATGCTCTTTCGAACGACACTCAATGGCCGCTCAGAGGCCCAGTACGTTTGCTGAAGAAGCGCCGCAACGCCCTCCGCGTCAAGGGCGTCGCCACCATCCACCAAGGACAAGGAGGGACTGCACTTCATGGCTATTCGTTCGTGTTTCTGACAGCCTTTCCGCCTATGAACTAGCCAGCAAACGGCCACTGCGGCGGCACAGAGCAGCGACGCGCGAGCGCACACGTCCATGTACTTCTGACTAGGATTTCACTCAGCAAATATCGACACGTAGACGGGTACAGTAGTTACAGCGCAGATGTACATCCCCTCAGATTAGCGTTTAGAGTCATCTTCTTTCAACTTGGGGCCTTCAGCATACAGCGGGCGCAAACGGAAACTGAAAAGTGAGAGAGAGTTGGACGGCAGGGACCTTGAGAAGTCGAAATAACGTATCTCAGCGGCGTTGTTCGGGTCCCTTATAAACCAAAGCTTGTGCTCTTGCGAGTACCTCCAGTTTCGCTTCACACTGACAGAGTTAGGAAACGACATGGCTGTGCACAGCTCAGCCGCGGCATGGTCCTTGATCTGAGAAGATCCATATGAACCTTGGTCCCTTGAAAAAGTGTAAAATATGTACAGTAGCGTCTGGTCGAGGAAGCGGGAGAAATGTCCGGCTCGGAGCTGCGCCGGGGGTCCGGCGGTGTAACAATTTGGAATCATGAAGTCCCCACGTCGAGATTGGTTGTCAGCCCATGGCGAAGAGAAGGACTCGTACAGCGAGCTGCGCCACGTTAGGACTTGAGACATTGATACTACTCTGGAGAGCTCAAATTCAAGCCGAGTGAGGTTAAATCTGTTCCAATCGCAAGGGTGACGAGATTCTTATCGGTCATTTGAATGACCGAAAGCAGCCCGAGCATGCCGAATTTGTCAACGTCGCGTTTCTCTGGCTTCTTCCCTTCGTCCGATGAAGGTTTCGAAAGTGCAGGGAAGTCTTCGGTCTGCAGGGAGAAGTCAGACTGCCCATGAATGGAGAGGCCCTGCATGGCCGAGGAAAGTGCTGCTGTGTCAGGGCGGGGGCAACACGGTCAAAACAAGGGGCTCCGCTTGAGTACATCGCCGGTTGGTTGAGTCGGTTAATATCTTCATTTCCTGGCGCTGAAGACAAGACGTTCATGTTTCTGCCAAGAGAGGGGAAGTCGTCGTAAGAATGCACGGCATCATCGCCAAGGAGCCCCTTTGTTGGCGGCCCAGATGCTGGGTCGTTACGAGGGAACGGGAACATTCAAACGCATAGGCTGACGGAAAATCTGCTGCTGCGCTACTGGAGTACCCACTGGAGTCCGGCCGAAGCCTATTGGGCGAGAATTTGAAGCGGGCATGGGCATTTGCCTGAAATCCATTTGTCCATTGCTCATTGGAGCACCCTGTTGTGGCCATGCAGAAGACTGTGGTTTTGGAGGGGCAGGATATGGGATTCGCTGCTGTGGTGGAGGAGGCATCAACCCCTCACGGCTCATCATCATCGGCTGCGCTGAATCATGAGAAAGTTGTTTGCTGATGACACCTTGAGCTCCTTGACTCGGAGAGACAGCTGGAAACGGGAATCTGGCCATCATCTCCGGCTGAAACTGTCCAGGAGCACCCCGATTTGTCGCCATGCTGTGAACACAATACAGCACTGGCTGTAATTTAAAAGATTTACGACCGCCATAAAATGACAGAAACCCGGCTCCTTGTTGAAATTGAACAGGCTGACCAAGCCGTGTGGGACGCCTTTAGTGCGGATGGAATCATTGTCTTTACTGGCGTTGCAATTTCTCATCTGGAAGGGTCTCGAAACGGAGACTCCGTTCGTGAAGATCACAGACACTGTCTACCAAGGCCGGTGGGAGATGGCGCCTGGGACCGACATGTTCTTTTCGCAGAAAGGTTTTGTTTTATGGTTGCTGCAATGACCTCGAAGAAACTTCAAAGGAGAGAGTATCTCATGAGTTCATGGGCAAGTCATTCGTTCGTCTTGTTTTCTCGCCGGTGACGCTGAATCCACGAATGCATGAAGACCAGTCCTAAGTCATTCATCGAAGAAGTTCCGATAAAAGAGCCAGCATCCAGAAGTGACCATTATTGCTGTCCCACCTGGACAGGATCAGAAGAATCGCAACGGCCGAAACTTGAATTAGCCGGGAATGCATTGCTGCGGACGTCTTTTGAGAGAAAGAGCGACGCATGTTGGCGCGGCCTATGTACGTCAGATGTCTCATTTGCGTTGTACCGTAAACGATTGTGCGTCTCCATCAGATGTGGCCCCTTTCCTTGGCAGGGGTGACCGAACAGAAACTGAGTTATCAGACGCCGATGACTCCTCTCGAACGTTCAGAAAGGTCGACCCACCGCGGCTTTCATTCCCGCGCTCGTTGTGACCAGCCCCGAATTGGACCACCGCCATGGTCGAGTCCTCGAGGTCCGACTTAGCAGCGGACGCGAAAGGACAGTCTGACACGACGACGACGAGAGTCGAGGGGCTCCTTGTCTGGCCGGTGGTGAGGCCAGCAAAAGGACAACCACCCGAAACATGTCAACGACGTCTCGCACGCGCAGCGACCCTGAGGGAAACGGCCAGCAGCCACTCGATTTCTCCCCAACGCCACTATAAACAACGAAAAACACGTCGCAGCCGCTGAATCGCCGAGCCGAAGTATCCAAAAAGGTGATAGCATCGTCTCGGCTGTGCGCACGAACGCAGCCGCCGTCCTGAACGCAACGCAACGCGAAGAATCTTGACGTGATCTCGACATCGCTCTCCCAAGGCGTGCGGCCTTCACTTAGCGCTGTGAAGGGAGGATTGAGAAGAAGAATTGATGGGGGCACCTCGATTTCCTTTCGAAGGGTCGAAATTCTTTGGAATGCCATTAAAAGATGACGAGAGGAGGACAAATGCGGAATAGCTGCAACGCCCTAACGCGGTCATGGAATGGAAGCAATAGGGACCTAATAGAGGACGGGGAATTCGAAATGAGGTGTTGGAGACGACGCAAAGCTCGATCGGGTAGCGCCCGCGACGATCGGCGAGCTCTTGCGCGGCCGCTTGCTTCAGGACACACGCTGCGAAGACATTGCTTCGCTCGCAGGCGAAATGCATGGCGGTCATACCGCTCTGATGGTGTCACGGGGGGCGGGAGGACGGATTGTCCTACTGATCTTGAAGGGGAGTTCGGATCCATCCCGAGAGTGAGGAGGAACACAAGGCCATCATCGTAGCCTTCTCTTGCGCAAATAAGACCACAAGAAAGTCCATTCTGAACGGACTTAGCGGGCATGTGCAAGAAAGAAGCAAACCTCATCCCTCGCATCCAGAAGACGCCGTCGCTCTGCCACAGGCTTCTGTTCGAAGCCGTCCAACAGCATTTGAAGGCCTTCAAACGATTTCTGGGTGCAAGCAAAATGCAGAGGAGGCGGGATATGCTCTCCAGCGTTTTGATTAATGCCCCTGCCTTGACAATCTGGGACCGGCGAAAGGATCGAAGAGGATTGTAGACTGGGCTCTACTGCGAGTCGAGGTACTGCGACCAGTCTAAACGTCTCATCACTAGCCAAAAATCTAAAATCATTCTTTGGAATGATGCAACCATCGTGAAGTATCTTGAAATCGACGTGGCCGACTTCTCGTTGCAGGACTTGTTCGAGCACGCCAACATTGCAGCTAACCGCAAATATTTCAGCATCATCAAGCGAAGGAACAGGCGTCGTTTCTTGAGCTGGGCCGAGTGATGCTTGTTCTCGCAAAACAAAAACCTTGAATTTGGGCATTAGCAAGTCATTTGTACAAAACAATTACAGTTTAGTTCGCTTGGAAGCCCAAGATATTTTCTGCGAACTCCGACGCTGTCATTTCATGCGGCAAGGTTTCTTCAGGTCGCTCAGTTGCAAGAAGAGATGACAGACATCTCGACATTTCGACAGAGGACAGCGGTTCCCCAATTCTTGAAAGCGTCTTCATCAGGGCTGCGGTTTCGATTCCACCAGAGTCAGCGCCCAGTCGTTGGAAAGCGTCCTCTATGTGCGATTTGTCGATTGCGAATACAGGTCTGTGGTTGACGTAAACTGCGAGTTCAGGAAAGAAGACGTTGTGGCGAAAACCTTTGGCCAATTCCTCAAACGCTACAAAAGTCTTCTTTGGATCCGATGCACCCTTTTCGAACATTATCTCGTGGCATATCTCTCTGACTTCAAATTGCGTTGCATAAAATCCAAAGGCGCGAAGAACTTCCGCGGCGGCGACTAGAGATATCGTGCCCGTGATCTCCCTCTCCTTTGTCGTGTCCTCTCCTTGGCTGCTGAAGTTAATCACATCCAGAGAGCCTGTCACACCTCTTCAGCTGTGCATAATAGAACAAATCCTTCATCTCGTCCACAACTGGCCCATCCACTCCTCCGTCCACCATCGCGAGGAACGGCGCCACCCCTTCCCCCCCCAAATTTGCCGTCGCATCCAGCGCATTGACATCAACATCCCACATGCTCAGAGACAAATCCTCGCCTCCAGCCGTAAACAAATACCTCCCGTCATGCGACAACGCCGAACACGTCACCTTGAAGCGTGAGTCAACTTGAGCGCCGCTCACAGCCGAGGGGTGCGCGATGAGGCCCATCGTCTTGTTGGGGTTGCCGTCGAGGGGGAGCTTCATCAGGCCAACAACCCGGTGCGGTGTGGTGTACGTGAGGTAGTGGCGCGTCGAAGCAGGGAGAGGGATGAGCGTGAGGCTGGTTGTTGGTCAGGGCTGCGCTTAAACAGAATGGAGGAGGAGGAGGGGGGGGGGGGGCCTTACGATGAGGCGGGGGCGCCGGACCGGGGGCCGATGACTGCTACGATGGAAGGGGGACCAGAAGGTGGT
>JAIYDP010000211.1 GCA_027487435.1 Verrucomicrobiaceae bacterium | reverse complement strand
AGCGAGATGTTACTGGGTTTGCTGGTATTTGACACATCAAGAAAATAGCAAAACCAATTTAATAATAAAGAAAACTTAACAAAAATCTGATGCGTGATTGCTTAACTTGACGCGTATGCGCATAAGGGCTCGTTTTCCCAGTATGGCGGACAACTATCGAGGCAGATTTGAGGGCAGGCTTTCTGAGCTTGAGTCAGGCACCAGTCCGCAGCACGCTTGGCTACCATTAGACACAGCTAGTGACACACCGACATCACCATGAGCAGGCGACACCGCCAACGAAGGGCGAACAAGGCGCGGCTGGACAACCGCTGGGGCTGCTCTGACGACCATACTTTCCGTAACTTTAACCCGCTGTTCTGTCTTGGCGCTCACTCCCGCCCCAGCGGTGGCACACCTCGATGTCCTTCTTACAATCGGACCTTGATCTCTGCGGTGCAACCACTCATCGTTGACCAAAAATGAGAAAGGTAAGTCCAGCGCAAATTGCCGAGGCAAAGAGCAACCGAACATTCGTACGATTTCAAAGCCGATTCAAACGGTCGGCTGTTCGTGGATACATCCTTGATAACGGCCCGAAGTTCTTCATTGTTGCGATAGTTAGTGACCGGTTTTGGTTCGATGGCTTTGAGTGCTTTCGAGTCGATGATGTGCGCGACCTTCGACCCGATCCTTACAGTGAGTTTGCGGAGGCCGCTTTGCACATACGTGGCCAAAAGATACCTGCTATGCCTTGCATCAGTATGACGAGTATCGAAGATCTACTGCTAACTGCGAGCCGCGAGTTTCCTTTGGTGGCGATCCATCGCGAGCAGGTGGATGCAGATGTGTGTTCGATTGGTCAGGTTCTTGGGATAGAGCGTGGTCGATTGTCACTGCTGGAGATTAGCCCTGCCGCTAAATGGGATGAGAAGCCCGAGATGTATCGACTGAACCAAGTCACCCGTGTAGGTTTTGGGTCCGATTATGAAGACGCTCTTTCTTTAGTCGGCGGACAACCACAACAGGCTATAAACAGCCTTCACCCCACGGCGGGCAACGCGCCTGTTTGAATTCGAACTGGTATTCTCGACTTGGACGGTCTATCGTAAATTCATGAAAGCGATGTTTGAACCGTCATGGCCGAAAGACATTCCTAGTTCATGCCCGTGTTGCGGCAATGAGTTGCGAACCAGTATCAACCTCATGGTGGGGCCAGGAAGAGCGGCTCGAATTGTCAAATGGATCGCTCACGTAATGATATTGCCATGCATTTTGCTGGGTGTGCCGCTGTTCGTTTTTTGTGGTATGCCCAATGGGGGACTTGCTGGTGGTTATGCAATTCTTGGCTTTATGTTTCTTCCGCCTGTGGTCATGGCTGTGATCGGTCGTATGCTGCCGTCTTCCAGACGTGTGAATTGTCAATGTGGCTATGAGAAAGACTATCCTGCTTTTGCATCAAGAAAAACAGAAGATCAACGGATCGTTATTCCGAACGCCTGACTCGCTCACAAATTTTGATGCGAGCGAGGATCGCTCTGCTTAGCGGGTGAAGTCGTAAACGAGGACTTTTTTGGTCAGAGGGAGCAGGACTTCGTTGACTTCTTTCATGTGGCGGGGGTCCACTTCGTAGGCGTGTAGGGCTTCTTTGTCGGTGAAGCGGACGAGAAGCGCGACATCAAAGGAGTCGTCAACAACGGGGCGGTTGCTGGCGAGGGCGGTGCCGTGGTCGAGCAGGGTGATGCCCTCGATGACGCGGAGCCGCTCGATGGCATCGGTGATTTTTTTCCGATCTTCGAGGTTGCCTGGTTTCTTTTGCCAGAACATGACGACGTGATCGACAGAGCCAGATTTTGCTGGTGGCGCGATGGTGGCGCAGGATGTAAGAAAAGCTGCGATGCAGAGAGCGAGGAAATATTTCATGCGGAGGTGCATACGTTGCATGGTTTGTGGACGTTTCACAAAGTTTTTCTGCTGAGGCTGGTAGCGTTCAGTTGCTTTGTTCCTCGATGGCATGGAGGTAATCAAGGCGTTCTTGGGAGGAAACATCGCCGCCCATAGCGACGAGTAGGCGTTGCCATTCTTGCTCGAAGCCGCCGTGGCTGATGGGGAAACGTGGTGCTTGGCGAATGAGTGCATCCAGCGCGGCCCAATCGCCGAGCCAGAGGTGGGCACTGGTTTGGGCGATGCTGAGCGCTTCTGCGGGTGAGCCAGGTTGTGGTTCCTCCGTGCATTCGATTTGCATGCTGCGCGGATGGGTGAGGATGTGCGGCAAATAACGGTTGGCGCGCAGGGCTTGGTCTAGGGATGGCGCATCGGGCGACGTACTGGTGCTGAGTGGCTCGGCGGCGTCACCTTGCGCTTCGTTCCAGGCGATGGCATCGGAGGCTTCGAGGATGGCGATGAGGGCTTTGTTGTAGAGGAAAAAGCTGTCCCTGCGCTGGCAGGATTCGAGGAATTCGCGCGCTTCGGCAATGCGACCTTGGGTGACGAGAAGGCAGAAAAGTTTATCGAATGCACCAGCTTGATCCTGTGGGTCGGCGTGGAGCATTTTCTGGTAGGTGAGCACAGCGGACTCGGCTTGCATTGTCCATTCTTGGCATGCCGCAAGACCTGCGAGAGCCGCGATGTAGAGATGGAGTGATGATGGTGGGGCATCGGCCTCTGGGGATAGGGCGTCTGGCGCGATGATGGATTGGGCAAAAAAACGTTCGCCGATACGGACCGCGCGTTCGTAGAGAGGTAGGGCGGTTTCTGGGCTTTGCTGTTGTTCAGCGGCGTTGAGGATGGCAAGCAGATGGCTCGCGGAGGGGGAATGTTGATCGAAAAAATCTTCGATGCTGCATCCCTCGCTCATTTCCTTGAGCCATGCTTGCGCCTCCTCGGCGGTCTCGAATCCTTGCGCTTCGCAAATGGCATCGAGCTGCCGTAACCATGATTCGATGCTTTCAGACATAATGTTCCGTGGAGTGCGACATCATGATGAGATGGGAAGGGTAGTTTCAGATGGTGTATTCTTGGCCAGGAACTGGCACGATGGCTTCTGTGGAGGGGAGCAGCTCTTTGAGTTGCGCGGAGAACCACGCCACGGCATCGTCATCGCCATGGACGAGGAAGGTTTTGGTAGGTTTCACCTTGAGGATGTAGGCGAGGATTTCTTCACGGGTGGCATGACCGGAGAAGTCAAAGGTATCCACATCGCAGAGCAGAGGAACGCGAGGCAAACGTGCGTCCATGGTGATGAGGTCGCCTTTTTGTGCTGCCTTGATGCGTGCGCCGGGAGTGGCTGAGTCGGTGTAGCCGACGAAGAAGATGGCGTTTTTCGGGTTCTCGATAAAACCTTGAGCGGCGAAGGTATTGGATGCGGTGTTTTCCGACATCATGCCGCTGGAGAGAGCGTAGATGCAGCCAGGATGAAGGGGAATGGGGCCGCGACGTTTGCGGTTGCCGACTTCGAGCTTCATGTCCTGCAAGATTTCAAAGTCTGGGTAGTGGCGTCGGGATCCCTTGATGTTGCGATCATAGATCATGGTCATCTTGGTGCTCAGGCCGCCGATGTAAACCGGGGTTTTGCGGGGGATGAGTTTTTTGTTTTTGAAGTTCTGCACCATGGTGAGGACTTCTTGGGTCTTGCCGATGGCGAAGACTGGAATGAGGACGGAGCCACGGCGGTCAATGACGGCGCGGATGGCATCGGCGATGCGTCGCTCTTCCGCAGCGCGCGTGTATTTCGCGCAGCGATCCTGGGCACCGCGAGTGGTTTCAACGATCAGGGCATCGACGTGTTGCTCCGGCAAGGTGGCACCTTTGAGCAGTGTGTGACCCGCAAAGCTAATGTCGCCCGTGTAAAGCACTCGCTTGCCGGCGCCTTCGATGGTGATCGCAGCGGAGCCGAGAATGTGTCCGGCATCGTGAAACGTGCCGCACAGGGTTCCAGCGGGATCCAGATCAAAGGGGCGCTCGTAGTGGCGGGTTTCGAAGCGTGATTCGAGTTCTTCGAGTTCCTCATGGTGAAAGAGCGGGTATTCTTCCATGCCAAGTTCGATGCGCTTGCTACTCATCACGTTGACGGAATTGTGCAGCATCGCGATGGCGAGATCTCGGGTCGCCGGTGTCAGGTAAAGAGGTGCGGAGGGGTGACGCTTGAGCAGCAGAGGGATGGTGCCGGTGTGATCGAGGTGGGCGTGAGTCAGCACAGCGGAATCCACGGTGCCTTCCTCAACATACTCAAAATGTGGTAGGGCTTCTAGGCCTTCGTGCTTGGGATGCATCCCGCTGTCCAACACCACGCGAGCGGTGCCGGAGTCGAGAAGGTAGGAGTTGGCGCCAATGCCGGCGTGTCTGCACAAACTTTTAAAGATCATTGAATGGTAGTACTAGTAAGGGTAATTCTCATGATCGGGAGGGGGCTGTGGGTCGAACCCTTTGCTGCTTTTGACCATGTCAAGGTCGAGACTGCCACAAATGTTCAGAAAAGCGAACTTTATTTATGCGGGCAGAAGGGGTACGTGCGAAGTGGTAAGTGAGCAGAGGGAAGAAAGAGGGGTGGCTCCGTTTATTGCTGCACGGGTTTGGCGCGGGGTGGGGGGGGAGAGGAATCGTCGAAGACGGGTTTGGCACGGAGCGGATGGAGGTTGCAATAGTCGTTTTCTGCTGGGGCGGAATCGCGTGGGATTTGGTCGTTGTAGGCGGTGCCAGCGGCTTCGCAATCGGAGTTGGCACGTTTTCCGGAGAGTCGGCAGAGTCGGCAACCGACCATGCCAGAGTCATGCGAGATGCGGGTAAAAGGTTTGGCATTGTAGCCGATACTTGAAGCTGTTTTCATGACATCGACCCAGACAGGAAGGGCGAGTGTGGCACCGTAACCGCCTTGAACGGTGCGGGAGGCATCATCCATGCCGCACCAGACGGCACAGGTGAGAGAGGAGGTGTAGCCCGCGAACCAGGCGTCCTTGAAGTTATTGGTGGTTCCCGTTTTTCCGGCGCAAGGCTGGGAGAAGCCGAGGGAACGCACGGCGGCGGCGGTGCCAGAGGAGGTGACTTTTTCGAGGATTTGAGAGCATTGCCATGAGGAGTCTGCCGAGGCAGCTCGGTAAGGGATTTGCGGGGTGGCGTAGAGTTCTTCTTCTTGGCCATCGCGGGTTTTGCGAGTGATACGTGAAATGAGGAAGGGTCGGTAGCGGACACCGCCATTGGGGAGTAGCGAGTAGGCGGAGGCGACTTGGTAGGGGGTGGCTTCCCATGTGCCGAGGTAGGAGGCGGGGTTGCTTTCGAGCGGAATATTGAAAGCCATGCGAGCCATTTCTTTGACGTTGTTCATGCCAGCGTAGTTGCCGACGCGTACCGACATGGTGTTGCGGGATTTGATGAGGCCGTAGGAGGCGGGGTAGGTGCCGCCGTAGATGCCATCGGAGTTTTTCGGGTGCCAGTGGGAGGGTGCTCCGCGGATTTCGCCTGAGCGAATGTAGGAGTCAGAGATCGGGCTGTCGGGCCGCAGGCCTTTATCGAAAGCGGCCATGTAAACAAAGGGCTTGAAGATCGAGCCAATCTGGCGGCGGGCTTGGAGGGCGCGGTTGAACTTTGATTCATCAGCGGAACGACCGCCGATGATGGCGAGGACTTCACCGGTTTGGTTTTCTATGACGCAGGCAGCGCCTTGGATGTAGGAGGGTTCGGGCTTGCGGTCGATGGGGATGGCTTGCCATTGGGCGCGGGTTTGATGGGGGTAACCGGGGCGGCGTTCGATGCGAGAGAGTGTGGCTTCGAGCGAATCTTCAGCGGCTTGTTGGATGCGTTTGTCGATGGTGGTGGTGATATTGAGGCCGCCCATTTCGATGTTTTTTTCTTCGAGGATGAGTTCGAGGTCGCGGCGGACGGCATCGACGGCGTAGGATTCGGCAATTTTTCTACGGCTTTGCGGGCGGATATTGAGCGGAAGTTTTTTGGTGGCTTCCACGTCTTGGGCGGTGATGAATTTGGCATCCAGCATACGGTCGAGGGTGGCATCGCGTTCGCGGAGCGCGGCTTTCATGTTGTTGAAAGGGTTATAGGCATCGGGGCCGCGGACGATGCCCGCGAGGGTGGCGGCCTCGGAGAGGTCGAGCTCGGAGGCGTTTTTCTCGAAGTAGATGCGAGAGGCTTCTTGGATGCCGCGGATGGAGCGGCCCCAGTTGATGGAATTGAGGTAGGTTTCGAGGACTTGGTCTTTGGTTAGGTGGTTTTCGATGCGCCAGGCGATGGCGATTTCGAGGAACTTGCGGTCGATTTGTTTCCAGAGCGGAGTTTTTTCGCCGTATCGTTTGAGTTGATAAATATCGGAGGCGAGTTGTTGGGTAATGGTGGAGCCACCTTGGCGCTTGCCATTCATGTTTTGCACAGCGGCGCGGGCGATGCCGATGATGTCGAAGGCACCGTGTTTGTAGAATCGTTCGTTTTCGCGGGCGATGATGGCTTTGCGGAAGTCGGGGGAGATTTGATCGAGGGTGATGATATCGCGAATTTCGCCGTGGAGGCGGGCGAGTTCCGTGCCTGTTTTATCGAAAATCACCGAGCGTTCCGGCATTTCATGGAGCTTGGCGAGATCGTAGGCTTGGGAGCGGGTGCCGTAGAAGAGTGCGAGGACAAGGAAAATGTAGAGGCCGACAATGGCGGGGTCGCCGATGAGGCGGAAGAAGAAACGCGCGATGAAATGATGGTTGCGAATGGCGTGGTGGAAGCGATGAAAAGGCCAAAGCAAAATGCGTGAGGCGAGGGATCTGCGCGCAGGTTCCCGCTTTGCGTCACGAGGAGAGCGTGAGGGTGAGGCTGCTTTTTTCTTTACCGTTGCCATGAGTGCGCAAGAATTGATACGCGTAAAGGGGAGGAAGATCGAGAGGGATTTCGTGAATTTTCGATGAAGCAAAGAGGCGAAGGGAAAGACGGGAGAAAAATGATGCGAAAAAAATGCAACGAACCGATTGTCAATCGGAGGTTTTTTGTTACCTTCGCGCCGTGAGCGAACCACTACCACCAGCGCAACGAATGCTTTCCACTCTCGACTTGGGTCCATCATGGGCTCGTGATGTGGTGCCGCGTCCGGTCAAATCTCCTGTTTCGCGGATTGCTGCTGCGGAAGAAGAAGCCTCCATGGTGCGCGAGCGTCAGGGAGCAGGGCGTGGGGAACGCAGAGATGGCGGTGGCCGTGGATTTTCACGCGACGAAAAGCGTGGGCCCAGACGTGATGGCAGAAATGAGCGCCGCGAGCCTGAGTATCGCGAGCGGGAGGTAGAAATTTTGCCTGCTCCGGGGATTCGTTGCAGCGTGCAGCCGAATCTTGATGCGATCCATTTGATTGCAAAAGAGGTGGTGCATGTGGCGCGGGTGTATTCGTTGTTTGACATTGCAAAGACTCTGATGAGCCAGCGTGAGCGCTTTCATGGGATCTTTACTGCGGAAGCAAACCGCGAGCCGATGTATCATGGGCATCGCGATAATTCCCTTTGGCTAACGAAAGAAGAATGTGTGCGCCATTTCTGGAGTGCTGATTGGCGTGGTGATCTTTACGAAGAAGAAGAGGTTGAGATCGAAGGGCCGCAGGGCAATTTCCAGGTGGTGGCGAAATGCGGCTTGAGTGGTTATGTTTTTGGCCCGCCAAACTATCATGCGTATCAGACGAGCATACGGCAGGTGCATCGCGAAAAGTTTGCGAATATGCCATTTGATCGTTATGCAGCAAAAATCGTGACCGAGCGTAGCGAAGAGGCGGTGCAGGCATGGTTGCACGGGATGAAAACGAAAAAGCGTTGGCGTCCAGTGGGTCAGGAAGAAAGCGCATGGTTGGAGGATAAAGCTGAGGTCGAGCGACATTTTTTGGGGAATCGATTTCCTGAAATGTATGTGGCGACGCATCAGGTGGAGATTCCTGCTCACACCAAGGGTCATCTGTTTTCACCATCCTTGCTCGCGCATTTAAAAAAATCTGCGGGACACGCCGCGAATCATCCATTGATTTTGATCCCGACGATTTGCAATTTGTTAGAAAAAGAGCATCTGCCTGTGTTCAAAAAACAGGGCAAATTGTTCGCTGGGCCATCGCGTCCGCATCCGATACCTGAGAACACCACATTCTCGGAGCGTCCGGCGAAGATTGTCGAGTGGATGTCAGCGAATCCTGAAACGAAATTGGCAGCGCTGTGGGAAGCGGTCTTGCCGGAAGGCGAGAAGGATCCGTCGGCAGAGTGGCTTGGAGATTTGTTTTGGTTGTTATCGCAGGGGCATTTGTTGTTGTTCCCGAATGATGTGTTGGTCATGCCTACGCGTCGTAAGGCCGAACCTCAGCCTGCAAAACCAGCCAAAGAAAAGGCTGCTGCGGCGAAAAAGGCTAAGAATAAGAAGCCGAAGAAACCGCGGAAGCATCGTAGGTCACGATTGTTGGCGATCTATCAACGCGTAGAAGAAATGCCTGTGCGTGAGCGCTTGAGCTTGCGTGGGTACGAGCGCACGGTGAGCCATCGGATTCGTCTGAAAGCGGCCTATTCGAAACAAAGAGCGCTGGCGCGCAGCGGCGAAGATGCCGACGATGTTATCTAATCTTTATTGTATTTCCTGAATTTATGTCTCAATCATTTTCTCAAGTAACAGTTGATGCCAAGGCGAATGTTTATTTCGATGGCAAGGTCGTATCGCATTCGGTTCATTTTGCCGATGGCTCGCGCAAGACGATTGGTTTGATTTATCCTGGCGAATACCACTTTGGTACTGCGGCAGCAGAGCGCATGGAGATCATTGCTGGTGCTTGTGAAGTGGTGCAGGATGGCGCTGATGAGACGACTGCGTATGCAGAGGGAACATTTTTCGACGTGGCGGCAAATCACGGCTTTACCATTCGCGTGGAGAGTGGGATTTGCGAATACGTTTGTTCGTTTCTTGCCTGAGTTCCATGTGTTTAGCGTCGCAGCCAAGCGTGAATTTGCTCGGCTAGAGTGCTGCTGATGTTACGGCAGGCAGAGATTTCTTCGGTGGATGCCTTGCGAAGTGCCGCGATGGATCCGAAGTGGCGGAGGATGGATTTTTTTCGTGCATCGGACATGCCCGGGCAGTCGTCGAGGATGCTTTCTTTCATGCGGCGGCGAAGGAGCAGCGAATTGTAGGCATTGGCGAAGCGGTGAGCTTCGTCGCGGATGCGTTGGAGTAACTTCAAAGCACCTCGGTCGTGCGGGATCAGCAGCGGCAGGGATTCACCCGGGTGAAAAACTTCTTCGCGTTGTTTGGCAAGGCCGATGATGGGGAGTTCTTGGAGGCCGAGTTCGCGCAATTCTGCGTGAGCTACACTGAGTTGACCCTTGCCGCCATCGACGATGACGAGGTCAGGGAGTAGGACTTTGGCTTTGCCATCACGGGCGAGGCGGCGCTGGAGTTCGATGACATTTTCTTGATTTCCCTCGTAGTCTTGGGCAACTGTGGAATTTTCCAGAAGGATGCGTGAGTAGCGTCTGCGGACGACCTCGGCCATACTGGCAAAATCGTCTTGTCCCTCGACGGTGCGGATGCGATAGCGGCGATAGGCTTGGTTGTCGGGCGCTCCGTCCACGAAGCGCACCATCGAGGCGACGATGTGCGTGGAGGAGATGTTCGAAATATCGAAGCATTCCATGACGCGGGGAGGCTGAGAGAGTCCAAGAAATTGACCAAGTTCGGCGAGGTCTTCAACGGGTTTCACAGTGGTGGGAACGCCACGGCCACGGGTGAATTGGCGAGTGGGATTGAGGGTGAGTTCGATGTTCTGGATCACGTCGCGGAGTAGGGCGGCTTTTTCGAAGTCCATTTCCTCAGCAGCTTGAGCCATTTCTGTACGGAGTCCGTCAAGCCATTCGCGCCGGCCTTTGCCTTCGAGCAATCGACAAACTTCTTCGGCTTTGGCACGATAGTCGGTAGCATTGATTCGCGCTACGCAAGGAGCGGTACAGTTGCGGATGACGTCAGCGTTGCAGTGTTTGTAGTCGATTTCGCTAGGTTCATGAGTGCGACACGAGCGCAGTCCCCACGTGCGGTTCATCCACTCCACGGTTGCGCGAACGGCGGAAGCATGGGCGAAGGGGCCGAAATATTTTGAGCCATCCTCCTTGCGGGTGCGGGTGACGATGAGCCTGGGCCATGGATCGGAGAGGTGAATTTTAACGAGCAGCAAGCGCTTATCATCTCGGTAGCTGATATTGTAGCGAGGTCGGTAGTCCTTGATGAGCTTATTTTCTAGGATGAGAGCTTCTTGCTCATTGCGCACTTCGTGAAACTCAAAGTCCCAAATGGCTTCGATGAGTGCACGGGTTTTTGCATCGGCGCGCATTTTCCGCGATGCCATGAAATAACTCGACATCCTTTTGCGCAGGTCTTTGGCTTTTCCAACATAGATGATGGAATGAAGACGATCTTTCATGAGATACACGCCAGGCTTGTGAGGCACGGCGCGTAGTTTGATTCTGAAATCGGTTTTTTCCATGGTTTCTTGGCGGCAAACTAATCGATCATAGCGGAACTGCCAGAGGAAACAGTGGACATTTTTTGCCTATTTTTGTGCCTGCGATCTGCGATTGCTCTTTGCTGATTCCATGATACACTTTTCGCTGTCCATGAAATTTCGCCATGTTTTCCCCACAATCACGGCTGTGCTGTGCATGTTTCCTGTTTCCGCGCTAACGAAGAATGCGGAGGCTGAAGCGTCGCAGGCATTGAATTTGATTGAACTCTTCCACGCGGGTGGCTGGGTGATGTATCCAATGGCGTTGCTTTCTGTCGTCGCTGCGGCGTTGTGTTTGCTCTATCTGTTCACGATTCGTCAAAACGCGGTGGTTTCCGATCGCTTCATGGACAACATCGAAACGATGATTCGCTCGCGAGATTTGCATGGACTCGCAGTGTATTGCCGACGTCAATCTGAATGCATGGCACGCATCACGCAGCGGGTCGTGGACTTTATTGTCGCCAATCCTAGCGTAACTCTCGCAGAAGTTCGTGAAATTGCCGAGTCCGAGGGGTCTCGCCAGTCAGGTATTTTGACGAGTCGCGTGAGTCACTTGAGCGACATTGGAAACATTGCGCCGATGTTGGGATTGTTAGGCACAGTTCTCGGAATGATATCATCGTTTGATAATCTTTCGAAAGGCCAAGAAGGCGTGAAGCAGATGGCATTAAGTTCGGGAATTTCGATCGCACTGATCACCACAGCTGCGGGATTGATTATCGGTATCCCCTCAATGCTAGCCTATGCGTATTTTCGCACCCGCACGCAGCGCTACATTGGAGAGCTCGAGGCGGCTTCGAGTCATCTAGTGGCCTTACTGCAAACGCTGACCGTGCGTAGTCCCGCAACAACGCCACGTAACGAAAAATCTGCGGATGTTTGATCGAAATTGGAAGAAGCTGCAATGAAATTTCAACGCAAAGAACTTGATCCTGCCGGCTTTCAGATGGCGCCGATGATCGATATCGTATTCCTACTATTGAGCTTTTTCATTATTACGTGGCAGTGGTCGCGCAATGAAACGGAGCTTGATGTATCCGTGCCGACAACTGCCGAAGGAGCTGATGCAACGCGGACGAGCGCAGGAGAAAAAATCATCAACATTCGTGCTGATGGAACCGTGGTGGTGGATCGAACGGCTCTAACGCTTGATGAGCTTTTTGGCAAAATGAAAAATCTTGCGGCATTGTACAAGAATCAGCCAATACGTTTGCGCGCTGATAGCAAAACGGAATACCAGTACGTGATCGATGTGATTTCTACATGCACGAAGGCGGGAATATGGAATATTTCCTTTGCTACGCAAAAGCCTCAACCCGAGAATTCTCAGTAATCCGATGAAGTGCCGCCTGTTATCGCTACTGCTTTTCGCTACGACATCGGTCATGGCGCAGACGGAAATAAACCCCGCTGTAGCCGAGCAGCAGCAGAGTGCGAATGCGCTATTCCAGCGAGCTATGAATCTCTATCGGGTCGGCTCGCAATCGACGAATTTGGACGACCGTATCAATCAACTGACGGCCTCTGGGCAATCGTTCGAATTTTTCATCAATGCGTATCCAGCGCATGAACGCTATCGAGAAGCCGAATACTATCGGGCGATTTGCTACTATCATACCGGTGATTTAGAGAATGCGAAGCGGCTCTTTGCTAGCATCATCGTGGCGCAACGAAAAGGTCCGTATGTGGCTGCTGCGGCATCTGTGTTGGCACAGGATGCTTTCGAGAAAAAAGATTACGCCACGGCCAGCACATTGTTTTCCAAGCTTTCGGCGAATGCCGAGAAGACGGAAGATCGGCATCGAGGCTACTACTATGAAGCCATTTGCCAGCACTATCAGAAATTTGAAAAGCAAGCGTTACAGTGTTACGAAAAGATTCTGAATGAGGAAGGCGCGGAGTCGAGCCCGTACGTGCATCTGTGTCGCAAAGCAGCAGGAATCCTACGCATGAATGCAGGAGATCACCAAAATGCATTGCTGGTTTTGCAGGCGTTACGGAAGTCGTTAGCACCGGAGGAATACCGAGCAGAAGCGGCATTGTATTCTGGAGTTTGTTGTTTAAAAATGAATGATGATGTTGCGGCAGAGCAGCATTTTCAGGAAGTACTGCGGAGCACGAATCCGGCATGGTTAAGCGTCCAGCCCGATGCGTTAACTTATGTCATGCAGATGCGCTATAACCGCAAGGAGTATGCGGAGGTGATTCAGCTCTTCCGGGCAAACCCCTCGAATACGAACGATTCGCGACAAGCACGGCGGTTTCAAATCGTGGCACGTTCGATGATGCGGTTGAAGCGGTACCTTGATGCGATCCCGATTTTTTTGGATGTGATAAAGTTAGCTGAAGGGAGCGAGTTGGCTTTTGATGCTTCTTATTACCGCTTGATGTGTTTCTATTTGCTCGATGGCAGAAATATCCCGCAACAAGTGGATGTGTTCACCGAGATTTATGGCACATCTCATAAGAGCCATCCTCGCATTCATACCGCTTTGATACTAAAAGCGGCAGCTTTACAGGAAGAAGGAAAAATCGAAGAAGCAGCAGAAACATTTCGTCTTGTAGAAGAATCGCGGATCGCTGCGGGCTCGAGAGCTAACATGCTCTACAATCGTGGATGGTGCCTATCGCTCGCCAAAGATTACCAAGGAGCGATTCGCTCTTTGAGTCGATTCATCGACAATTATAAAGAAGATGTTCGCAGCGCAGATGCCTTGGCACTACGTGGCGACTGTCGCCATAAAACGGGTGATCGCATGGGAGCTTTGGAAGATTTTACGAAGCTCATTCAGCTCAATCCTTCGGCAAAGCTTGCATCTGTCGCTTGGCAAAAGTCGGCATTGATACACAAGGATCAAAAAGAGTATGCAAGCATGATCAAATGCTACCAAACCTTGTTAGAGTTGTTGCCCGATGCATTGTTGCAAGCCAAGGCGAATGCTCATTTTTGGATCGGGCATGGATACAACAAGTTGCAAGAGCATGAAAAAGCGATTCCTCACTTGGTCGAAGCCCGCAAAATGGAGGGCAAAACGTACCGAAAAAACGCGGGCTTACTCCTGATAAGTAGTCATTTCTCGTTAGAGAATATCGATGAGCTTTGTGCGGAGATCGACACATCGATCGAAGGAGGATACTCGCATGAAGTGTCGCCTGCCATGGTGTCCTGGGCAGGCATCCAATCGCTTAGCTTAGAAAAAGCTGAACAGGCCTCACGCTTTTTTTTGATGATCGCCAATCCACTTGAGCCTCGCGGCACTCCGCGGGATGTGTGGCGTAATTTATCGCGAGCGCAAATTCTATCCAAAGATTACAAAGGTGCGTTAAAGTCTGTAGATCATTTTCTCGCAGTAGAAAAAAAGCCGCTCGCCCTTGCTGGCGCGATGTTTGATCAAGCCCTTTGTCATCTCAAACTAGGCAAGCATGATGAAGCGAAACGCGCACTTGATAGCGGCTTTGCTCAAAACCCACAGGGCATCCTCAAAGCCGAAGGGGAAATTCTTCTGGGCGATTACTACATGGCGGTGAAGAAGCCCGCCTTGGCTCAAGAACTTTTTGTAGCAAATGCCAAAATTTTAGAGGATCAACGCCTCAAGCCCATAGCTCTGCAAAAGCTCATCGAGGCCATGGAGGCAAATCAGCAGGGCGAATTGGCAAATGAATATCGCGAGCAGCTTGAAACCCTGTTTCCGCAGAAAAAATCAAAAGAATGAAATATTCGAGAGGAACTGTAACAAAAACGATGAAAGCCATGACCGTGCTTTTGTTCTTTGGCGTTATCTCGTTTGGGACAAGTGGCTTTGCTGTAGCACAGGAAACGGCGCTGACTGTCGATCTCGCTGATGCATTAGCCGAGCGCGGTGTGTCGGCCATGAATGTCGCGAAACAAAGCAAAGAACCGAAAGAGAAAGAGCGATACTTTGCTGTAGCTGCCGTCAACTTCGAAAAGTTTCTCAAAGAATTTCCTCGGCACGAAAAAGCGAATCAAGTGCAATATCTACTGGGCCGCTGTCACTACGACGGGGGCAACGATGCGAAGGCGCGAGAAGTTTTTGAACGGATCATTGTCGATCAACCAAGCGGTTCTTTTGTGGCTGCGGCAGCATCCGTTCTCGCGGATCATGCTTTTGAAAAAAAAGATTTCGCCAAAGCCGCGACTCTGTACGGAAAACTTGCAAGCAATGCGAATGCGGTGACTGATCGCGTGCGTGGGCTTTACATGCAAGCGCGTTCGCATCAAGAAGCAAACCAGAAAAAAGAAGCTCTACAAAGCTACGAATTGGTGATTGCAGCGAAAGACGCCTCCTCCACTGACTATTTTCATCCGAGCCAAAGAGCCGCTGCTATGCTTTACATGGACCAAGGTGTACATGAAAAAGCGTTAGAAATGTTTCTTCAGTTAGCACAATCTACTGCCAAAGAAGCGATCCGCGCTGAGGCATCGCTTTTTGCCGGAGTATGCTCATGGAAAACGAAAGACTACAAAGCGGCTTCTTCAGCCTTTCAGCAGATATTTCAGAATCAGCAAGAAGCATGGGTCGCCATACATGATGATGTATTGAGCCAAGCTCTAAGCATGCATTTTCAGATCAAAGACTACGCAAAGGTTATCAGCTTGTACGAAGCGTATGCCTCGCAGTTGCCAGCAAACGCACAGCGATCTCATTTGGTTGCTCGTGCCATGATGCAAGAAAAGCGCTTCAAGGATGCGATCATCGCATTTCAGACCGTGCAAAAACTCGCGCCAAAGGAAGCAATCGCGGCAGATGCTGCATACTACTCTCTACTCTGTCACCAACAGATTGGTTCTGCGGATCTTGCGGAAAAAGCCGATGCCTATCTCATGAGCTATGGCAAACAAGAAAAGTTGCCTGCAAGAATTTCACTTATTTCCATGATCAAGGCCACGGCTTTACAGCAGCGTGGAAATTTGCAACAGGCCGCGCGAGTCTATAAAGCGATCAATGCCGAGCATCTCGATCAAACATCTCGTGCAAATTTCTACTATCAGGGAGGGGTATGTCTTGCTGGAGTCGATGATCCCGCTGCCGCCATTGCATCATTGAGCCTCTTCCTTACTTCTTATCCCCAGGACAAACGTTTTGCTGATGCCCTTGCTCTTCGAGGAGATTCCTACAGTAAGAGAGATGAAGCCGAGGCTGCCATTAAGGATTTCACCAAGCTGATTGCTTTGCCCGCAAATCAAAAACTAGCTCAATTTGCTTGGCAAAAATCTGCCGCCCTCCACCGTTTGCGCGAAGATTATGCAGCTATGAATCAATGTTACGATTCGCTCCTTGCCTCAATTCCATCGCTCCCCGTTGAGAGCAAAGCCGAAGCACTTTTTTTCCTTGGTTACGGTTATGCAAAGTTAAACAAACACCAACAAGCTATCGCGCCACTAGAAGAAGCCCGCAAACTCATTCCTTCAACATTTCAAGAAAATGCCAACACGCTGCTGATTCAATGCCATTTCAAGCTCGAAAATCTCGACGCGCTTTTTGCCGAACTTGATCTCGCCTTGCAATCGACATGGGCCAAGAAAATCAACTCAGGAATTCTTGTGTGGGCAGGCGGCAAAGCTCTTTCTCGTCAGCAAGGTGATGCCGCATCGCGCTACTTGTCTCAAGTCGCAGACTTCACAAACCCTGAGCGTACCTCCAAAGATCTTTGGCGCAACCTAGCGAAATCTCAAATCCTAACCAAAGACTTTTCCCGTGCGCGGGCTTCTTTGCTAAACTTTTTGCAGCAAGAAAAAAACCCAGCATCAAGAATCCCTGCGCTTTGTGATCAAGCACTTTGCGATCTACGTTTGAACGATGCCGATGCGGCAAAAGTCGTTCTTGATCAAGTCTTCGCTCTAAAACCTGGCGGAGTCATGAAGGCAGATGCGGAGCTTTTATTGGGTGACTATTACCTCAAGAAAAACAATGCGGAACGCGCGCAAGAGCTTTTTGCCTCGATTGCCATTCTATCCGAAGATTCACGTCAGAAGCCGATCGCTTTGCACAAGCTCGCCGCAGTCCTTGAGTCTCGGAATGATGCCGTTCAGGCCGCGAAATATCGCGAGCAATTACAAAAGGAATTCCCCAACTGGAAACCAAGTGAATGAATGCGTTCAAAAACATCACGAATTCACCTGTGCTATTGGTATTGACGAAAAATTCACAAACGCTATTCCTTTAGAAAATGTCTCTGCCCCAACAACGATCATTCAACTGCCATGCTTGCCAGGGAATCATCTACATTCCCTACAATCTTCCTGTCACTGTTGCTCCCTGCCCCCATTGCGGAGTGGCGGTCACTTCTCCGCCGCCGCCTAGACCTGTTGAGGCCAATTCGACTACGTTACCACAAGCACCGCTTGAAGCGCCTAGCACACCTCCTTCTGTCGTGATTCCCCAAGCGCGGAATCGCGTACCCGATTCAAGTTCAGATGTTCCGCATACCAAAAAGAACAATAGCCAAGAATCAACAAGCTCTACTGCAGCCTGGATCGTTGGTCTTCTCTTGCTCGCCATCTGTGCCGGTGGCGGCTGGATGCTTTGGCGGGAATACAATTTTCAGAAGGCTCTCGCCTCTGGCTCTGAAGCTGGGGAGAACTCTTCCGTGAATGCCAATCTTCTTGATGATCCTGAGAGTGCAAAGAAGCAATACTATCTCAAGGGTTGGCAAGTCGATGCGGGAGCCACTCTTTCTGCGTTCATCAAAGCCAAAACACCGGAGGAAAAAGCACGACATGTCATTGGTGGCATGGAGACGTATGAGCGCCTTCGTAAGCAATATGGCGATATAATCATGAAGGAAACGTTAACGTCATCGGAGACCTTCTATGGTGTAAGCGCCAGAGCCGAGAGCGAGAAAACAAATATCTTTTTGATGACTCACCATCGCCCTAAGCAATTCTGTATGAGCAAATTTTTTCGTCCGCTCATTTCTAGCGAAAAGCTCCATGGAATAGAAGAGCTAGACGATCTCACCGAAAGCTTGAGCAATATCGAAAACTTCACGATGCCGCGACATACCATTCAAGCGTATTTTAAAAAGTCCGACAAAGGCATGCTGCTTGATTGGGATATCTACCTACAAACACGCTTCCAATCGCTGAAGAAATTCATGGAGCAACCGACTCCTGGCGCTTCGGGAGAGTTTCGCGTCTTGATCTATCAAGAACCAATTTCGTCGGAGAATCGCAACAACAAAGAGAATTTCTATTACCGTGTGTGCGATCCTGCTCACATCGAAGATAATTTTCTCATCAGTCAACGACGCGATTCGCCTATCATACCTGAACTCAGTAAGCTCCACCTCGTAGGAAGTGTTTCTCAAGCTACGAAAATCGAAACTGCGACCGTTTTCTTGGAGCACGATGCCAATGGCGGCACACATATCAAAGAATTTATCTGTTGGGAATTCGCTGGTCTCGGTGGCGTAGCTGGATCGCTCAATCCGCAAGAATCAAGCAATGAGGTAGAGAAATAATGCTGATTTTGAAAAAATCCCCAGCATTCGTGCGTCGCTCGATTCTTATCTAACATCGTCCTCCATGTCACATCTTCTCACGGGAGAATCCATCGCGGCTATAGCTACTGCTCCCGGTAGTGCAGCTGTGGGGCTGCTACGTATCTCTGGCCCCGATGCTTTACGCATTGCTGTTGCGATGACCAAAGGCAAAGCGGAAAAAGCCATTCCTCGCACGGCAATGCTTTGCCTCGTCTTCGAAGCTGATGGCTCGTTGATCGATGAGACATTGCTGACCTTTTTCCCTGCTCCAAGAAGCTACACAGGCGAAATGACTTGCGAGTTTGCGGGTCATGGAGGCGTGCTTGTGATGCGACGTCTCTTGCAGCGTGCGTTAGCTTGTGGTGCGCGTTCTGCGGAGCCGGGCGAATTCACGCGCCAAGCCTTTCTCAATGGCAAGCTCGACCTCACACAAGCCGAAGCGATTATGGATCTGATTTCAGCTCGCACGGATCAAGCATTGCACGCGGCGCATCAACAGCGGCAAGGACATTTGGGTCATAAAACCGAAACACTGCGCGATGCGATCCTAGAAACGCTCGCCCATGTGGAAGCATACATTGATTTTCCTGACGAAGACATCAGTCCTGACGTAGGGCATGCTCTGGTGAAACGTCTGCAAGGTGCGGCTTCTGATCTTCAATCGATGCTCGCAACAGCAGGCCGCGGTCGTATTTTACGCGAAGGCATTCGCACCGTTATTTCTGGTGCTCCTAACACGGGGAAATCGAGTTTGCTCAACCGCTTGTTAGGATTTGACCGCGCGATCGTTAGCAACATTGCCGGAACTACGAGAGATACACTCGAAGAATCTGCCAACGTCGGCGGTGTGCTTTTGCGCTTGATCGATACAGCGGGCATTCGTGATCATACTTCGGATCCCATCGAGGCTGAGGGTATGCGCCGTAGTTCCACGGAACGAGCCCAGGCAGATTTGATTTTGAGTGTCTATGATGCAAGCATGCCAGCTCCGCAAGTCTCGCACGATACCGAATCTACTCAAGAGCGCATCATTCTAGCAAACAAAGCGGATCTCGGCGTGCATCCATCATGGCTTGAGCATCAAGCTATACAAATATCATGCTCCACTGGCGATGGCTTTGACACGTTGGAAGCTCACATTCGCGACATCGCCCAAATGCAAGAATTCGACGCCGGTGCTAGCATGATTGCCATCAATGCTCGTCACCAGGATTGCTTGGAGCGCGCCCGGCAGGCCTTGGGCTCGGCGATGGCTCTATTGGAGGCTCAGGCAGATCTGACCCTCACCAGCATCGAGCTTCGTGAAGCCATGGACGCGCTGGGGGAAATTGCAGGGAAAATCGACACAGAAGACCTGCTTGGTGTCATTTTCAGTCGTTTTTGCATCGGCAAATGACGAATTTAGCTTTCGTGAGGCTTATTGCGACGGAAGCTCAGGGGAGCTACACCGAATTCTTTACGAAACACTGTTGCCATATACTCGGCAGTGGAAAAGCCAGATTTTTCCGCCACATCTGAAATGCGCATATTGGTCGTCTGTAGCAACTGAAGTGCCAATTCCACTCTCACACGTTTGATTTCCGCAGCGGGAGTGCGCCCCAAAACTTTGGCGAATCTTTGCTCCAGCAGCCTACGGCAAAATCCAGCCTGTGCAGCGACATCGTCCACGTTCATTTTCTGCGCGGGATCACTGCGGATAAATCGCAAAGCCTTAGCAAGCGATGCGTCTTCTACTGCAAGCACTTCCGTGGATTGCCGAACCACCACTCCTAAGGGCGGCACTTGTAGGTCACGTGAATGCCCCGCTTCTTTGCTTATCAGCAACTCGTCGAGACGCTGCGCCGCGAGAAATCCTATCTCCTCTGCCGCTACACGGATTGCCGAGATCGGCACGGGCGCTACCTTGCAAAATAGCTCATCATCCGAGCCACTCATGATGGCGATTTGTTCGGGAATGCGGTATCCTGCATCAAGGCATGCATAGATCAACTCACGCGCCGCGCTTGATGTCCACGTTAGGATCCCTACGGGTTTGGGCAAGGTATTCAGCCATTCAAGCAGTTTTTCCTGATCCATCGTCCATGCAGAATCACCCTTTCCTTCTTCCGATTCAGATTCAAAAAATCGACAGGTGAAACCTCGCTGTCTCACCGCATGACTGAATGCCATTTGATGCTCTGCGACATAATCGAGGCTAATCAAACTAAAATAAGCAAAATGTTGGAAACCATTGTTAAGAAAATGCTCTGCTGCCATCGTTGCAGATTTTTTCAAATTGGTCGTAATGCGCGGAAACTTTGCTCCAGGGATGCGAATCCCAGAAACATTCACCACGGGCAGGCCGCTTTGCTTAAGTTGGCGCGATAGCTCGCGATACCCGACACGAGCGATTACCCCATGCCCGTCCCAGCCAGGTGGTAACCACAGTTTTTGATCCAAGCCTCGTGGCTCAACATACAAATGCCAGCGATCATGTTTTTTTTGGTAGGAATGCACGCCTTCGATGATATTTCTCCCCCAACTGGTCGAGGTATCCACCAACACTGCGATTTTTTGTGGTCCTGAAAAATCTCTTCGTTCGTTACTCATCACTTGCGCAAATTTAAAGAAAAAATACGCATTCACCACTTGCCGTCAAGTAGTGTGTTCGCATACATTGTAACTTCATCCGTTCAAGCTCATTGAGTCGTAAGCGAGGTAACCCAAAAAAATCCAGTCATGCATCACCCAAGACATCGAGTCTATGTCTCTTTTACGCTCTGCAAACGCCGTTGGTCTTCGGTGATTTTGTACTTCCCAAAAGTACGAAACATTTCTCAGGATTTTCAGAAAAATGGCTTCACGCTCATCATTACCATATCGATGATGGTTTTATTGGCGATGATTGCAATTGGCATGCTCAGCCTCAGCAGCATCAGCTTGCGTAGCTCGGGAGCGCAGAACGCACAAGCCGTTGCCCGTGCGAACGCCCGTCTCGCCATGATGATTGCCTTGGGGGATCTCCAACGCACCAACGGCATTGACCAAAGCGTGACCATGAATGCGGATCTCATGTCTGCTGGTCAATCTCCGAATCCTCATTGGATCGGCACCACAACGACTGTTCCCGCCATGCGCGCTCGAGATCCCAAGCAATCCACGATACGTTGGTTGGTAAGTGGCAATAATCCTAGCCCTAATACCTCACTCGTAGCGTCCAGTGCCTTGAATCAAGGAAGTGGTTTACGTATTGCCTCATTTCGCGAAGGCAATCAACAACGCGAGATCCTCGCCCCAGTCGTCAATATCAATCAAGATCATGTCACTGGGCGATATGCCTATCATGTCTCAGATGAGGGTGCAAAAGCTCGTGTTAACCTGCAACGACCTGTCGCCGCTCCTCGCAATGTGCAAGAGCAAATCGCACGAGCCAATAGTCCGATGGAAAATGGGCTCATCAACATCAATGCCCAAGATTGGCAAAAATTTGCTCCTCTACCTGTGGGTTCCATCAGCAAAAATAATCTCATTTCCATGCCCACCGTCGCTCTAGCGGCGGGGAATCCGGAACTCCCGCGCCAGTATGTTAACGATGTCACCGTCGGTGGCTTTGGCTTGCCGGTAAATGTCGATGCAGGGGGTATGAAAGCGGATCTGTCATTGATTTTTGATCGTTCGCAAGCGAGTAAAAACTATGGAACAACCTATTTTGGAGCACGTGGCCTCGTCGCTTCAACGAATGGTGTGACCAATGTTACTTTTGGTGACCCTTCCAATCCGAACTTGTTTTTCCTGAGCGAAAACATCAGTCGTAACCGACAGGGGGGTGTCGGACCCAATTGGGGAAATTTGTGGAATTATGCCATCATGTGGCAAAACGTTGCCAGCCAACAAATGCCAGTTGTGCAAGCGAATCCGACCGCGGACGCAGACATGCGCTTCAAAAATTGGATCCCTTATACGGGTCATGATGGCGGTGGTGCATTCCTTCGCGATGTGCAGCATACCAACAGCCCTGTTACGCCGGTCATTTCCCACTTTCAAATGGGCTTTCGATTCAATTCCGTTATCGTTCCTGGTACCAACCCTGTGCAGTATCAAGCGCAAATCGTCATTCAACCAGTGATTGGAATTTGGAATCCCTACAACGTGGCAATGAGTGCTACGAGCTTTCTTTTTGAGTGGGCTTTGTATCCTTATTTTGAATTTGCCTTCACTACCCCCAATAATGCCACCCAACAGCGCAATCAAATGTGGTTGCGCGAGGTGTGGAATACGGGCGGGGGGCCTCTGATTCCTGTTGATGTTCCTGGCATGCGTGCAGGAGGTAAGTACATCGCCTTGCAAACTCCAGCAGTGGATTTGCAACCAGGGGAGTTTCGTTTGTTTTCTGTACAATCTGAGACGGATATGGGAACATCTGCGGCCCCAAGACCTTTGGTGTCAGGATGGAGCGAGCGTGGTGGTTATCGTGTCAATCTCCGTACTTCTGCAGGTGGCGATCTTCGCCTTGCTGCGGGAAGTCGCCTGTGGTTTGAACGGATTTTTTTACAGGATACGCAGTTTGCCGAAACACAAACACGCCCACAGTTTGCAGGTCTTGACATCAATAAAATATCTTCGGTGTGGTTCGGATTGAAATCAACGGGAGCGATTCTTAACCGCACAACGGAAGTATGGAATGGCGGAAATGATCCAAGCACCGTGGGGCCAGTCACCGTTCCAGAGCCGATCATCCCCAAAGCGAACCGCGTGAAATATCGTATCGAGGATGTCGCCAACGGCACAGTGAATCCCCACATTGGCACATGGGCCTTTAACCTTCGCACAACCAATCAAGTGGAGCAGCCAGATCAAGCGCAAACGTTGCGCGGGTGGATCGATTCCAATCCGCGTGCTATGGTATCGAATTCTCGCTGGGATGGCTCCAACGTCAGCAATGCTGGTCGTAGCGGTTGGCATTCGGCATCGCAATACATTGGGGCCTTCAGTCGCCCTAGCCAGGGCATAGGCGATGGAAATGGTGGCAATCGTGGCCTACTTAGCGAGGCGGGAAGTGCGATTTCTGAGCCAGAAGTGAATCGGGCTGGCGGACGCTATCAAGGTTACGGCGGTGCGGCAAACACCTTAGCGGGCGGGAAAAATCACGTCATCGTTTACGATGTGCCTCAAGCTCCACTGACTTCCGTTGGCCAATTTCAACACGCCAACCTCGGTCGATACAATTTCGATCCAGGCTTCGTCCTGGGTAACTCCTACGCAAGCCCCCGCGTTCCGCTAAATGCCATTGCCAATCCCAATTTCAACGGTTTACCTGGGCTGAACATGGTCGATCTCTCCTATGATGTGAATCGTAGGGTATGGGACTCTGCTTTTTTCTCCACACTCGGAGCAGACTATATCAATGCAAATAGTAGTAGCTTAAATCGCTTTTTTGACATGAAACGACTCGCATCTGGTGAGCAGACTTTGACAAACCCACGAATGATTTTCAGTCCTCTTCGCGGAGACACCAGTGTTGACGAAATCATTTCTGCTGCGGCAGATCGAGCGCCGGAAGCCATTGCTGCGCGCATCCGCATCGCTGGTGCTTTCAATGTGAACTGCACATCAAAAAATGCCTGGAAAGCCGTTCTTTCCTCGATGAGTTCTTCCGAGCTTCCGGTCGTGAACCCGCAAAGCGGCAATGTATCATGGATCAACAATGGCGGTATTCGATTCAATCGTTTTGGCAGAGTTCTTACCCAAGCTCGCTACACGACAGGCATGGCTGGCGATAGTGATGCCTTTTGGCAAGGTTGGCGTTCGATTTCCGAAGCGGAGCTCGACCAACTCGCCACCGAAATTGTCAACCAAGTTCGTGCCCGTGGCCCGTTCCGTAGCATGGCGGAATTCGTCAATCGCAATCCTTTCTCGACCCGACCAGCGGAACAACTCAAAGGCCCGCTGCAAGCTGCTCTTGATCGCACCATCAATGCCTCCTACCCGAGCACGGTAGGTGAGCCATCGGTGCAGCCAACAGGCGCGCAGTTCTCTCTCGCCATCAATGGCGAAAGCAGCGCTGCTGGCAATGCCGCCTATCTCCAACAAGGAGATCTGCTGCAATCTTTGGCTCCCATCCTGCAGGTGCGTTCCGACTATTTCCGCATTCGTGCTTGTGGCGAAGCCTTGGATGCCTCGGGCAAGGTGATCGCACGTGCCTGGTGCGAGGCGTTTGTTCAAAGAGGCTCTTCGTATGTTGATTCTCGCGATGTCCCTTTCCGTAATCCCACAAGTCTTACCGCATCACCGAACCGCGTCTTCGGACGTAAATTTGAAATCGTCTCCTTCCGCTGGCTCGATAGCAATGAAATCTAACCCACATCTTACGCAACGAAATATGAAACACCTCATCACCATCCTACTGCTCACTGTGTCATCTGCCGTCTTCGCGCAGGAGGAAAAAGTCAAAACGGAAATCGTTACGATCGCGTTAGATGAATTCATCGACGGCAAATTTTTTCACAATGGCAAAGACATAGTCGATTTTTCCGCCAACCCTACAGCCATTGGCGAAGTGATGACTTACGAGGGGTCGCCCCGTCTTGTCATCCGTCATACCCAAGCCGAGTTCACGCAAAAAGACACTCTCCCTGCTCCCGCAGCATGGGTGGACTTACCCGCCAACACCAATCGCGTTCTTCTCGCTTGTCTCAAATCCAAGGACAAGCCGCTGAAAATTGTCGCCTATGATATCGGCTCTGCCAAGTTAGCTTTGGGCGATTACCGTGTGTTCAATTTCTCCCGCTCCACGGTATCGCTAATCCTCGGCACAGAAAAACGTGCCGTTAATTCCGGTTCGAATGAAATTGTCTCTAACGCCAAATGGGCAAAAAATGTCATGGAGCTCGATGTCATGATCGCCATGGTTAAGGACAACAAAGCAAAACCCGTTTATTCTTCGCAATGGGGGCATCGCCCCGGACGCCGCAACTACATTTTTGTTTTCGATGGACCCTTCGAGTACAAGCCTCTGCACATCTGCCGTTTCTACGATGTTCCGCCTGTCGTCGCCAAGAACGCTCCGTGAAGCTGGGCGGCAACTTGCAGAAAGAATAAAGTTTTTTCTTGTTGAGAATCCCTGTTGGCCTGACTTTTTGACTTGCTACGCCATCATCTTTCATTAGGCTCAAGACATGAATCGCTTCACCCTTATCGCATTTGTCGTAGGAATATTCTGCCAGGTCCACAGCCACGCCCAAGGGACTGCCGAGGTCAAAGCGGAAGATGCGGACATCCAATTTTCCCGCGTGATGCGTCACAAAGATGGCACGACCTCGCGTTTGCTGCGCACGCCCAACAATGAAGTGTTAGAAAAAAAGACCTACATGCCTGGTGCAACCACGCCGTGCATGCGAACTGTCTATCGTCTCGACCGTCGCGGCAATCTTCTAGGCTGCCAGATTTATGATGGACTCGATCAAATGCTCTTCAAATCTCGCTATGGCTATGACCCAGAAACAGGTCTGCTCAGCGAGGAACAAATGTTCGATGCGCGGGTGAAAAATCTCACGCCAGATGGCAAGGCGGAGATGCCCATTCGTCGATTCATTTATACCTTCGATGCCAATGGCAAACCCAATAAGCCGATTCAAATCATTCTCCGACCAGGCCGCACCGCAGAGGAGGTCTTCACTCAGCCTTCTGGGCTCGATAGCAAGCTTCAGCCTGTACCTTTTGATAACTAAGCTGAGACTTGCCCTATGGCCTTGCGCCACGCTACCACACTGGTTGTTTTGTTAGGTTCTGCCGTAGGTGCTGCGGGTTGGCTTCATGCAAGCTATCGACTACGCTCGGCCAACGCGGAGTCCACGAATTCTGTGGATGTCGTAATGCTGCAGCAGAAGATCGACAGCCTCACGGCGGAAAATGAAAAACTTCGCTCGCTCTCACAAGGTGGCGGTGAATTCGCGATCCCTGCTGATGCCGTCACTCATGTAGAAACGCAAACGGGTCTTAGTTTTCTTTCCACTCCCATCATCCACAAGATTGTCGCAGAAGAGCTGCGCGACCGCATCCTCGCCTCGCTGGAAAAACGCCTCGGCCCTGGTGGTTTGGAAGATCGGAATACCGCCTACCAACTCATCGGCTGGCTTGGTGTCAATGACCGCTTCGGTAGTCAGTGGGCAGCCTTGCGCGCCGTCGGTGCTCGTACATGGTTCGATGAAACATCCACCGAAGGCTGGGTCACGCATCGCTTTCAAAACGACAATATTCCTGATCAAGCATCGTTACTGCGTTTGCTCACACGCATTCTCCTCCAGCAACATTTTCCACTTCCGCAAGGCGGAATCGAAGACGAGAGCCATCGTGTCAGGGAGGCGCTTCACTCGGGAGTTGCCGCCACTGTAGAAGCGAAATTTTTTCAAGACAACGCCCGGGCCCAAGGCTTCATGCCCCTCAAGGAAGATACCGAAGCGCAACAGCTACTCTTTTCCTTGCCTCCTTTCCTCCAAGGTCTCACCTCCTTCGCTGCCATGGAAGGGAAAACCTATGCTGACTCAATCGCCATTCGCGGGCGTAGCGAACTGATGAAAGCCCTCCACTCGCCGCCTCAATCCACTGCGGAAATCCTTTTTCCCTACGAGCGACCACAGCGTGCCGCGCAAGCAGCGTTTCCTGTCACACCAGGCGAAATCGTTCTTGAAGACAGCGGCGGAGCACTCGGTATGAAGCTTTGGCTCGATCCTCTTGGCGACATCGTCCGCTCACGCTCCATGGCTGAGACTTTATGCCACGACCGCTGGCGGCTTTTCGCCACAGATGATTTCCATCATCATGTCGTCTGGGTCAGCGAATGGCTCGATGTTGCCGCCGCGCAAAATGCCGCAAACGCATTCCTCAGCATGGCCGCTGTTCTCGCGGGTAGCGATGCCGACCTCACGATCGGTGTTGCGATCAAAACTCCCGAAGGTCGTTTGATTCGAATCGATCAACCAACTCCTACTTCCCTCCGCTTCCTCAATGTTGGCGACCAGCAAACGCTCGATGCCATTCGCTAACAACAGCCAAAACATCCTGCCATTTTCCTCTATGATTGATGCTCAAGAATTTTTCGCCGCCATCAGCCATGGTGGCACGCCGCCAGTAGCTCTGAGCCTGCCACAACTCGCCCTTTGGCATGCAAAAATCGGCAACTGGGATCGCGCTCACGATCTCAGTCAAGAGATCCCTGATCCTGATGGAGCATGGATCCACGCTCACCTCCATCGCCAAGAAGGAGATCTGCCCAATGCCGCATATTGGTATCATCGCGCTCGTCGCCCCGTGCCTGCTCGCAGCCTCAGCATCGAGCAAGAATGGCAACAGATCGCCTGCTATTTTTGTCAACAAAGCTAAAATACCCCAAAAGAATCGGTAATTCTCAAAAGTTGGCACGGCGATTGCTTACCATGCTATGCTGATCGTCGCAGACAACGACGCGGCACCTATTAGACAAATCCGACAATTATGATTATAACAACAGCAAAGAAATTGAGAGCTTTGGTCTTCATGGCCGCAGCTTGTTTCGCAGTGCCACTCATGCCTATGGTCTCCTACGGCCAAGAACCAGTGACACCGCCCGCCGCCGAAACTACTACAGCCGAGGCCACGACAGCAGCAGAACCTGCTCCCGCTGAGGAAGCCGCAGCTCCTGCGCCTACCATAGAGGAGGTGGCAAAACGCGTGGCAGATGTGGAACAATATTTTAATAATATGGCTCCTACTACCGACGGCAAACTCGCCAACTTATCCGGCCCTGGTCACAATGGCTTTTTGATGATTTGCGCAGCTTTAGTGCTTTTCATGACGCTTCCTGGATTGGCTCTGTTTTACGGCGGCTTGGTGCGTTCCAAAAACGTTCTAAGCGTGCTTGCTCAATGCTTGGGCATTGCAGGGTTGGTGACAATTCTCTGGTATTTTGTAGGTTATTCCTTCGTCTTCGGTGAGCATCCTGCGGATAGCGCACCCTCATGGGCGGCTTATCTCGGAAGCTCCAAATATTTCTTCCTTGAAGGGGTAGGTGCCGCGCCGAATACGAACTATGCTGGATGGCCCAGCCAATCGATCTTTTCGATGTATCAGTTGATGTTTGCTATCATCACACCAGCTCTGATTGTGGGTGCTATTGCTGAACGCATGAAATTTACCGCCGTTATGCTCTTCGTCGGCATTTGGATGTTTGTTGTGTATTTCCCTCTAGCTCACATGGTGTGGGGCTTTGATGGGTTGTTGAATGGTGTTTGGAACAGTTCTTCTAAGATGCCATCCATCGACTTCGCTGGTGGTACGGTGGTTCACATGTCGTCAGGTTGGTCTGCTTTGGTGCTTTGCATCATGCTCGGAAAACGCACTGGTTTTGGAAAAGAAAAAATGTCGCCACACAGCATGGTTCTTTGTATGGTCGGCACGGGTATGTTGTGGGTAGGTTGGTATGGCTTTAATGCTGGTTCAGCCCTCGCAGCAGATGGCCTTGCTACGAACGCCTTCATGACTACGACACTTGCGGCTGCTACTGCTTGCTTTGTCTGGGCTGTCATCGAGAAATTGCACAAAGGCAAGCCTTCCATCCTTGGCTTCTGCTCTGGTGCCGTCGCTGGACTGGTTGTCATCACTCCTGCCGCAGGTTTTGTTGATGCGAAAGCTGCAATGATCATTGGTGTTCTTGCTGCCGTAGTTCCTTACTTTTCCGTAGTATTTGTGAAAAGCAAGCTCGGCTATGACGATGCACTTGATACCTTCGGTATCCACGGCGTAGGTGGCACCATGGGTGCAATTCTTACGGGTGTCTTTGCCAACAACAAGATCAACGGAAACCTTACCGAGGTAAATGTTTATGTTAACAAAACCATGGCTCAGCAAATTGTTGACGCAGGTGGCGTAGGTGGCATCGTGATGAATCAGCTTAAAGCATGTGGCTTGACTATCGCATTGAGTGTTGTCGCAACTGTTGTGATCACTCTCATCGTGAAAGCGATCATTGGACTCCGCCCAACTCCCGAAGCTGAGCGTGAAGGTCTTGATCTTGCCGAACACGGCGAACAAGGCTACGAGCATTAATTTTCCGATTGATTCAATTCTAACAGGCAAGCGATTCGTTCGCTTGCCTGTTTTTTTTGCCGAGATCGAAGGCCATTTTCTCGCTTCTGTCTCCTCTCATAAATATTCCGCTTTTCTCAGGCGGGTGTGCTGTGATAGAGTTTTGCTATGCAACTTTGTCATACGACGATTCATACTTTCACGACGAAACCATGGAGCATCGATCAATGCATCGAGGGCTATGCGCGACATGGGTTCGGTGGTATCTCCGTGTGGCGTGAACATATCGCAGGAAAAAATCTCGCACATGTTCGCCAAAAAATTCGCGACTCGGGCTTACAAGGTACATCGCTCGTTCGCGGCGGATTTTTTACCTCGCATACGGAAGAGGGACGAAAGGCGGCGATCGTCGAAAATCAGAAAGCCATTATGGAAGCCGAGGAATTGGGCTTGCCCATGGTCGTTCTGGTCTGCGGTGCGACACCTGGACAAATCCCCAGCGAGAATTATGTGCAGATCGAGCGTGGGATAGAGGAAATTCTCCCTTTTGCTGAAGCTGCGGGCATCCGACTTGCCGTAGAACCGTTGCATCCGATGTATGCAGGTGATCGCTCTGCCGTTTGCAGCATGAAAGATGCAAACGACCTCGTTGAACGTCTCTCACATCCCTTGCTAGGTGTCGCTCTCGATGTTTATCACGTCTGGTGGGAATTGAACTTGCTAGAGGAAATCGAGCGCTGCGCCGATGAATCGCGCTTATTTGCGTTTCACGTCTGCGACTTTAAGCCCGATATGAATCACGTCTTGTTGGATCGAGGGCTTCCCGGAGAAGGGATCTGCAACGTTGGCATCATTGATCAATGGGTCAAACAAGCCGGATTCTGTGGCCACACCGAGGTGGAAATTTTTTCGCAACGGTATTGGGATATGGATCAGGATGAGTTTTTGAAAAAAATTGCAATCAGTTTGCAGCCTTTGGCCGATCCGGTGTTAGACTAACAATGATTCGTGAGAGAATTTGTTACAGCATAGTTGCGATGGATTTTCGGTTGAATCCGAGATCCGAAGTAGAGTGCCAGAAAGTCGCAACTAGGCTTTGATGGTCACAGTGGACTGCATCTAAAGAGAAACATGGAAAAAAGAACCTGCTGCGGCGCGACAAAATCGATTTGAAGCTTTACTTTGATCATGGACGGATTGTAAGCTCGCGCATGCAAATGATTTTTCCCCTCATGGTTTGTATTTTGTTGCAAGGAGTCGCATGGTCACGCACCTGGACGGATGCATCGGGCAAGAAAATGGAAGCAGAGATTATAAGTGCCGATGCTACCAATGTGACAGTCAATAAAGCGGGAAAAAAATTCACAATTGCGCTGGAGAAATTGAGCGAGAGCGATCGCACATTTGTTAGTGAGTGGATCGAGCAGCAAAAAGAGGCAAATCCCAACCCGCAAGGAGGTGGGACGAGTAAAGGCGGTGGGGATCAATTCGATGGCAAGCCGTTCGTCAAAGGTGGCAAGGTCAATCTTTACGAATATGAGTATGATGCTGATACTCTGAAACGCGTGCAAAAGATTCACAAAGGCAAAGACACCGGATACCGAGTGGCGATCGCGGTGCCAGCGGATTTTGATCCATCGATGCCGCAGAAAGTATTTATCGCGAACACCGCGGTCAACAATGATGGCGAAAGGTCACGTGGGAATACTGGGGTTATGGGTATGTATGCCAAAGATTGCATCGATGCGGGTTGGGTCTGCCTTACCTATGATTCCAACATAGGCCGATCCAATAATAATTCCGACATTTACTGTGCTTTCGATCTACTAAACAAAGTGTGGCCGAAGAGCAAAGAATGGTCCTTCGCCGTGGGTGGGTTTTCTGGGGGAGCGAAGGGGTGTTTTGATCCCTGTGGCTTCTTGATCAAACATGACTATAACGTGGTTGGCGCTTTGTTGATCGGATGTAATGAAGACTGGAGTGGCAAAGGGAAAGAGCGCTATAAAGCTTCATCCAGTGGCTACAAGAAGATGAAAGTTTTCCTTAGCACAGGTGATAAAGATAACTTAGTGCCTGAGGCGAGTGTTAATTCGGTGCTGAATAGCCTCAAGTCAAATGGCCTCAAAAATGTGAAGAGTGAAAGCTTCAGCGGTGGCCATGCGGTTCACAAGCCACACATCGCGGACGCGTTGAAATGGTTTGCATCGACCGAAAAGTAAAACCCATTTCCTTGAGGAAATGGGTGGAAACGTTTTAGCGTTGAAGATTGGCTTGGAGCTTGGCAACGAGTTCTTTGACGCCATGATCTTTGGTCATCATATCACTGAGTTTTTTGCAGGCGTGGATCACGGTGCCGTGATCGCGACCGCCAAAGGCCTCGCCGATGTCCATAAGGGAACTTTTTGTGAGGTTCCGGCTGAGATACATGGCGATTTGGCGTGGGTAGGCAATACTCGCGGGGCGGCGACGGCTGGTCATGTCCGCGAGGCGGATGTCGAAGTGTTCGGCTACGGCTTTTTGAATCGCATCGACGGTGACTTGGCGCGTGGCTTCCTCCCGCAGAATGTCGCGAAGCAAGTATTCGACTTTTTCCATGGGGATGGATTCGCCAGAGAGTGAGGTATATGTGGCGATGCGCATCAGTGAGCCTTCGAGTCGGCGCACGTTATTGCGGATGTTGTGGGCGAGAAAGGTGATGATTTCATCGCTGATTTTGACTTTCCATTCTTCCATTTTGGCGCGGAGGATGGCCGTGCGTGTTTCTTCTAGAGGGATTTGCAATTCCACGGTGAGGCCGCACTCGAAGCGAGACACGAGGCGGGGCTCGAGGGATTTGATCTCGCAGGCGGGTCGATCACAGGTGAGAACGACTTGGCGCTGACCATCGAGTAAGGTATTGAAGGTGTGGAAGAATTCTTCTTGGGAGCGTTCTTTGCCGGCGATGAATTGAACATCATCAATGAGCATCAGTTCCGCAGTGCGGTAGCGTTTGCGGAATTTTTCGATGTCGCCCTTGCGCACGGCATCGATGAACTCGTTGGTAAATTTCTCGCAGGTGAGGAAAACCACGCGGGAGTTTGGGCGGGTGCGTAGCCATTCTTGGCCGATGGCCTGCATGAGGTGGGTTTTGCCGAGGCCCGGGCCGCCGTGGATGAAGAGGGGATTGTAACCGACGGTTTTGTTTTTTGCGACAGCGGTTGCGGCGGCATGGGCAAACTCGCTGTTGCTGCCGACGACAAAGCGAGCGAAGTTGAACTGCGAATTGAGTCCCGCAGCTTTGAGGCGTTTCTCGAAGGTGTCAGGAGTTTCCTCGGGTGCGACAGATTTTTTAAAGCTGACGGGTTGTGTGGTCTCCTCGTTGGCGCTGGATGAATCCAGCTCACAGACGGCGAGTTTGATTTCGCGGGTGCCGAAGACGCTGTTGCAGGCATCGCTGAGTTCGTTGAGGTAGTTGGTCTCAATCCAGACGAGATGGATATCGTTAGGCAAGCCGACGGTCAAGCGCTGGTCGTCGAGGTCGATGAGGCTGCTATTACGAAACCAACGTTGATACGCGTCAGCGCTTAGGGTGTTTTGCAGGGTTTGCTGAACTTGGATCCATTGTTGTTGTGCGATGTGGTAGGAGGTTTCTGAAGATTGTGGAGTGGCAGTTTCCGCAGAGTGCATTTCGTGTTTTTTTAAAAAATTCTTGCCGCGCGCAAGAGTCAAAAGAGCGCAAGACTCGTGTGCGGCGAGGGATGTTGTAGAGGGCTGATGAGAAGAAAAACATGAAAAAATCCTCGAACCGATAGAGGATGATCGTCGCGCCGCGTTTCACGGGCGTTCCACGGTGACAAATTCGTCAAAAAACTTTTACGTGATTTTTAAGATCTGTTGATATTTTTGCAGGTGAGCTTTGCGAGTGCTCATGCATCAAGGAATTTTCAGTTTGTGGATCGTTTGTCTTGAGTTGGTACGGTGAATCGGGTGAAGATCAGGTGCATGGGAGAGTATTGGTGGGATTTGTTGGTGATTGGGCTGTATTTCGCGGTGATCATCGGAATTGGCATTCATTTTAGCCGACAAAGCGGAAATGTTTCCGAGTTCTCCTTAGGCGGGCGATCGATCCCATGGTGGGCGGTTTTGGCATCGATTTTGGCATCGGAAATTAGTGCTGGGACGTTTTTTGGTACGCCAGGAGAAGGATTTAGGAATCGCAACTACACGTATGCGCAACTGATGGTGGGCTACTTGCTGGCACGGTTGGTGGTGAGTGGAGTGTTTTTGCCGGCGTATTACAAAAACAATGTGGTGAGCATTTATGAGTTTTTGGAGACGCGCTTTGGGCCGCAAACAAGACGTTTCGCCAGCATGGTGTTTCTTTGCACGAGATCGCTGGCGAGTGGAACTCGCTTGTGGGTGCCGACCTTGCTGTTGGTGGTGATATGGAATCATTGGAATCCGGAGTTGAAGATGTCGCCATGGCAGCAATTCTGGATCACGGGTGTGGGCTTGGTGCTGATTAGCTTGCTGACGGCGGCCTATACGTCCTTGGGTGGGATCAAGGCGGTGATTTGGACGGATGTGATTCAGATTTTGGTGTTGTTTGCGGCGTTAGGGTTCTCGTTGTTCTTTTTGCTCGGGCATATTCCTGGTGGCTGGGATGGCATGGCGGCAAAGCTCACTGGGCCTAAGGATTTGACCTTGTGGCAGTGGCGGGGCGACGTGCCGGCGAATGGAATTTGGGGAGAAATCAAGAGCGTGCTGGCATCTGAGTTCACGGTGTGGTCAGCGTTTTTGGGATCACTGTTTGTGACCATGGCGACGCATGGCACGGATCAAGATATGGTGCAGCGGATGCTGACGGCGAAAAATAAGAATCAAAGCGCGGTGGCAACTATTCTGTCTGGGGTGGCGGACATTCCTGTAACCTTTGCGGTGCTTTCCATAGGGATCTTACTCTATGTTTTTTATACGCATTTTCATACGGATCCGCATTTGCCGCTTGGCAAAGATGGCCTGGCGGACAGTACGCGTATGTTTCCGCATTTCGTAGTGACGATGATGCCGCCTGGGTTGCGGGGACTGGTGATCGCAGGTGTTTTGGCAACGACGATGGGCTCCCTGGGGACGGCGTTGAACTCCTTGGCGACGAGTTATTCGCGGGATTTCCATTTTCGTTGGTTCGCGACACCCGATGATGAGGCGGTGCGGGTAAAAATCATCAAACGTAGTACATTTGCCTTCACGTTGATTCTGATCACGATTGGATTGCTTACGGCATTGGTCAAGGCGATGAATCCATCGCTGAGTATCATCGGCATCATTTTGGGAAGTTTTGGCTATACCTATGGTTCGTTGTTGGGCGTTTTCATAGTGGCGTTGTTCACCAAGAGTCGTGGCAATGACTTGGGCAATTTGATCGCGATGATATCAGGATTTATTGCGGTGGCTTTCTTGAGCAACTTGCCAAATGAGCTGTTTCACATGATTTCTGGGAAAAATCTTTACGAAAATCCTGATTGGTTTCCCGTAATCGAGTTCACGTGGCGGATTATGTTTGGCACGATCGTGACTGCGGCGATTGCGCTATGCTTCCGCACGCCAAGCCGTCGTGAACTTGATGATACACGGCTTGCCAATTAACCTGCACACTGCTACGCGAAGGGAAACATCTATGCCACATTCACCTATATCCATCGTTGGGATCTTGCCTGCTCGTTGGGGTTCTACGCGTTTTCCGGGGAAACCGCTGCATCTCATCCTCGGCAAACCCTTGGTGCAGCATGTGTGGGAGCAATGCAGGAAATGCAGAAAACTCGATGATTTGGTGATCGCTACCGACGATGAGCGTATCCGCTTTGCGGCGGAAGGGTTTGGCGCGAAAGTCATCATGACCTCATCCGAGCACCCGACTGGCACGGATCGCATCGCCGAGGCCTTGCTTTCACTTCCTCATGCCACGCATGTGGTCAACGTTCAGGGCGATGAACCATTGATCGATCCTGCTTTGGTGGACGAACTTGCAGCAACGATGGCGGCAAATCCCCTGCTGGACATGGCGACTGCGGCAAATCCTCTCTCGCCTGACGATCCGGCAGTCTCCGACGTGAATGTGGTGAAAGTCGTGACCAGCTTGACGGGAAAAGCCCTGTATTTTTCGCGTTCGCCATTGCCTTTTTTCCGCAACACTGTGGAGGGGCTACCGGTGCTGCGCCATAAAGGGATTTATGCGTATCGGCGCGAGTTCATCGAGCGCTTTGTGACGTGGCCGCCTTCGCCGCTGGAGCGCGCCGAGTCCCTCGAACAACTCCGCGCACTAGAAAATGGCGCGTCAATCCAAGTTTTGCTCACCGATGATGCCTCCCCTGGAGTGGATACTCCAGAGCAAGCGCAGGCCATTTCACTTATTCTTTCTCAAAACATATCGTAATACCTACACAACTACAGTCATGAAATACATATTTGTCACAGGCGGAGTCGTTTCCTCCCTAGGAAAAGGCCTAGCCGCTGCCTCGATCGGAACTCTTCTGGAACAACGGGGCTTAAAAGTCCTAATGCAGAAATTTGATCCGTATTTGAACGTCGATCCCGGGACGATGTCGCCGTTTCAGCATGGCGAAGTGTATGTGCTCGATGACGGAGCGGAAACGGATTTGGATTTAGGCCACTACGAGCGCTTTACTTCTGGGGTTTTGTCACGAATGAACAATTTAACCTCGGGGCAGGTGTTTGACGCAGTGATCAAAAAAGAACGTGAAGGAAAATACCTTGGAAAAACCGTGCAATTCATCCCTCACGTCACCGATGAGATCAAAGCGCGGATTCATGAGGTCAGCGAAAAAAATGCTGACGTGGATGTGTTGATTACCGAGATCGGCGGCACGGTGGGGGACATGGAGGGGCTATTGTTCATTGAGGCCTTGCGGCAATTTGCTTTAGAAGTCGGCAAGGACAATGTCTGCTTCATCCACGTTACGTTGTTGCCTTTCATCAAAGCTGCCGGCGAGGTGAAGACCAAGCCGACGCAACAATCCGTCGCGAAATTGCGCGAACTTGGTATCCAGCCCGACATCATCATCTGCCGCACGGAAGCTGATCTTGATGAAGACAATCGCCGCAAGATCGCGATGTTTTGCAATGTGGAAAAGAAATACGTGGTCGCCTTTCGCGATGTAGCGCACAGCATTTACGAATGTCCTTTGGATTTACGCAGGGATAAAATTGACCGCCTGGTGGTTGATAAAATCGGCCTTGGCCACACTCCCGCGCCGGATTTGGAGGAATGGGAGCAATTCGTCAAACGGGTGATCTATCCCAAGCATAAGGTGACCATCGCGGTTGCCGGAAAATACATCGACTTGCAAGATGCTTACAAATCGATCTATGAGGCGTTGATTCATGCCGGCGCCGAGCACGACACGAAAGTCAACGTAGTTCGCATCGATACCGAAGATTTGCTTGACGAAAATGCTTCGCAGAAAATCGGTCACGTGAATGGCATTCTGGTGCCAGGGGGCTTTGGAGATCGGGGCATTGAAGGGAAAATTCTCGCCGCCAAGTACGCACGGGTGAACAAGATTCCCTATTTCGGCATTTGCTTAGGGATGCAGATTGCTACCATCGAGTATGCGCGCAACGTCTGTGGTTTGAAAAAAGCGAATTCTGCGGAGTTTGATCCTGACACGCCGTATCCCGTGGTGAGCTTGCAAGAGGAGCAGAAAAAACTCAAAGGCATGGGAAATAACATGCGCCTTGGTTCCTGTGAATCGATCTTGTTCAGCGGCACCTTGGCCTCCCAACTTTACAACGGTGCCGACCGTATCCATGAGCGCCATCGCCATCGTTACGAGTTTAATAGCGACTATCTGGAGCAGCTCCAGGAGAAAGGCTTGGTGGTAAGCTCCATCAGTGCGAAGGAAGGTCTTGTGGAAATCATTGAGATTCCAACATTGCCTTTTTTCATCGCCTGCCAGTTCCATCCCGAATTCCGCTCCAAACCGAACAAACCGCATCCGTTGTTTTCTGGATTCGTCAAAGCAGCTTTGGAGAATAAAATGAAGAGCGAGTTGTAAGAGCGGCTTTCGAGAATGCTTCGTCGCAAAGCCAAAATGCCAGTGAAAATTCTCTCACTGGCATTTTCCGTCGGGAAAGAGACGATCCAAGTTTTAGGAGTGCCATTTTCCGTCGGGAAAGAGACGATCCAAGTTTTAGGAGTGCCATTTTCCGTCGGGAAAGAGACGATCCAAGTTTTAGGAGT
>JAIYDP010000386.1 GCA_027487435.1 Verrucomicrobiaceae bacterium | reverse complement strand
GGGAGGTGTCACCCCGCTCTGCGCACCCGATCGCCGCCGCGTCAGCTCCACCTCCACCTCCCTCCCCGACAACAGCACTTTAATTGTCACTCTCGAACGGTCGGCACCCCCCAGCAGCAGCGCCACCCACTCCCTCGCCGGCACATTCGCCACCGACACGCCGTCGACTTCAACGACGACGTCGCCTGGACGAAGCCGCGACAGCTCAGCGCGCGACTCGTCGATGCGGCGGATGAAATAGGACGGGTTGATGGACTGACTGGCTCCAAACTCGAACCCGACGAGTTGGTACAGTTGCTGGTTCAGCCGCTCAACGTGCCGCTTGTTGTCGTCGTCAAAACGAGCGCGGACGAAGCAAACAGATGCTCGGACTTGTTCGAACTTCACATTCTTACCTACCGCAACTCTCTTGACGTGAATGGGCACATCAAAATTCGCACCAGGCCTCCGCTTCGCCATCGCCTCGACGGCGGTTCGAAACTCCTCCACCGTCCGCACCTTCCCGTTATTACCCTTACCGTAGTTCAACTGCAGGATGACATCTCCCTCCCGCAAACCCCCCTGCTCCGCCGGTCCTCCCCTCTCCACGCGCACAACGACAACCTCGTTCTTACCTCCCTTCCTCCGTCCGTTGCGGATGCTCATCCCAACCGCAGCCCAAACAGTCCCCTCGCCGACATCTTGCACTTCGTCATCGTCCTCTACGTCGACGGTGATCGTCGACGCATCATCCCCAACGTGAATTCGCGCCAACTCCACCCGGGCATTGTATTCAGCACCGTTTCTCCTTCGAAGCCAAAGCAGCACTCCACCCTCGACTTGCAGCAGCGCCATCGCCATATCCTGCACCGACGCGATCGACACCCCGTCCATCGAGACAACTGCGTCACCCACCTCCACCCGGCCCTCCTCCTCAAAGACAGGCTTCACTGCGTCCTGCAACCCAACTTCAGCAACGACAACCTTGGGCGGATAGACGCCGGCTTCGTTGACGACGTCAAGTCCCAGCGACTCCCTCACCACCCTACGTGCAATGTCTGTGTATCCAGGCCAACGGCCCAGATCAAGCCTGAGGTGTTAACAAGCGGCAGCGCAGGCCTCACGCTGACGAAAGGCGTCCAATCGCTCGCGTAGTGGCGAGCTGTGAGTGTCGAAGCTCGAGCTCGAATGACTGATCGCCGTGCAGACCTCCACTTCTTGTCGCCAGCTGTCCCTTGGCGAGCGTGTGGTAGACCCACAGCAGCACCCGCAGCTCCGCCTCAGGAATTCTCATATCTGACTTTAAAAAACTACCGGGAACAGCCACACCGCACACGGACACGACCTCATCCCGCACCTTGGGCGCATACGCACTGTTCGCGACCGTTAGCTTGAACGGATCGACGATCTCCGCAACTATCAGACGCAGCCTGGACGAAGTGAAGTTGTCGAGGGCCAGCGTGACGCCTGTGACATCTTCAAGTCGCCGCTTGAGAGCCTCACAAGAGCCTGCATCAGAGTTGTGAGCAGAGAGCTGCTCAACATTTGCTGGCGGCAGCATGTGGACACGTGGAAGATCTCTTTAAGAATTCGAAAAGAAAAAACGAGAATGGGCCTTTTAACTTGACGAAACTGGTTGCCAGAATATATGGCGCATGTGCTCTAACAAAGGCTTCGACAGCACCCATAGCCTAAATTCTCCCTTCCAGCGTTCATGAATACGTTGCAAGCAGGGTTTGACCCAGTGTCGCAGAAAGAGAAAAAAGAATCCCCATGGATGCAGCGTGGGCAGAGTAGGCTAAGAAAATGCAGACTGAACTCGTCCGCTCGAGACAGACCCCATGCGGGGGCGTGTCGCCACTTTCGGCGAACCCCCTTCCGGCACAATCCCGCTTGGATTGCCCGAGGGCAAATCGAAAACTCTTTTTGTGCGCGTTTCATGTCCTCTTTGGTGAAGCCTTTTCCAACGTGAGCGCACCAGTTCGTACCTAAAGTTTTATCTGTTAGCCACTCGCTGTCCATGCAGAGGCAGCCGATTGGAAAATCCAAGGCTAACTTCAGCATTTCGGCGCTTCGGCCGCATGCTCCCGACCCGACGATGAGGGACAAGTTTTGGGAGAAGCTCAGCAGCGCGATTGACGAGATCTTCCACAAGAACAACGCCAAGCTGAGCTTCGAAGAGATTTATCGGTATGTCGGAGCCCGCGTCGTTGGTTTCGCTGACTCTCCAGCACTGGGTACAACATGGTCCTCGCTGGTGATGGAGAGTTTCTGTACACATCGCTCCTCGCTACGTTGCGGGCGAAGTGCAACGCCATGCTTCTGGACGTCCACAAACTAAACGACAGCGACTTCCTTGAAGGCGTTCGCATCCGCTGGCTCGACTATCGGCTAGCCATCCTCCTCATCAAGGACGTCCTAATGTATTTGGTCTGTCCACCCTCTCGTCGCTCTGACCATCGCCCAGGACAGGACGTACGTCCACCAAAACAAAAAGGACCCAATCTTCGAAGCCGGCATTCGCGTTTTCCGCTCTGAGGTCGTCCTCAACACCTCCTTTTCGACGAGACTGATCGCAGGGATGCTGCACTTGGTGTCAAAGGAGCGAGACGGCGAGGCCGTTCCGCGGGATGTCTTAAAGGCTTGCTCGAAGATGCTGGCTGAAGCCGGCACGGACGTGTACGGGGACCTGTTTGAGCGGCCGATGGTGGCCATGACGGTCAAGTTCTTTGAGAACGACGCTCAGGTCGGGGTGTCGACGCTCAGCTGCGCGGAGTACTTGCGAAAAGTGCGGCGTATGAGGTGGCTTCATTCTGACCACAAACTAGAGTGAGGCTGCGCTGAAGAACGAGGCGGATCGCGCGGGCGCGGTGATGGAGGCGTCGTCCGTTCCGCGTGTTGTTGCGGCGGTGGAGGAGCAGCTGTTGCAGCGCCAAGCGAACATCCTCGTTGATGTGGGGGAGGGGGTGTGAATGTTTTAACCCCACAGATGGAGAATTCTGGGTTTGCGTTCATGGTGGACAACGTGCGGGTGGAGGGTACGCGATTGGCTCTCTCTTTTTCGTCTTCATCCCCCCCTTTGCCCTCGCTGTCTTCTCATCCCCCCCCCCCCACCAGATTTGCGGCGGATGTTTGAGTTGTTCATCCGTTTCCCCGAGGGTGAGCCCCTCCTCATTAGCCGCATCGCCGCGGCAGTGCGGCGCGACGGTGACGCTGCACTGGCGTCGGAGTCAGCGGGCGACCCAAACAAGTTTGTTGAAATGTTCATTAGCCTGCGCGATAAGTACTCGATGCTTCTTTCAAAATGCTTTGGCGAGCGCAAGACGTTCGCAGCCGCCATCAACAGGGTGACCCCCCCCCCTCCTCTTCAATTCTCCCTCACTTATTCGATTCCCCTCCCCCTTAAACAACTGCAGGGGTTTGAGTACGCCCTCAACAAGTTCGACCGCACGGCGGAATTTTTGTCCCTTTTTCTCGACGCCAACCTGCGCGACACCCACGCCGCCGATGGCGACGGCGACGAACGCTTCTGCGAGCGATGTCTTGCGCTCTTTCGCTATATTCAAGTGGGTGGGGGGGGGGGATGCAAATGCAGAATAACGAAAATCATGCAACTGCCTCGTTTTTCTCCACTCCCCCCCCCCTCCCCCAACCCTACCGCTGGTCTGACGTGCGCGAGGACAAGGACGCGTTCGAGCGGTACTACAAGAACCACACCGCCAAGCGCCTCCTCCTCGACCGCGTCCGCTCGGACGATCTCGAGAAGCGCGTCCTCGAGAGCCTCAAGGTTGTCGACCCCCCCCCCTCTCTCTCTCTCAGCCAACGCCGCCAGCTTGAATGTGGGATGCAGTTCACATCAAAGCTCGAGTCCATGTACAACGACCTCCGCCTCTCGGCGGACGCCGGCTCTCGCTTTAAGACATCCGAACACGTCCCCCCCCTCCCGCCGCGCTCGTTTTGACGAAATAGTATCATTTTGTGAAAGCAGAGCACAAGCTGGATCTATCGGTGCGGGTGCTCACAACCGGATCGTGGCCACTCCCCCCCCCCCCTCCAGTGCACGCCCCCCCGGCCCTCGACGCCGCTGCTGCGCGCTTCACGTCGTTCTACCAATCCCAGCACAGCGGCCGCGTCCTCACGTTTCACTACGAACAAGTTCGCCCCCCTTGCATCCCCCCCTCTACTTTTGGTCGGCGTGCTAATTTTCTAACGCTCCAACAGGGGACGGTGGAAGTGCGTGCGCAGTTTGACCAGGTGTACGACATCACCATGCCGACCTTTTTTTACTGCGTCATTTGTCTGTTTGCGTCCGACCGCACGTCTTTGACAGCCGCCGCCATCGCCGACGCGACGGGGCTGGGGGCTGCATCCACCCGCCGCGCGCTGCAGACGCTGGCGTGTGGAAAAGTGAGGCTGTTAGTGAAGGAGCCGATGAGCGCGGACGTTAACGACGGGGACGTGTTTTCTTTAAATC
>JAIYDP010000341.1 GCA_027487435.1 Verrucomicrobiaceae bacterium | reverse complement strand
CCCCCCCCCCCCCCCGCCCACCAACCGCCCAGCGCCCTGGCCGTGCCGCTGCTCCCCTGCGCCATCGGTTGGGCCGCTGCGGCTTGTGGCGACGACGGCGATGAGCGCGAATGGACGTGCGCGATGCTATTTTTGGCGCAGTTCTAAAAGGGCAGACTTCTGTTAATTCAACGGCTGTGGTCGCTCGACCTCCTCTGCGACGCCATTTTAGCGATCGAAAAAGAGTGCCGAAAACTGAGTCTTTTAACTTTTGAAAGCCACAAAGACAACACCCCCCCCCTCGTCCAACTCCTTCGTGACGTCGCAAGCGTGCCCTCCCTTGCAGATGCGACCCCCCCCCTCGCCTCCATCGGCGCTCTCCTCGCCGTCCTGCGCCAGCGCACACCCCCCGCCACAAGTGCGCGCCCTCTAAAGAACTCATTTTCATTTTTTAGCCGCCGACTGGGCGGTTGTGGGCGGCATCCTCCCAACGGTTGTGGACGCCGTCGTCGATTTTGATGCCGCGCGAAGGGTTGTCGGCGCGCAGGCCGTTCATTTGGCCGCAGGTACCCCTTGTGTGGCGTTGCACTTTTGAGCTCGTCTGTTAGCTCTGTCACTATTTTAGCCGCGTCCCCGGTGACGCGCCATGTTTGACCTTGGCGTTTGCATGTATCTGATACCCTTAACATATGGGTAGATAATATTCGTATATTGGTCTCTATTTGATTGACATTGACGCGGCTGAGAGGTGCTGCGAGCCGCGCATGAAGCCCAACCTGCCATCACCCGCAGCGCGGTAAAAAATATGCCCTTTTAAATTTAAGCCCTGCAGGGGGACCTCTCCACCCACCCCCTCTTCTGCCTCAAGCGCGAGGCCCTTCGCTTCGTCGCCATCGCCGCGTTTCGAAACCCCCCCGCGCAGCTGGCGGTGCGCGAGTGCGGGGGGGTGCCGCTCGTTTTAAATCAAAGCGGCATTGACGAGTTAAATCCAGGTTTAAAAGCTCAAATTTTCAAGCACTATTTGTTGTTTGGCGCACTTGAAGGGCGCACAGGGCTGACAATTCTTTTAATTTTAGTTTTATTCCCTATGGACCGCCCGCACTGGATGCAACGTCTTTTAGCTTAGTTTTATAAACCCTGTTTGTTAAGTTAACGTTGTGGACGCTGGAGTTGGTCCATTTTAAAGGCGCCGTTATCTTGAATTTAATTGTTGAACAGTTTTAAGTCATAATTTTAAAGGTCGCGCGCGACTGTATTTTGACTATTCGTTTGACATGTTGTGGTTTTTAACGAATTCTTTAACAAACCATGACTACTCCCTCTATTTTATTTTAAATTATTTCCTAAATAAAAATCCTGCGACGCCTCACCCACCCCCCTCCCTCCAAGCGCTGCAGCAATGGGCGGTTGTGGCCATTCGAAACTTGTGACCTCCTCCCCGCTGTTGAAGTTCACCCCCCCCCCCTCGAAGGTGCGAAGGCAACGAGGCGATCCAGCGCGACGTCGAGGCGCTCAAGTTAAAAAGCGTTGTTAGCGTCCCGCAGGAGCTTCTCGACGCGGGCCTCGAGGTTAGGGTCGAAAATGGCCGCCTGCGCCTGCATTGAGGGAGGGGGGGGGGGGGTCATCATGGTCATGCGGTCTGGTACTGGAATTGTACTTTCGACTTTGTTAGCGTCGCGGCAACGTGGCGCGTCCCTGTGCGGCAGGTGGATCTTTTTGTGGCGCTCGATGCACTCGATCTCTTTTTAAAAAATGCAGTGTCATTTGTTAGCGCGGCGTGACCGCATTGGATGCTCTAATGTCTAAAATATAATAAATACGAAAGGAATAGCAGATTGGCGCAGCGCCGTGGGGGGGTTGCACCTCAGACGTCGCGCTTTTAAAATTTAGGCCGCTATTTTCGAACGCGCATCAACCCCCCCGCGCATTGTTGAGGCCCCTTTGCTGGCAGGGCTCTCAGGGGGGCGTATGTTAAATGTGGAGGGGGGGTCGCGGCGTCGGGCGCCTCTGAAGCTTTTTTTGTGGCCCTCCACGCCCCTCCCCCGCTGGTGTTTTTTTTGGCGCCCCAACTTCGCGCGGAAATGCTCTTTACGCTCACTACACCCCCCCCCCCCGAACCAGGTCGCTTATCCTTGACGTCCTCTACGTCGTGTGTGGGGGGGGGTGAGGCGCTTCTCGACGACGCGCCAGCGCTGCGCCAATGCCCCTCGACCCCCCCCTCCATACGCGCCTTTCGACGGCAATCCTGCCGCCGCGCTGCCCCCCTCCCCCTTTCGCTGAATGTAGTGTCGACGCAGTCCCGCCACATTTCGACCCCCCAGTTGACGTTACATGCGGCGAGACCCAACCACCACGTCGCGCGCGCTCTGCCTCACCCGCGCCGTTTCCGTCGTCGCTCCTCTTTTCCCACCCCCCCGGTCACCTCCCCCCCTCCCCTTTATTTATACTCGGTCATCTGATAGAGTTTCATATGCGTTTGTCGATAGTAGCGTCAAATAGTGTCAATGCGCTGACATGACATATAAATCACTAAAAAATATAAACCCATCACCGTATATTTGTGCATTTGATGGTATTTTCATTACACGCTATTCTACTATAAGACACATCAAATAATTTATTGATGACATCGGTACGACATATTTCCTAATTTTAAAATTATTCATCTCATTTGACATCAGCCGTCGCGGCCTTTGACGTCAGAAGTGTCGCTGCGACGCCGCTGGACGATCCCCCCCCCCCGCTTGTGGTGCACTTCATCTGTAATACGTTTGCCTTCAGGGTGACTACTTATTTATAGGTACATATTAGATAAAGCAATCCAGAAAGAATTTCATATATAATTACCAAAAAAACAACGATTCAAACATCAGACATTCCCTTTCGCTTAATGTATTTATATTATATGTAATATGGTTAACAGAGTGAATATATCAGATAAAGTGCTCTTTTAATTGAAAAAATACACAATCAAACATACACCAGAAAACACCCACCAGATTGCAGAATAGACGACATATATTATTTAATAATAGCCAGACCGTAAATAAATATTTCAGCAATTGAGAATATATACCATATATTATTTATCAGAAAATACGCCTCCCACCACCAACGACGCAACGACCAAGAGGAGGAGGGTCTGTTTACTATTAAATATTATCCGTGACAGGTCATTGGTCATCCGCATCGAGGGGCTCCGCACCGCTCGCCTCAACTCGCCTTCGCTTCGCCAAAATTGGCGCGTCGCATTGCTGTGGGGGGGTGTTTTAACTCCAGATTATTCATCAAACGACACGCAAATAGATGCGCATTAATAATAGCGAACAGTCATTAAGAAAAAAATACACGAGAACCAACCCCACCCTCCACATAAATTTAAAAGATGCTTTAAATCTCGAACCGGTCGCAGAGCCTCCCGAAAAGCCGCGCGAGCCTCCTGCGCCAGGGCCGCGTCGATCAGCGCGAGCGCAGCCATCGCCTCGACAATCGCGACAGCACGCGGGACGACGCATGGGTCGTGCCTTCCCTTCGCTTCAAGCGTTGTCTCCTCGCCATCAAAATTTGACGTGCGCTGCGGAAGGCCGATCGTCGCGGGGGGTTTAAACGCCACGCGCAGGATGATGTCCTCGCCGTTCGAAATGCCGCCTTGGACGCCGCCACTGGGGGGGTGGTGAGGGTCTAAAAAGCAGGAGCACCTGTTGTTTGTTAGCGTGCGGAGAGAGCCGTCGGGGCGCGAAGAGAAGGGGTCATTGTGAGCGGAGCCTCGCTGGCGCACGCACGAGAAGCCGCTGCCAATTTCAAACCCCTGCGCGCGTCAGATCATTTATTTTCTATTTTTAATAACGTCAAATCATATTTATACGAGGTCATATTAAAACTACGCAAAGAAAAAGCTAGAAGATGAGGCAAGATTTCTCATACGCCCAAACCTGAGCTGAATTACTTTAAGGACTTGGGAATAAGAGTTAAGACAAATGCGCATCAAAAATAATACAGCGTATCGGGAAGAGACAGAAGCAAACAAAAGACCTTCGTCGCAGGAATTGAGAGCATCGCGTGCGCAAGCGTCGCCTCGAGCTTGTCAAACGCCGGCTCGCCAATTCCAGGGGGGGGGTTGCGAATGACGCACGTGACAGCCCCCCCCACGGAATCGGCGGCGTTGCGAGCGGCCTGCGAGGGGGTGGGTCTCGGATAAAAGCGCCAACCTCAATCTCGGCCTTCATTTTAGCAGCAGCAGCTTCGTCGGGGCAGCGCAGGATGCTGCGCTATTTAAAAGTTTTTTTAAAATTAGAGACTTGGCGTCAACTTGCGCGCGAGTAACCCCCGCACCCTCCAGCGAGGAGGGGGCGTCGACGGCGCCGACGGCGCTGACCCAAGCGACGATCTCCGTCTGGCGCTCGTCATCAGGGCCCCCCTCTAACTGACCCCATATTTAGTCTTTAAAAGCTTCTCAGCAACAGCACCGGCGGCGACGCGGCCGATTGTCTCGCGCGCGGAGGAGCGGCCACCGCCGCTGCTGGCCTTGACGCCGTACTTTAACTAGCGCCGCGTCAGCGGGGGAATGAAATAAAAGAAATGAGTATCAAAATGACATCGGACACAAATAAGTGCAAATTGCAAATGCATCCACCAGACACAATACGCATGTCAGCCACATCAAATACGCATGTCAGCCACATCAAATACGCAAGTCAACCACATCAAGTACGCATGTCATCCACATCAAATACGCATATCATCCACATCAAATACGCATATCAGCCATATCAAATACGCATGTCAGCCACATCAAACACACATGTCAGCCACATCAAATACGCATATCAACCACATCAAATACGCATGTCAACCACATCAAGTTCCCATATCAACCACATCAAATACACATGT
>JAIYDP010000358.1 GCA_027487435.1 Verrucomicrobiaceae bacterium | reverse complement strand
CATCTACATCGTGTACGAGGTTGGAATGGCGTACCCCGAGTTCCTCATCACGTTTGAGTGATGTCGAGTGATGTACCCACGCGCACACAAGCCTCGTAAATCCTTGTGAGTCTTTGCTCTTGTGAGTTGGAGATAAAATGAAAGTAGCCACTTGACCACATGCGGTCATCCAGCAGAAAAATTGCTGACGTACAGGGACAGAGCATTTTTAAACAGGCGCACCTCAGCCCTGACCTTGTGCTTCTCCTCGATTGCCCCTTCCATCTCCGATGTCTGTTGGCTGATAGAGTCCATGGGGATCGACTAGCGCGGTGCACTTCTGGGCTGCTTGTGGACGTTGTTCTATCTTCGCGGGAGCGTTGCAGGGATAGGCGCTGCGGCAAGCTAGCACACCCCTCTGTGAAGTTAATTCTTTTTCAGGTAGAGACACAACTTGGAGCGATCACGATCCCTATCAAAACAGGGTGTGTGGACACAGGGTTTAGGGATGGTTCAGGTACTCAGATTAACTGAGTACCTGAACCATCGCAGCGCATTATGCGACGAGTGGACGGTGTGTAAACTCGGCAACAAGAGACGGTAACAGTGCTCGTCTTCTGGCGGCGCGACCGCAAATCAAATGTTTCGCGTGTCTGCAGGGCCTCACCTGAGTCCAGTTCATCGGAGAGCACCACCAGCGTCTCTGACGCCAATCACCGAAAAGAGTGCTATTGGTGTGGCGTCTTCCCTCTGCTGATGACGACGTGCTTGATCAGCGTTCGATTTGATTGAAAGCAGCCAAAGACCCTGGGCGCACGTCTGACGACAATTTCGGCTCGCCTCTGCCATTTCTTGTTTATTCGACGGGGTTTACAATCGCCTCAGTTGCTGACATGTTGGCCATGTCGGCGTCTCTCGCCAAGCTGGCCGCGCGCTGTGGGGAGGTGCCCACTTCCTCATGGTCACCCGCTGCCTTGGGCGACGACAAGTGGGAGCATGTCCGTTCCAATTTGGGTTTTGATCCGGACGAATGGCTGCGACGGCTCGCCAGCTTCACATCGATCGTCAGATCTCCAAGCGCTCCTTTTTGAATTCGATTTTGAGAGCGCGCCACCCCCTTCTCTCCTTTCAAAATGGAGGCGCCACTTCTCCGTCCTGCCTCAGTCCGTCCGACTGTGCTTAAACAACTCTGTCGCCCTTGAAGTTGCGCGCTAGAGCTCACATCCATCACACAAGCGGAACCCTCGGAAAATGCGTCCCTTCGTGACGTACTTCTGGACCCCATCATTGGATTCATCACCAAGTAGGGCCTCCCTCGGCTGAAATGTGCGGCCCTTCCTGCAGCCCGTCTTGGGGGGTCCGTCCGTTTTCTTGACGAGAGCTGCAGGATTGGGCGTGACGTCAGCCCTCCCGCGGGCGGCGAAAAGATTGCAGCGGGGTTTGCCTCCCATGCTGAACTCGCCTAGCCGCCAATGTCTTGCCCGTTGATGTGACGGAGGCCATCAGAAGCTCGGCAAGGTTTAACAAACAAATACCGCGGAAAAAAGTTGTTTTTAGCCAATGAGAACGACGCAGATTCGAAAAAAGGGCGCCCCATCAATCCTCTGAGACACCTCCCTCAGACGCGCCAAAAGCCACCTTGTTTTAGACGTCCGAGGGGCGCATCTCAGAGAATAATGTCCTTTTCCAAAAGAAATTATCCGCCACAAACACGCGGCTCATCATTTGCTCATCGACGGCGCCATGGCAGCTCCCCCTCAGTTCTTGATCGTCTGGGACTTCGAAAACTTAGCCCCACCCGACAGCCAGTTCTATGGCGACAAGTTGGACTTGAATTTCGCGCGGAGACTGATGGATGTTTTCAAACTCAATTTGTCAACTCAAACGGCGAAGGCACGCGGCCAGTGCTTTGTTGTTGGCCATAGGATTAGTAAGGGTCACGACTCCATTCCAGAGGCCACTGTGAAGAGCCTTCAAGAGGCTGCAGGCGTAACAGTTGAGATCATGGTTTCTTTCAAGAAGGGCGCAGCGGACGAGTCTCTCATGAAAAAAGCCCGACATTTCATCGAAACCTGCCCCCCCCCCGGCTCGGCAATCATAATCATCTCCGGCGATCGCGACTTCGCTGCCCTCATCGAAATGGCCAAGGACGCGGGGCTGCCGTGCTTTGTTCTTCACTCGTCCCAGACTCACGCCAGCTTGAGCGAGCCTTCGCAGCTTTCCGTCGGCATTCCCAGGCTTGGCAAGTGCATGAAGTGGACGGACTTTTTGACAAAGCACATGTCGATACCCCCTCCTCACTTGTTCAACTTCACTCTTGAGGCGAGCAAATCTCAGCAGCGCCCAATCCAGGCGAGCATCCGTTTGCAGCGCGCGTGCCTCAGCAAAGAAAAAGAGGTCGAAGCGGCTGACTTTGAGAACTTTCTCGAGCAGTACGTGGAGCCGACTTCGAGGGTGCAGCAGGATGACGCGGACGTCTTCGTCGTGACTGCGGACAGAGAAGGCATCAACAACATCGGGAGGTTCTTCTCGAGCGAATTGTTCATCCCTGACAAAGGCGTTGTGTTCTTTCGTCCTTTTGTTGCGGCGCGAAGTCTGTTCGATGGAACGAAAATGCGAAAACTTGAGGGCGACCTGTCGTCCGGGCTCATCTTGACCTCGAAGGTGCCCATCTCTGAGAGAACGCTCGGTCAATACACGAGAATCCACTTGGATGGATACGACGCTGACTGCTCCGCGGAGAGGCTCAGCGACTACGTTGTCAAGCTGACGCTGCCCAGCGTGAAGACGCTGCTCTCCAAGTTGCTGCTGGCTGATGGAAGCGCGATCGTGATCAGCGAAGGATCTCTCTGTGAAACGCCGGAATCCATCCACAGCGCCATTGGCATCGAACAGCTCTCCGTGATGGAGCTGGGCGGGGGAAAGTGGCTTTTTGCGGTGAGCAACGAAGCTGACCGCATGCGCCTCGAACGTGCCCTTGCATCCGTGTTGCGTTTCCCTTCTGCTACCGCCGTCGCTACGAGCGTGACGTGGCTGCATTTTTCCGCCGTTGCAGTGATTGCCCCCTCGGCAGCTTCGTCAAGCTCGTATCAGGAATTCACGGTGACGTATCAGGGCAGCGGACGAGAAATCGAGGACAGCAAGAAGCTCGTCCAGCAACGTGCGTTCGAGGCAAGAGGGTCTGGGTTTCTTGACTTGGAGGTTGGCCCTTCGCACGGATCTAAAACCGTGCTGCTCGCACGTCTCCGGGCGAACCGCCCGCACGGGCATCTGCGACCCCTTCAGAGCCACAAGATTCCAAAGGAAATTGCAGTCATACACTTCGGAAAGATGATGGGATCGGCTGCTGTGGCTGTGGGTGACCCTCAGGAAGATGGAGGCGTCACTTTGCGCGGCGATCCAATGGTCATGGTCAAAGGCGTCCTCAACGCGGGTGTCGCAACGGAGTGCGGCGTTGTGAAGGGAAACGTGTTTTTTCAAAAGACGGGATATGCTCCGCAACCGCCGCGCGGCCGTCCCGATGGGCCGACGGTGGTTGTGCGAGGAGACAAGGAGTTTCTTGCGAAAGTTAGCGAGTTGCAAGCGCAGTTGAACGTGCTCGACGCGACAGGTTTCACCAACGGGGCCAGCCTCATTTTCAGCGACGTGAGGTCGCGAGACCGCGCATTTGAGGCACTTGTTGGACTTCGCCTTGGAAGCAGCAACAGGCACGTCGTGTCACTGGATCACAGGCTCTTTCTCACAGTCGATTCAGATCTCTCGGATCAAGACGTCCTGTCCTTCTTCTTATCCTTGGAGGGCTTCTGCGGGTACAACAAGAAAATATCTCCCTCTAGACGGTTTCAAGTCTGTTTTGAGACCCCCGAGTATGCGCAGGATGCGATGAAGTTGATGAAGAGTGTTCAAGGCTCTGATATTCCCATTATCGACGTTCCGGGTGGCTTCCTGCGTGTGCTCTACCACCCATCCTACATTCACGAGGAATTTGTCCCGACGAAGGCGTTTCCACTCAAAGCAATCAAACATTTGCTCTCGCTTTTGTCCAAGAAATCCCTCGCCGTCGTGATCGAAGGCTCGGATGGGCATCTTTGTGTGGAGGGACCTCCTGAAGCGGTCAAAAAGACTCTAAGTGATCTGGCCAGGCTTGAGGAGAACTCGAAGGGCGAAACTTTGAAGCTAACCCTCCCATCATCTGCCGACGCTGTGGACAAATGCTCCGAACTCAAACTAGACATCCAGAAGATGTTGGTCGCAGCGGCGCGAAAGCGCTGCCGGGACGCGATCTGGCAGCAGAGTTTTTTGCACATCTTCTTCCAGGTCGATCGCGTAGACGAGAGCCCTTTCCAGTTCACCGTTTTCTTCGTCTGTTCAAACTGCGCATCGCCTGAGGCGTTCAAAGAGTTCGTCAAGTCGCTAGAAACGCAGCTGTCAACCTTACATCTAACCGCCCATCAATTTCAGTTCAGCAGTACCACCAAAGAGGGGATTTCGCTGTCGAACGCACGTTCGATGATGGAAAGAGACGACCTCAAGGGCGTGGTGCTTATCAGAAAAAGTCTGCAGGATGATTTTGTTTGGGTCGTGTCCGCTGATCCTGTCGCGATGGAGAAGGTCGAACAGTTGTTGTTGCCAAATGCAGTTCTTCCAGGTCCAGGTCCACCAGGCCCAGAGCTTTTCACTTTGCAAGTGCCCTTCACTGAAGCTGATCAATTCTTTGCCCAAGACCAGGTCAGCGTCGTGTTTGGGTCAACGGCCCCTCTTGTAGCCAAGCTCTTGCGCACTGCGTCGCTACAGCGTGAGCTTGAGGGACTCATTCGCTCAAAAGCTGCCGCTCGTGTGGAACCCGACTCTTCCACCGCCATCATATGCCGTTGTGCTCCCAGTGTTGAACAAGAACTCAGGCAGTCCCTTTTAGAGTTTCTTCACCGCATCCGCTGCAGCCTCGTGGACAATCCGATCCGTCTCTCCCCTGTCCATGACCACATCCTCATGGACGAGGAACCTCAAAGGGAGCTGAGCAGTCGTGCCGCTTCCCCAAATCGGCCGTTTGTCGCCCGCCTTCAAGTCGTTCACGATGTTGATTGCAACGACCCCACTGATGCTCACATCGTCCGCTTGGGACGTGTTGGAGCAGAGCACAAGCGCATTGGGATTGCGTTTGTTGACATATGCCGCCTCAAAGGCGTCGACGCGATGGTTGTGCCGTTCAATGGCCGCCTCACAACCTGCAGTGGCGTCGCTGGCAGCGTGGCTCGGGCTGCTGGGTCTGCATTTGAAAAGAGGGCGGGGGAAATCTTTGAGGCCGAAAAGTTGAAGAACGGAGGAGATGACATTTGTGATGGGACGATGTTCGAGTTGCCGAAGGGACATTTAGCAGTCAAGAAAGTGCTGGGGGTGGTGTTGCCGCCATGGCGAAAGAATGAGTTACCGACAGCGCGAGACTATGAGCGCGTGGCTGCGTTGATCAAGCCGACGCTTGTAGCCTTGAAGGATTGCAAGGCTGTGGCGTTGACGCTGTTTGGAGCTGGGGCTTTTAAGTATCCGGCAGATGTTATTGCAGGACCATTCTTGGCGGCGGTTGTCGCTTGTATTGCGTCTGGTGATGGGCCAGACTTTGTCATCATACCTGACATCAACGCAAAGACTATGGCAGCTCTTGAGTTATCATTCGACGACATCACAAGGCGAATGGAAATAGAGTCAGAGGTGGATAGACCGCGTCCCCCTACTGCTATTGGCGCCATAGCACCTCCCCGCGTCAAGTTCCTCGTGTCCAGCGTCGGTTGTGCTGCAGGAGGCGACTTTAAGGCTGAATTGCAGGACATCAAAGACGATCAGTGGCTAGAGTATGACTCTGATGCGTCCGCAAGGATGCTGGCTGCGTATTCTATGGTAGGACGTAATTGGAGCTTCTAATGAGAACAGAGACCTCGTCAGCAGTTCACACAGTACGTTGCGACGTCTTCCTCCAAGACATGTCGAGAGTATGACGTGTTGTGGGATGGTCCGTTTCCTCGCCAAGTCAATTGCCGCACAGGGTACATCCGAAGAATTCGAGTCGTCCACGAGTTACCAGAGCCTCCACCATTCGAACGGTCCGTTTCTGATGGGGAGGGAAGTGCCCCAGTGCAAAAGGAGCTGTCCATCATAACTTGTGACGAGGACAAGGCTTGTGTCGCAGAGGATGTGCGAGCGCTGCTCCAGGATTTCGTTTACGTCGAGTCGATCCCCATGGACTCCATCAGCACATGGACATCGGAGATGGAAGGGGCAATCGAGGAGAAGCACAAGGTCAGGGCTGAGGTGCGCCTGTTCTGTTTGTTTTCATTGATTGTTCACAGAAGTTTGGCAAGCAGCTCGTCTTGAGCGGGACGGCTCAATGCGTCATGAAGGCTATCATGTGGCTACGAGAGGCCAATTCGTGGGCATCTGAATCTGAACCCACTCTGGAGTAGAAATGAGATTGTCAAGTGATGGCAGAGTGAACGTGGTTTCAGATGCGGGTGGCACACTGCGAACGGGGTTTACCACACAGCTTGATAACCGTGAGCCTAAACTTTGTCAACGATGCACATGCTCGTGTCTTTCGAAGACAAGCACTCAAATCGCAAGGGAAAGAATGGAGTGGACGCAACGTCAAGTGTCACGCCAAACACCAACTTGGAGCAAATAGCCTTTCTGGCGTGCGTTCCTGCCCGCTCCACCCCTGGGCCCCTGGACCGAGCCTCGCAACATCCCATTCCACAGACACCTTTCTCGTTCGCCAAGAGCAGAAATCAACTTCCACATGCTGAGCATCATTCCAACAGCTCCATGTTTGATTTCCATGGACTCCATCGCATGAACATCGGAGATGGAAGGGGCAATGGAGGAAGTGCACAACGCTAGGGTTGCGGTGCGCCTATTTGAACATGCTCTCCTCCTGCATGTCAGCCAGTTTTCATTTTATCTCCAACTCACAGGAGCAAAGACTCACAAGGATTTACGAGGCTTGTGTGCGCGTGGGTACATCACTCGACATCACTCAAACGTGATGAGGAACTCGGGGTACGCCATTCCAACCTCGTACACGATGTAGATG
>JAIYDP010000005.1 GCA_027487435.1 Verrucomicrobiaceae bacterium | reverse complement strand
GGGGGGGGGGGGGGGGGGGGGGGGGGGACCTGAGAAGCAGACGGAGCGAAAGTAGTCGGGGGAGTCGAATTTGTAGAGGCGGACGGAGGCGGCGACGGAGATGACGACGACGGAAGCGGCGTCGGGCATGGCGCCAAGGGTGTCTTTAAGACATTTGACCATGGCCTGGGGGGGGAGTGGGGGGGGGGGGTGAGGTGATGGATGGGGTTTGCGTACTGGAAACTCCTTTGGCTTGACGGTTGTGTCGACGACAAGGAGGAAGATGAAGCGCTGCGAGTCGAGGGATGATGTGCCGATGAGGTCCTCAACGTACGTGATCGTATTATCGCTTAATTCGCTGCACACAGCCGGCTGGCGGTAGTCCGTGCACGTCCCAGAGGTCCCGCAGAATGCGCATCGCCAGCTGCAGTCGTCAGGTCGGTCGCCACGGTACCCTACGCCCCCGTTGCAGCGGCTGCAGAGTCCGAATTCGCGACGCAGCTGAACGCCCCACACTTCGCGCAGCGAGTTGGCGCCTTGTACAGGTCCGAGCGCCGGCCGTTCCAGAGCTGAACGATGGCACCAAACGGCAGAACCTTTGAGGTTGCTGCCACTTGAGGGAAGGATTGGGCCGTCAAGGCTATTTGTGCCATGCCTATTTGCTCAAATTTCTTCAAAATTGGTCTTTATGTTACAAACAAAAATGCTCCGACGCGTTTAGCGCCATCGTCAGCATGAGTCTCGTCGAAAGCCTGCCGTCCAGATGCATCTTCCCCCAGCTGCAGCTCCCTCCACTCACGCGCGTGGTCATGACGCGAATGCCAAGCCTGGAGAAGACGGCGGTTGCGAACGACCCAATGGCGTGGCAAGGGTCCCCAACGACGACGAGGGACGGAATCCAAAACTGAGCGACTGACCTTGCACACTCTGCTGCGACAGTCGCTTGCTCGACATCGCTCTCCAGCGACATCCCAAGGAAGCAAAAATGGGATGAAAATTTGTAGTCGCGACCCAGCGCTTTGATGTCCCCATCAGCCACCGCCATGGTCGGGTCCGCGACAACGACAACGCGGTGGTCCTCCGCACACCCGTTCTCGTTCGCGCCGTAGTCGTCCGTCACCACCAGCGGCGCAACGCTCCTCAACTCCGTCCGCGACGTCACAAAATAAACAACGTTGTAAAGAAACCGCACCCGCTCCGAAAACGCAGCCGTTCGCGCACCCCCGCGCTTAAAAAGGCCGACCGAAATCACCTCCCGCCAATTGAAGGCCATTTCCTTGGTTGTGTCGCCCCTTGCGGAGATCTCAAAATAATCGTCCGAAAAGCCGCGCAGGTCCGGGTCGCTTGAGTGCGGCATAACAAACGTCCGTATGTTAGCGTATTTAGCGGCGCCGTAGGACAGGTGGTAGTCCTCCCCGCTTTCAATCGACACGAAGTCCTCGCGGAACAAATATCGGAGCTGCGGAGGGGGGGGGGGGGTTAGGTTCAGCGGGGGGGGGGAGAAAGGAGGGGGGGGGGCTGAGGACTTGATATTTAAAGGAGGGAGTAGGCGTCAGAGCCTCACCCACTCGGTGCGGAGAAACCAGGCCCCCCCCCCCAAGTCGGCCTGGACGATGGCCGCATTGCCCGCGAAGGGCCCCCACCACGTCATGCGCCTGCCGCCGAGGGATGGCGCTTCGGCCTACGGGAAGGGGGGGGTGAGACGAACGCGCTTACGAATTTTAAAAAGTAAAGAATTGGAGACTTGAGCTCACGAGGTGGCCCTTGACGGCGAGGATGCCGTTGAAGGGGTGCGTGTTGATGGTGCGGAGGCAGAACTCGACAAAGCGGCTGCCGGGGATGGAGTCGTCGTCGACGACGATGACGTAGCTGTCAAAGTCAACGTTGATGGGTGGGGGGGTATCTAGATGTGAAGGGGGGGGGTATAAAACATGATCTGAAGGCGAGAGCAAAAAAAATGCATTTCACCCCCCCCCTCCCGCCCGCCCGCGGGTCAGGGGGGGAGCTGCGCACGGGGTGGGTGCAGTCATCGCGAGCGCCATGCGGCCGAAGTACTTCAGCTGCGGGTCCCCTGGGCAAACGTCACTTGCTGCCAGAGTGAGATCAACCCCCCATGAGTTTGATGTCGTGGCCCCTCGCGACGAACCCGTCGATGATGTGGCGGAAGTTCGACTCGTTGTTGGAGTGAAAGCACGTCACCCAGATCGCGTCGACGGCATGCGTTTGATTGAGCAACGCGTCGAGCATGCGCGCCAAATACTGCGGGCGGCGCCACACTGCGAGGACGGCCGTAACGGCAAATGATGGCGAGGAGTTGATGGGCTCGTACGCTGACGGCAGCGCAAGGATCGCGTCCGTGTCGAAAACTTGATTTCCGTGCGGCTGGCTGAACTCGTCGAAGAGATGACTGCCAAAACTGAAATGCCAGTCGCGGAGGGGTGAGCCGGCGCGGAGGCGGTGCCGTTCGATGGACGCCTGAGTGACGGCGCTCGACTGCGAGCCGTCCTTGTCATTTGAAAGGACTCGGTCGCCGAGGACTGGGTGGTACGTTTGAAAGAGCAGAGTCTGGATGAGGACAACCGAGACGACGCCGAAGACAGCGGTCACGAAAATGGACAAGAGCGCCACCTCGGAGATTCGAACCATGCCCTGTAAAATTACAGATTTACAGTCGCGCATCGACGTGGCCCCGTTTAAAAGACAATTTATCTTTACGGCCCCTCGCCATCGTCCACACCCTCGTCGCCGTCCCCCTCACCCCCTCTTTCCGCTCCCGCTTCCTCCGACGCGGCGCCGTTGGAGGGGCACTCCTCGCCGCGGTCGCACCGCACCCGCACCGCCTGACCGCGTCATGACCGCCCCCCATCATTAACGGCTCACCTCATGGCGCGCGCAAGACTCGGCGCAGTGCCCCGCGCCATCAACCAGCCCGGAGGACTTCCGCGCCGCCACACGTCCTCTCCCCCCCCCCCCTTTGATGGGCCAACGGCGCGATGGCATCGGCCCATCAAAACTCGACGTGGCCAGCCGAAGCGTCTGCCTGACGTCCCCCCTTGCGCCCACCAACCAGCACGTCGGCGCGCGCATCAAATCCGGCCCCCACCCCTCCTACGCGCGCGAATTGTTCGCCACACCCCTTCAAAACGCCATCGCCGCTGCGGATTTCTGCGCCGCCGTCGTTCGCCCCCTTCCAACCGGCGCGGCGACGGCGATGGCGCCGTCCTGCGCTGGCGCAACGTCACCGACGCCAAGGGGGCGGCATTTGGCGACGCGATTTCTCCCATCGCCTGCCTCCAGACCTGCGCGCTCGATCAAATCTTACCCCCTCCCTCATATCGACGCGTCATCGCATGAACTTGACAGCTTTGTTAGCGCCCTCGACCGGCGGATGTCTTTTCGCCCCTCCGTAGAAGCCGCGGCGACAAACGTCAGCTCCGCCTCGGATTTCCGCAGCGCCACGGGTCCTGCCGTCGCCTGCGCACTGCCTCGTAGGACGTGTGGAAACCATCAACCTCGTAGGCGAGTTAAAAATAAATAAATAAGTAAATAAATAAATAAATAAAATAAATAAATAAATAAATAAATAAATAAATAAATAAATAAGTAAATAAATAAATAAATAAAAAGAAAATGCAAAACAAAAAAGACAAGTCAGGGCGCCTCTAACATCTCTTTGTAAATTTAATTTAATTATTACAGAGCGCGCTCAGCGACTTAACAGGAAATACATTTTATTAAAGAAATTAGGGAGAGGTCGGGAATTTGCTTCAAAATAACGCCACCTCCAAGTGCAGCCTGCGCGAGGAAAGTGAACAAAATCCGGGTGTCCAGCCGCAGGCCTAACAGGCTGACCTTTAACGCGCGTCACGAACGTCTCCGCGTGCTCCAGCGCGGCGTTGATGGCCAAATAGCTGAGCCGCGCGGCGGTGGCCTCGTCCCCGTTGTTAAATAAAATAAAATTGAGATATTACAGCAATTTCCACTTCCATCACTGTTTCATTTGAAAATATTTAAAGCAAAATATAAAAGAAAATTAAAACAAAACAAATCCAGTCAGTTCTATTTTTACTCGGGGGGACGTGGAGGTTAATGGGCTCCCTCAGCACCGTCGGGCTATTTAAATACTGTGGCGCTACTCTCATGCGACGAGTCCCATCACATCAACAACAAATCAAACGTCAATCAACCCAAAGAAGCAAAATCAAACGTCGCCCCCCCCCCTCTCAAGTGCGGGGGTCGACGAGGAGCTGCGGGTGGGTGCCAAACTGGAGGTGGCAGAGGAGGACGTCGCCGATGGGCTGGTGGCGCCGCAGAAGCAGCCCGACCTCCTCAACCCCGTCGTTGGCCAACTTGCCGAAGATAACGACGGCGATAAAAGCAACTGTTAGGACGACAAAGTCGAACGAGCATACGACGAGAATCTGAGAGGGGGGGGTTAGTGGGACGAGAACGGGTGGTCACGGGAGGGGGGCGCAGCGTAAGGGATTTTTTACTTTATTTTTATGTATGGTTTCTTTTAAGTGGACAATTATGAATTATTGATCAAAAATAATAAAATAAAGTAATAACTTTTTTAGATGAAATTTCTTCTTTTTTAATTCAATGTATTCACTTTATTTTTTTACTAAAAAACTCATGGCAAATAGTTCATCGCTTATTGATTTTAAATAGTTCCCCTTGAAGTGATTTGATGAATTTAATCTAAAAATAGATGTGGCCGCGCACCTTCACTTGGGTGCGCTGGATGACGATTAGATAAAGCAGCACGCAGAGGCGAAGAAGATGAACGAGTTAATGCGGATCTGCGGGGGGGGGTGAGAATTTGACAGGCAGTGAAAAATAAAAAGTATTTGAAATCAATTTTTTTTAGAAAGAGTTTAGAGCCTCTAAAAATATCTGCTATACTTCTCGATTGCTCTCACTTAGTATTTTAATAATATTTTGACAGTGAAGCAAAATATGGCGATAAAGTGTCAGAAAAATAACGTGGCGCAAACGTAGGGAAAATAAAGAAGCAAAATAAATTTAAATGCTAAATATTAATATTTTCTTTTACGATGAATGCACCTGCAATTTGCGGATAATACAGTATTATTAATAAACCCTTTATTTATGCACAAATGCAGCTAAATTGTCATTTTCGCTTTGACCCTGGATTGTCTTAAAAGCAACCTTATTCAGCCGAATGACAGCAACCCACCCCAAGATATTTTTGGGGATGGAGAGGTCAACGTCAAACATCAGACCCCCCCTCTTCCTCCAGCGCAGCTTGTCAAACAGAGGCGACTCGGTCGGCGCGTGGCTCTTCGTTGGGTCGAACTGCGCCAGCGTCGCGAGGCGGCGGTGCTTTGACGCCGAGTGGACCTTTCAGAGTGAGCTAAAAATAGAGCGCACGTGCGAAAGGTTATGTGGATGGGCTGTCAAGCTAAACGAACATTTTATCTTTTTTTATCTGGAGAACAAAAACTAGAAATTAATCTAAAAAAGGATAATTTGCGTTTAAATAAATAAAATAAAATAAAATAAAATAAAAATAAAATGATCACTTTAAACACAGGATCCAATCCCTCCCCCGCACCCACCCACCCACCCAGCGGATGAGCGTGCGCATGTGATGCAGCCGCCGCGCGTGCGACCCGACCCCCAGGCAGATGAAAAGATAACAGAAGTTGTGCGAAATCATTAAGTTAAAAGGCAGCGCCAAGCGCACAACCGCGACCTCTGCGGGCGAGCCGATTCCACCCCCCCCCCCGCCCAGAGGTTCCACCACAGGAAGCTGGGGCTTGCAACTTCGCCTTGCGGCTGCGGCGCGCCTCGTCAGATAAAAAGTAATGGGAGGAAGTTAGAGCAAGTTCAAAGACCGGCTCCGACACCCCCGTCGCGTTTGATGTCCCGCCGCTTTGGTAGGGGGACGCGGATTTCAAGCGCGACCGCGTCGGGTCGTACTCGCGCGACGCGACTCCAGCCGGCAACGGGGGGGGGGGGGTTGGAAGCTGCCGTCGTGGCCCATGCGTCGAATATGACGTGGCCGTCATCGGCGCCGCTTTCGGGGCGGGGGTGACCGGCGGCGGTGGTGGCTGCGCAGGAGTTTGTGGCAGCGGCGTCGCTGGGGAGGACGCGACCCCCCCCTGCTAAAATGATCTGTTTGTTAGGCTCCATCGCAAACGGGAGGGAAAACGGCCCAATCTCGTCCGCAAACTTGCGCATCGAAGGGTCGCTGCGGATGGCGAGCGTGGCGCGTCATGGGGGGCTCGGCAACGGTTTAAATGACCCGTTAGTGTCATCGGTGCTTAATATTTTAATTATTTATTATTATTTTGATATTATCCACACACGCGCGCGCAAACAAGTGGCGCGCCCCGTCGACGCCAACGGCCGGGAGGAAGAGGCGGAGGTCGTGTCGGGCGTCGGCGGCCGGCGGAGGGCGAGGAGTCTCCTCGAGGAGGAGCCACGCGTCTGCGGGTGCCCAGCCGCTGACTCGCTCTGCCGCCTCTCCGCGTCGGAGATGATGACGTGGCAGAGGCGATGGAGGGTGCGGGTGGAGGAGCTTGCCCCCACGTCATGGCGGCGCGGGGGGAGCGGCTGAGCGAGGAGGAGATGGCGCAGAGGACGTGGAGGGGGAGGCGGCGCGGGGGGACGACGGCCGCGTTGGCGGCGCGGGGGGCGATGAGGGCCCAAAAATGCAGCCCATGACGAGCTGGCCGACGGTGACGAAGCCGAGGATGCCCCAGGTTCTGCCGCCGTGGAGGTCCCAGAAGTGCTAGTTGCGGACCTTTTTGTTTGACTCGAAGAGGAGGACGTAGAGGGGGGAGAGGGGGGGGGGGGAAGTGGAGGAGGAAGCCG
>JAIYDP010000321.1 GCA_027487435.1 Verrucomicrobiaceae bacterium | reverse complement strand
GGGTAGGGTGGCTGACGGCGAGGTAGGAGGCGCTGGACGGACGGAGCAAGTACGACGGGAAGATCGACGTGTACAGCTTTGGGGTTGTGATGTGGGAGGTGATGGAGCGGCGGATCCCTTACGAGACGAACGAGGGGTTTCCTGAGTCGATGGTTGGGGCGATTGGGGAGATACGGGGGGGTGTGAGGCCTGTTGTTGGGGGGGGGTGTGAGGAGTTTGGAGGGGGTGTTGTTGGGCTGATGAGGCGGTGCTGGGATGCAGAACCGGGGTCTCGGCCGACGTTTGCAGAGGCGTTGGAAGAGCTGGGGTGCTTGAGAAGCAACCAACATGATAGCTTAACTGCCCTTGTTTCACCTGCGGACAATTCCAGTGTACACTCTCTCCAACTTTTTCGACCATTGTAGTTAAAAATGGATTAAAAATCTGTTACTGTCTGAAAAACCCGATTTGTCTTTTGACGCAACCATGGACATTGACCCTGCTCTCGTAAGGTCGACCCTGTCATCTCCAATAACCATGGACACTGTCGACATGGTCATGGTTACCCTCGAGGCTGTTTCGATGGACGTTCTTATGATGGACAACATTGACAACATCGTTTCCAAGTATCCGCCATCTCTGATGTTTCCTGCTGGTGAGTTCTTCTCGAATTGTCAATTGTTTGTTTCATTTATTCTGCTTTGAAACTGTGGATCTGGTTTCTAATGCTACAGTCGTCAATGTTCTCAAATCTGATCATGAACTCCTTCACGAGGTCGGTCTACGGTTCCTCTTCAACTTCCTTGAAGTCCACATAGACGGGCTTTCCTCAAAGTACGTGCAGACCGAAGGGTCATGCGACGTCCTTTCAGCCGCTCTTACGCGTGAAACTACTCTGGCGGGCAAATCGTCCGACACGGGAGAGTCTGCCATTCGCTGTGTCGAGCTTCTGTCGCGACGCAACGCCCGTGAACTCCTCACTGCCGGGGTTTTTCTTTCTCTCGCAGATCTACTTCGAGCAAAGTCAAATGGGATGCACAAGGACATCTTTCACAAGGGCACTACAGCCCTGAAGAAGATGGCTGACTCTGCCAGTGCTCGGCACTCCTACTTCACGAAGCTGTTCTCCGCTGCAGTCTCGCTGCTTGAATGCGACTCGTTAAAGGGTGTTGCGATGCCATGCATAACGTCTCTGATGCGACATGTCAACGAAGACACTCGCGGCTCCATCGACTTGTGCCACATGCTTGGTGTCATTGTCGACGCCACGCAACGCACTTTTCAGCAGAATGATCATGCCAACTCCGTCGAGCAGCTCTCTTGTCTGTCGTCCCTCCTCTCCAAGTTTATTCCTCCTTTTCGTGATGTCATGATCGATAGCATTCTTGTGGAACCTTTTATGACTCCGCTTGCCGCATTAGTTAGCTCCCATCCCCCTGCAACAAACGTCGTCCTCGACGTTGCGACGCATATTCTTAAGAGCTGCGTCGAAAAGCAGCGGGTAGCATCTCATCTCTCGCCCCCTCACATTACCCCCGTCCTACCGCCAAGTTCCCCAGCAGGCTCTGGTGGCCCAGATCTGATCGAAGCAATACAAAGGTCCGACCTAACAGCGGTGCAAGAAGGACTTGCCCGGGGCAGCGACCCGAACTACAGCGACGGCGTTGGCCAAACTGTCCTCAATTGGGCTGCGTATACGGGTACTGAAGAAATGGTCGAGGCCATACTCCAGTTTGGAGGGGATCCGAATGCTGGACGCAATTCTGCATTGCACTACGCAGCTAGGTTCGGGCGTCCTCATATTTGTCGCATTTTGCTACGGTACGGGGCTGACCCGTCTTTGATCGATTCCGATGGCCTCACTGCTCTTGAAGTTGCGAAGCAAGCCAAGGGCACCTCGAAAGAGAATCTGCACTCGGAATGTGCTGCAATATTTGAAAATTCCACTGAGATGGCATCACTAATGCCAAGTGGTGCAGCGGAAGAAATGGGGGAGTGCGAACTACGGGTTCCTGAAGCATCGCTGTCTCTGTTTCTGCACTCTATTGTCCCAGCAGTTCTCAAATTGGTGATTTCAACAAATGTCAGCGTGAACAGACGACGCTCCTTGTCGCTGCTGCAACTTGTCTTCAGATTGGTACCTCAGGAACAGCTTGCGTTTCTCTTTGAGCACTCAGAAGATGGAAATGCACGGTATAGTTTCTGCGAGACTCTCTGCCTGATTGCAGCATCTGACGACATGGCTGAGTCCATCGCTCTCATTCTCCTTGACATAGCCACGTCAATCGTGAAACGAGGCTACAGGCCTTACATTGTTCTTCTTCAGAGGAATGGGTTTGACTCAATTTTGCTCAAAGCCTGTTCAAACTATAAGTGCAAGTCTCAGGTCCAGTCTGACGTCGTCGTTCCACTTCTTGAAGCCGCGTCCTCTGCAGAGCTTGACGTTGCATCCCATGTGCGAGATATTTCTCAAGCGATCCTTGCAAAGCTTTCCGATCCTGAACGCCTGGTTTTCGATAGCGAATCTAATATTATGCCCTCGGCTGCATTCCTTATGATGTTTCAAAGCCTTGATACCGTCCTGTCCTCACCAGCTGACGTTACTTGGCGAGAAATTTTAGATGGTAACATAACTGCTGCTCTGGTGAGCTCCTTGAGTCTGCCCGACGGAAGCAGCGCCATTGAATCCCTGCAGTGCCATGCGCGAGTTGAAGCATTTAGAAGAGTTTTCGTTCCCGACGGCCCCAGCCTCAGTTTGATGAAGCTTATCTCGCTGTTTTCTTTCATCATTCAGCTCAATGGAAAGTTGCCTCTTACTCTCTTTGATGCGGCGGGATCCAGACGCGGGCTTGAGCTGCTTCGTTACAACCTCCGCTTTCGAGTTGAGGCCGTTGAAAGCGAGACTGAGCTTGTCAATCTGCGAGGTAAGGTTTTCCAACTTGAGCCCCTTGTTACCATCCGCGAGCTCGGTAAGAACCTGTCCCGGCGGTTGCATCGAAGCTGGTACCACAAGGACAGCAGGTCTGAGCTTCCCTTCGCATCCATGCAGTACCCCATTACCTTCACGATGTCAACGCCTTTCGACACGAATGGCCTATTCTATTGGCTAGGTTCGAATGCAAGAGGTGACGAATGGGTAAATCCATCTCGAGTACATATTGTGACCGTCTCGTCTTCTGACGGCCTTCGCTTACCATACGGCACTGTTGATGATGTGCTTTCGCGAGACTCCGTCCCCCGCAATTGCCACACGGAAGACAAACCGTTCAGTTGGGTTGCTGTAGACTCAGGTGTCATGTTTCGCCCGTCTGCATATTGTATTCGCCATGCCACTGGCTACGGCGAGTCTGCACTTCGGCATTGGACATTTTCGGTGCGTTTTGTTGACAATCTTGAATGTTGAATCCACCAGGGTTCAGTTGACGGCAATGAATGGACTGTTCTTTCCCAGCATCAGAGCGATACAGCTCTTCAGCAACCTGGGTCGGTCGCTTCTTGGCCAATTACAACTCACGAGGCATATAGGTGACAATTCCATCGCTTAGCTGATTCCTTTAGGTACTTCCGAATACAGCAGACGGGTCCCAATGCTCGCAACAGCCACTGGCTGTCGATCTCAGGACTGGAATTGTACGGCGAAGTCCATGATTTCATCACGGACACGCTTCCTCCTCCTTTGTTCGCTGTAGATGAGGACGAGTCCGAGTTTTCCGTTGGGACGAGGGTCATCCGAGGACGCGATTGGAATCCTGAAGACGAGTCTGACGGCGATGGAGGTGGGGTTGTGAGGGCCATCCGAGCGGCTGGATATGTGGTAGTGTCGTGGGACAATGGCGAAGGGGGCACATACCGAGTGGGAGCGCAGGGCCGCTTCGATCTGCGGGTTTCTCGAGATGAAGATGAAGAAGAAGACGTTCCTCAGCATCTCGGCGTAACCTGTGACGCTTGTGGGTTAAGTCCGATCGTCGGAACGCGTTGGAAATGTGCAAACTGCTCTGATTTTGATCTTTGTAAGCCCAGCCTGTTTGTGAAGATGACAAATACAGGTGAAAGCTGCTTCCACGCGAACGAGCACGCATCGGAGGGGCACTCATTCTACAGGATCCCGTCACCCTCGTCAAAGAAGCAGCTCTTCGCACCGCGGTCAGTCCTGCGCGAACTCATCGCGCCCCCATCATGGGACAGCAGTGAGCCCTCTCAACTGCAGCGTGACTTGTCCTTGCTGGAGCAGCCGTTTGATCCTGCCAATCCCACGCGTGCGCCGCAAGTGGCGTCCATCTCCGTGCCTCCTCCTGGCGCGGCGGATGAAGCATTTGCCTCTGCTGCACTTCTTGAATCGCCCAACATTGAGTTCTTCATTCAGAGACCTAGCTGGCTCCGTGACGATGAGAGCATCGCCGTGCCATCCATGCCGCGCGATGACGACGAATTGATCCCCCTCAATCCAGACCTCACAGCGTTGCGCGCGGTTCAAATCGCGCTTGCATCAGCGCGAGCAGGTGCGTCTCGTTGGACAAAGCTGTGGGAGCAAACGTTCCAGTAAGTCCCCTATTTTTTCTCTCCGAGTTTGCTCGGAGATGGTTTATACGCAAGTTGACATATTTAGGCTGTACTACCGAAGCAACAAGCCTACGCCCCCAGCACCTTCTCCATCTTGGGACGTCTCAACAGATGAGGGCCTCCGTGAAGCGATCGTGTACGTACTTTCAGTTGGTCGCAAAGAATGGTTGCGGCTGTGGGGGCTCGATGGTGATGTCGACGGCCTGGTGGCCAAGCTCGGACGTGATCATCTTCTGAAAGCTCTGGATGATTTTGAGTTGACGACTGCTGGGCAGAAGCGTCGCCGTCGGGACGAAAGTCAATCCTCCTCCACCTTGGACGACGACGAGTGCAGCGGCTGCGCTCGCGCCATGCCGCGGGTGCCCATACTGCTTGGCGTTTCCGTGACCGGTTCCTCCGAGCTCGACGATCCTCTGCGAGGACTGCGTGTCATAGCCTCAATCGTCGGGGACATGCTAGTCCCCTCTGCGTTCCGCAGCGACGGCCTCAACAGCCGCATGCAGCAGCAACTGTCAGACGTTCTCGCCGTGACGGGAGGGGCAGTGCCGCCGTGGTGCCCCGCCATCTGTACTTTCCTCCCGTCTCTTTTGTCAGACGACGTTCGCGAGCTCCTGTTCCAGGCAACGACGTTTGGTGAGCACAGCGACCAACGTGAATTTGATGTGTTCAGGCGCCTCGCGTGCTGCGCATGCCCTCCTCTCTCGAAGCCTCATACCCCCCACACAATCTCGCCGCAGCGAAGGTCCTGTTGTGCGGAAGCTCAAGACGGAGCGAGTCAGCGTACAACGCGGCGAGCGCTTCATGTACGTCCACCCCTATAACGTCCTATCCTCACCCTCCCTCCTCCAGTGAATGGGCCATTAACCTTATGCGAGTTCACGGCCCGCGAAAGGCTGTTCTTGAGGTCGTGTTTGAAGGCGAGGTTGGCCATGGGCCAGCCGTGACGGCTGAGTTCTATACTCTGGCTGCAGTGGAGCTCCAGCGCAAGGCCTTCCGCCTCTGGTACGACGAAGCTGGCGAAGGGGACATCGTCCGCTGCGAGGGTGGCCTTTTCCCACTCGCCATTTCGGCATCAGAGGACGTTTCCCGCGAGTCAGTGCTCTTCCGCTTTTTGGGGACTTTAGTCGGCAAAGCTCTGCTGGATGGCCGCCGCCTCTCTCTTCCGCTTTCTCCCCAATTCTTTAAAGCCCTAGTTGGCAAACCCCTTGACGGCGACGATGCGCTTGCGCTCTTCCCTCAGTTGCGCAGCACCCTCCAACCCCTCCGCGCTGTCTGTGTTGAAATGGCTGTCGCCCGCGCGCAGAAAGCTGACCTCGAAGAGATTTGGTGCCGGTCCCCATTGAGTGGCTTTTGTTTGAACTTCTCTTTTGGCGTTGCGCTGCTGAAGGAGCGGGGGGATGAGGTTGAAGTCGACGCACACAATGTTGAAGAATTCTCAGAGCGGCTGCTCGACTTTTTGTTAGCGTCGGGGGTGTCGCGCCAACTTCAGGCTGTGCGGGAGGGCCTTGGTGTTGTCCTCGACGTCAAGCAGCTCCTTCTCCTCGGCAGTTTCGCCGACATCCGCCGCAACCTCTGCGGCGAACCTTCGGTGGAATGGACGCTTGAGGAGCTGCATGCAGCGGTGGTCCCATCGCACGGCGCCATCGAGCACCCTCAGGTCGTGGAGATGCTGTGTCAAACCCTCGTCAAGATGGCGCCGCATGAGCGCGCGGACTTTCTTCAATTCGCGACGGGCTTTAGGTCGCTCCCGCCTGGAGGCATTCGCGCCCTTAAGCCACCTATTTCCGTCATTCTCAAGAATGAAGCCAATTGTCTGCCGTCTGTCAGCGCGTGCCATCACATCCTCAAGCTGCCGCTGTGCGAGAGCGAGGAGGTGCTGCGGGAGCGGTTGCTTTTGAGCATTTCGTCGCAGTGCGACTTTTCGTTCAACTGACGTTTGCTGCTCAAGTGCTCAATCGTGTGTGTGGGTTGCCGTGTGTGTGGCCACGAGGGCAATGATTGAAACTCTGTCACGATCCTGCTCCGTAAACTTGTTTAATCATCACTTCAGCAATAAGGTTCGAAAGTTCCCAACGATAAAACGCCAAAACTTTTTTGGCGGACTGCCACCCCATGCCTAACCTGAATAACCTTCTGAAGCTGCCATCAACTGCCTAACGTCCCACCGTATCTTACATGCCAATAAGCTTCCCTTCAAATAACATAGCAACCGAAAAGGACTCGATGAAAATCCACTAGAGCCCGCCAGATTTCAAATGAAGATACACATCACCTCCGCCCTCCCCACCGAGCGAGCAGCGCCTGCGCAGCAGCCCAAGCTCCTCCACCACCTCCCCAAACGTCGGTCGATCCCCCCCCTCCCCACTCCAGCACCGCCTCATCAGCCCAACAACACCCCCTCCAAACTCCTCACACCCCTCCCCAACAACAGGCCTCACACCCCCCCGTATCTCCCCAATCGCCCC
>JAIYDP010000295.1 GCA_027487435.1 Verrucomicrobiaceae bacterium | reverse complement strand
CCACCTCCAAACCTCGTCCCGCTCACTGTGATCGTAGTCGGCTTCCCAGCCAAGATGCGCTCCGGCCGCACGCTGTGAATCGACCCCTCTTGAGCGTATACGAACTCTGCGCTACTGCTACCGACAACGGTTCCGTCCACAGCAATCGACACAGCAACTGCACCAGGGCGGTCAGACGGAGGCGACACGCAAATGATCGACTTCGATGATAGCGCAGTTGTCAACAACGAAGACCTGTTTCCAAAAATGCATGTGGTCCTGTTTGAAAAGAAGTCTCCAGATACCTGGACGGCGTCACCACCTCGAAATTGACCAACAGAAGGGCTCACTGCTCTAACGTTCGGAGGGCGAACGAACTCAATGTAGACTTGGTTAGAGGAATCAACAACAGCCATATTGGCAATGACCGTGAAATAGAAGATAGCAGGGACATTTGTAACTGGGGAAATGCAAGTCACGACGCGACCGGACACTACGCCACTGACGGACATGTTTCCGAACAAACACTTGATGTCGACAAAGTCTTCATCGAACCCGTCCACAACAGCGATGACAGCACAACCTCCAGAAGTTGATACAATGGTCGGAGACACATGCTTCACACGGGGGACAACAACAGAGACAAGGGCCATACTCAAATATGACTCCCCATCAAGTGACCATTCAATCGTCTTGTTGCCAGGCTCCGCAGCGTACACAATCGCCATCAACGTATTTTGTGATAATGAGAATGCACTACTCTTTGAACTTCCGCCAAACCGGACAGTTCCAGCCCGGAGATTATTTCCCGTAATCGTGACAGCACATGCAGCGCCACTGACAATCTTTGCAGGTCGGACCGAGTCAATGCGAGGCCTCGGAATGGATTCTACAACAGCTTGCGACGTCATCGCGTTGGAGCCGAGAGCATGCAGTGACAAGGTTGCATGGCCAATCCCAAGATTCTCAGGGACAACGCACTGATACAAAGTGCCGTCGATGCGACGCGCCGATGACGTTAGCAACAAGGTGTCGATGAGAAACTGGCAATGATCAAATTGGGAATTGAATTGGCCTTGAACGTTCAGCAGCCGAGTCACGGACGACACAACCACAGACGGCGCAACGCTGATGATGGAAGATGATTCGAAGAACGAAAGAATCCAGTTAGAGCGGAGAAAGCTTGCGCCCCTGTCGCAAGAATAGGTTAGTTCAGTTTCTGTTAAGTCTGACGAACCGGGCACAGGAAGGACGACATGTGATACATTGAAAGGATAGGTGGAAAGCAGCACATTTCTGAATAAAAAAGAAGGAGACTCTTCACAAGGATTCGGCAAGACTAGCCGAGCTCCGAGCGAAGACAGGCTGAAGCGTTTCGGCGCTTGTGTATGGGCAACAACTCTAATAGTGAACGGGGACAGCAAAGAGTATCCACGGCGCTGCACACGGATTGAATGCGATCCGAGAGCAGTCATTAGAATGCGACACTGAAGCATGCCGTCTGTGCACGAAGTGATGGCACACTCCGTACTCCCGATGAAGACGACAGCTTGACTGCACACCCACAGCAGTCCGGAACCACTCACTTTGAGGGACACTGTGACATGAGCTGCAACTGACACCGGCTGCACGGACTCGATCACTGGGCCAGCTTTCACGGGGATAGTAGCGACAACCTTGTAGACATTGGATTGTGCGAACAATAGCCGCACAGGAAGCAACCCAAGAGGAAGAGACTGTGGGAGCGTGCAGTGAACAGAGCCATTCTGCAACACGTGCAATGGGACCGCGATATCACCGACCTGACATCCACTCGGAGAATCTACTAACTCATCCAGGCCTGTGCCATGAAGCGCCAACGAATCAAGCTTCGAGGAAGGGGCAACCTCTGGATCGATCGATGAGACTACCATGTCTGGCAAGTATTTGTAGTAGAGAGGTGTCGCAAGTTTGAAGTCTGCCCCATCTACTCGAAGGCTAACAACCATGGTAGACGCAGTGGTGAGGAAGTCAGTGAGGAGCGGGACCGAGCAACTGAAAAAAGGTCCCGACATTCTGCATGGATCAGAGGTGACGGTACCCAGAACAATGCTGACAACAGAAGATCTCCAAGACAATGCAGCCGAAGGAAACTTGAGAGAAACAACGTTGCCGCCACGGACAGGGCCGGCCGATGGGAAGAGCTCAGGAGGAGTCGATTTCGTAAGTACTCGAGCTACCCCAAGCGACACCGGATTTAACAAACCAGGCCCGGAACCGACAATGCTGTAGTTTCCTGATGCAAGTTTCGGCATCGACAACATTACCTTATTGTCAAATATCTCAAACGCTGTAGCGTCAAGTTCCCCGAGCTTGAACCTGAGTCCTTGGAAGAAACAAGACCCGCGGAGAGTGAGGATCATTGGCTCAAGCTCGAAAAAAGTGTCCGGCGCAATTGACTCAATTTGAGGGACACAGGATCGTGTCGTGACTGAGATTAAGTTGGATTGAAAGTTCGATGCCCCATCTGACCCAAACAGGGTAAACGGTAATGGCCAAAATATCATGGAAGCCGCGACATCGCTTTCCAATAACACCGGGAAGACGCTTCCATCCAAAGCCTCCGCTGAGACAAACTTGAGGCGTTGAGATCCCAACTCAAAGAAAATGCGACCGTTCCTGACAACCACTGAAGACACAAGCATTGACTGCGAGGCGCGTAAGTGGAGTCTATGAAGGCCTGGGACGTCGCATGACTCGGCGACGTGTACGACCCACAGCGAGTAGTTTTGAGCCTTCAGCGACGGCAAAGAGCCCACATACTCGCTTGCAGAGACCGAGGACTTCGTGATTGTGATAGATTCAGAAGACGAGAGGCACAGCTTGTACTCTGAACTAAAGAAAAATCCGTCTCCTCGGATCGAAATCATTGCAGACGAGCCAGCCAACACATGTGACGGCGAGATCGATGTAACTCGCAAATCACTGAGAAACATAAAATGACTAAATATTCCAGAGAAGATGCCGCCCAAACCCACACTAACTGTGACATTGCCAGGAGCATGGCGCGCTGGTGAAGCCACAAGTAGAAGGGACGACGACACGAAAGTTGTCTCCGTGACAACGGCGCCAATTCGAGCTGCATGCGAGCTCTTGAACAAACCGCCCGTAATTGTCACAGTCACTGAGCGAAAAGCAGGGGCTGACGTTGGTGTCACGGCAACCACTCGTGGCGCATCTGTGACATCAAGGAAGTGGACGGTGCTGATCTTCTCGCCGCGGGCATCTAGGGCCCATTGCAAGAAACAGCCCGATGGAGGCAACGATGCAAAGACAAACACTCGTTGGGAAGGGCTTGGAGAGAAACCTTGCGATGACGTTGATGCCTCGCAAAACAAAAGAGAAATGGAGTCAAGCCAGCTGCCGCGTACAGTTACAGACAGGGGACTCGAAGAAAATCCTTCAAGAGGGGCGATCGACTCGATCAAAGGCTGAATTTCAAAGGCGATTTGAACGGGGCTTGAGCATCTGCTGGCCATACATATTGAAAAATTCTGTCGCCCCAACGACTGTGGGGGAGAAACACAGTGTCCGCTTAATCTATCGTTGCCCACATGTGCCATTGCAACTTTGTCCCCAAAGACGCAAGAGAGGGAGGTTCCATGCACAGCAGAGGTCATTACAAATCTGAAAGTTGAAGGAACGCCGGCTAGTCCAAGTACGGGTGCAACAGAAGCCAACGTCGGACGTATTGACGATGCAGAGAACGTAGCTTTGGAAAAACCAACAACGTCCCCTTCGTAGGCTAGCTGAACGGTCAAGTTTCCTTCCCTTTGGACTGGAGATGAGCACAAAACAACAGAAGACGACAAAACGCGAGCAGCAGTTCGCCCTGAGGAGCCAAACACACAATCAACGTTGGGGATGCTTGCAATCTGAGAGCCGATTAACCGAACTAAAGGTGTGAAGTCGTCAGCAACATGGTCAACGGCAGAGTGGAGGACAGGGGGCGACAGAACCGTCACGTAAAGTGAGGAGTTCGAGCAGAAATCGACTCCATTGAACGAGATCTCCAGAAGCAGCGTCGAGCCAACGGAACTCTGTGCTAGAATTTGAGTAAACGCGCAGCTTACGAACGACGGTGATGTGAGAGAATACCGAACAACCTCACCGCCGAGTCGACAGAATCCTACATCAGCGAAATAGCTCCCGACAACAGCAAACGCAGGGATTTCCTCCTGTACAGCAATGTATCTGGGTCTCACAGACCACAGAGTTGGAGATAGATAGTACTGGAAAGAAAGAGGACCAAAGACGTGAGAAGAAGTCTCAGAGAACACCACAACCGAATGTTGTGTTGGGGCCTCTGTCCAAGGGACCAGACATCGGACCACTCTGCCTGTCACCGACCCAACGACGGACACTCGGTTAAACCTGCATGCAAGTCCGGTCAATCCTTCTAAAGGTAGAGAAACTGTAACAACAGTCCCTCCAGCAGTTGGTCCAATTGAAGGTGTCATCTTCAGCTCAACTTTGGCGCTCTGAGTGACAGCAATAACGACATCACGATCGAAACGGAGTCCGTTGTAATATACACTCAAACTTGCATTCTGCGGAGAGTTGACACCAACAGAGCATGATACTTCCTGTGGAGATATCCAAACACAGGAAGTCATGACAGCTGAGCCCAATCGCACAGAAATCAAGCTATTCGGTGGCACCCTGGCCATTGTAAGCAGCACTACACCGCCATCTTCAGGAATACTTAGAGTCCGCAAAATAAATTCCATTGAAGACATGTCGACAACATCAAGCACTGCAGGAGACGACGCCCAATCAACTCGATTCACAGAAGATCGAACCAAGCAGATCCCCGGGGACAGAATTGGACGCAGAGGAATGAATGCAGATATTGATGATTCCACAGTCGCTGCAACGATGCTTCCACCTATTTCAACGAACATCGGCTGAGAGAAACTTGTTCCAGCAAAAGAAACCATCCCTGGTCTGTTCGAGGTGACACTTGAGGGTGAGACAGAGAAGATTTGTGGCGGGTCACAAAACTCAAAGGTAGAAAGTGCCAACAGAGTCTGTCCAGAGCGCAGGGATAACGGGAAATGCCCTGCAGAGCTGCGAGGGGATGTGCAAAGAACTGTGAGGTCGTCCAAAATCACAGCGCCAACCAAGATGTTTCCAAACTCGCACACAACGTTGGCAAACTTCATGATGGACGCTGTCAAACGAACCGGTGTCCCGCCTTCCACCGGCCCACGAGAAGGACTTGCCGAAGTCGTGATAGCGGAGACAACTTGAACTCGGGCGACAGCGAACAATGACGTTCCCGCAATCGAGAGTGTCAGAGACAAGTTGCCTTGCGGTAGTGGTGGGTAGCTGCATTTTAGCACTGACGACGAGATGCGCACAGAGGCAAACTTGAAAAAGCGACCATAATCGCATTCAATAACAACTGCGGGAGGGAATGAACCTACGATAAGAACATCCCCTCCCCGTGAAGACAGAACAGACGGATCGATGGAGGATATAGAAATAGGAGGCAAAAGGGTCACAAGCACGGCAACGCCCGTATCCTGGGGAGAATTCAGCACAAGCAAATCAAACGATTCCATTTTGACAGGACCAATATCGCAGGAAAGAGTTGAAGCAGATGTCACAGTTGTCCGCAGCTGAACCCCGCCGGCATAGCAATTAGTCAGACCAGTCCGAAAATTTGATCCAGTCAATGCAATCGACGGCGTGCTCCGTGCAGCAAAGATTGCGTACGGAGAGTTCACCACAGCGGAGTCCACGACAAATATGGTCCCAACGAAGCACAAATTCCCATCAATGACGACGCTGAACCGTACCGATACACCACTCTGCTTGAACGACGGTGATGGGCAAGAGACAACGGAGGCCTTCACGGCAGCTTCAACAATCCTGTCATCAAACGAACATTGGACGGACGCCCCAAGGAGTGGGGCACTCAAGTTGGCCTTCATGGTGACGTTTCCTTTCGAGTGGATCAAAGTGGGCTCAAAAGACTTGACGCTGCAGTCGCTGAGTGCAAGCAAAACAGAATTCGACCAATCGGCAAGATTTTGACTGACAGCCACAGTGACATTTCCGCGCATCTGCCCGAACGATGGCAATGGACACTCAATAGCAGTTGTCTTCTGGCCGACACGATGGCATCGAACAGCAGGAAGCATAGCAAACCTGCCATAGACGTCTCGGGTGAACCCTGCGCCATTCACAGTGACCATGACACTTGATGATGTCAAAGGGTGCACCATTGACGGCAGTACCGAAGTCAACACAGGTGCGGATTCAATGAGAAGAAGAACAGGTTCTGAAGTAACTGCAACGTCACCCACAGACACAACGAAGTCAACAGAGCCGAGCGGGGCGACAATGACGCAAGAGAGTTTGGTTGAGGAATGGACGACAGTGGTCATTTTGACGTTTCCAATCATGCACGATGACTCCGCAACAAAGCTCTCGCCCAACACTGTGACAAGGCCACCACTCCTCAACATGCGCGGCTCCACAATATCGACGACCGGCCGTTTGAACACTTGAAGGATCAACGAATTGGACTCTGCCATTCCAAACAGAAGCGATACCTTGATGGCGCCAGGGGTCAAGCGTGGAGGCCGACATGCAACTCGTTCCGGCAACAACACGCCTTCGACAACAACATCCCCGAATCGGCAATGGACAGCGGACGGTAAGAGGAGGGCGCTACCAGTATATGCCAAAGAGCAGGTGACATCCAATCCTGACGCTATCACGGGAGGCTGCACCGAGACGAGCTGGAGCGTAGTCACACGAAGAAGCGCCCCCACCCAAGACGACCCTGCATCGATGGAAATATCTAGGCTGGCGTTCGTTGGCGCCACCTCTGGGACACTACAGCGCACCATTGATGCAGTTAAAAATACCGCTGACGAAGATCTGCCTAGATAGCGGCAAAGTAAGTTCTCATGCGCACCCTTGAAATTGGAGCCGAAGACAGTCACCAGAAGACTATTGCCAGGAACAGCAACAGAGGGGAAAAGATGACTCACAGATGGTGCAAGGACGACGTCAACTGAGAAACTTGTCTGCAGCAGCTCTGTGTCAGAGGAGTAGGAGACATGAAGAGGGACTCTTCCAGCGGGAACCTTCCGTAGATCCAACAGACAGTTTGCGGTGCGATCCAAAATTGTGCACTGGGACGAGATGTCACCAACCTTGACAAAGAGGGATGCAGGACTTGACTCGAGAACGACTTTGAAACGAGCTACTGGCGATGCCACGAGGACAGTTGGCTCCACCATTTCGATCGCAGGCGTTGCAATGACTGGCAAACTAAAGCAATTTGTTGCGCAAGGCCCTGTTTTTTCTTGATCATTCTGTATGCGCACCTCAACAGTTGGCTCGAGCAGGGGGGGAACACTGCAGTAGTATTCGAACTTGCTGAGTCGATGTAGAGTCCTCTTCACTGACCCGTTGAACACACATACCAAGCTTTGGGAAGCTTCGATGAAGGTGAAAGGCTCCATTGAAACATTGATGCGAGTGCTTTGAACATGCAACTTCTGTGGTCGCACAGATTTGACTGCGAAAGGAAACCGAGCAGAGATTACAAAGTTTGATAAATGAACAACTTGACCACAACCTGATCGCAAGGAGACTGAATAATTTCCAGGAACTTGAAGGCCCACATCACAATTCAAGGAGGACGACATGGAAACGTCGGTTATCGGACACTCTGTATCGCCCACATACACGAGGAAGGGCGGGGAAGAAGTGACGGCAAAATTACCGGCAAGAGTTAGAATGGAAGTCTTCCCAACAACAACCGAGAGCGGCGTTACGGAGGTCAGCGCTGGAGCAGGAACGATCAAGAATGAATTGTCCAGAAGAACAGATTTTGATTCAGCGGCAATGCATTCGACTGAATAGCGTCCTGCTGTCAATGCCGGAATCGTGAGTGTCACTGATGAAGTGGACAGAGCAGAGGCTGTCACTGAAAAGTCGCCAGGCACAAGCCTAAATTTGATAGCGTCTGTGAAGTGTTTGCCAACGACGGTTACAAGGGATGCAGCACCCGAGAATGAGGACCGCGGGACTATCGAATCTGCAATTGGTGCTGGCAAAACAAGGACAGACAGCGTTGCGGCGTCGAAGCCATCAAACAACACGCTGATTGCAATTTTTCCGAAATGCACACTGGGGGCGACATTACACACAAATCGGGAGTTATCGATGACAATGGCTGGGTTCAAAAGACCAGATAGCCGACAAAATACTTCTTTCGCAGCAGGAAAATTCATACCCGTGATTGTAACCGACGTGGGCCCAGAATTGAACATCAAGGAAGGAATGACTCGTCGAATAGACACGCCGACGACAGCAAAAGGGAGAGGGTTCCGAGAAAAGTGGACTCCGTTCAAAGCCAAAGACACTGTTGTCACCCCCGCAGTTCTGATTTGTGGTGCAGAAAAAAGAACAAGACTACTCGAAACGAAGCGAATCGGAACAGGAGGAGAGCTACCCACAGACACAACGGCAGTATCGAGCGACGTAAACCCAGAGCCCATGATAGAGACAGTGAAGCCACCGCTGGCTGTGCCCATTGTGGGGGATATTGCGTCAACTTGAGGCTCACGATACACAAGAAGAGTTCTTGCAACAGATATCCAATCAATTCTATTCACAGAGACAAACAATAGCTTGTCCCCTTCTGAAGTCACGGTTGCTGCAGAGCACAAAATCTCCGTTTCAGATACTCTGTTCACTTCACCAACTTGTCCTGCAACTCGGCAAGCAGTGACAGAATTAAAACTGCGCCCAATAAGCGTCACAAGCAATGGACGATTGGAGGGAACGGCACTGGGTCGAAGAGATTCAACGTCTGGGCGAAGAACGTACCTAAAAGCAGTTGAAATCAGTATTAGCGACTCGCCGCCTACAACTCTCCAAAGCCTGAGTGGAATGTCACCAACCATGCTTGAAGAGGGAGTGAGGCACTGAATAGACGATGCATTGACTACTGCAGCCTTGACCCTGGTTCCTCCGAACTCACAGTACAGGTCTTCAAGCACAGATTTCGTGAAGCACCCGTCGTTGAACGAAATCGACAACATGGTCCCACCGACGTCATCTCCGACGGATGGAAATAACATGAAAGCAGAAGAATCACACAACACCTGAACTTGGAGTCTCTCTTCAGAGAGCAACACTCCGGCGCTTGAATGGATCGACACAGAAAAATTGCCAGGTCTCAGATTCGTAGCCAAGCAACGTGCTGTCGTTGAAGACGTCGAAGTACATGTCCCCTTTCTCTCACCAATTTGAAGCTGAAAATCAGAAAGAGGAAATTGTCTTCCTGTGAGGACCAACGTTTGATTTGATGAAGTGAGAATTGCGGGACTGATAGCAGAGAATACAACAGGGGGGAGAGACAGAAGCCACAGAGGGGTTACGGTAAAGTCGGACCCAGACAACACGTCCAATTGGACAAGCCCTCGTGGGAGATTGCTTGGCGACAAGCAAGACATCAGAGTTGGTGAGAGAACAGATGCTTCTGAAATCATTGACCCGAAACGGCACTTTGGCTTCATGTCGGTCTTAAAATTCTTCCCCGATATCGTTACAATCGTCCCGAAGGAGGACGCAACCTCTGACGGCACGATCGACGCGATCTCAACCTCGTCAACATACACATATGACACGGTGGACAGCGAATCCGCGGAACCGATGCTGAAGGGAACTGAGCTCATGGCAACAAGCACTTTGGGTGGGGACCTGCATTCAAACTCACCAGCTGAAATGATAGTAGCAGGAGTTTGGACGTGGCCAAAGAAGCAAGACGTTGCCTCGATGCCTGCTTGCAGAGAGGTTGAAACTCGGACAAGAGTTCCACCACGAATGAACCCAAACGATGGCGAGATGCTTGTCACAGGGTGAGCTCCCTGAACCACAGTCAGTTGTAAGGACGGGCTCAAAAAGGAGAGACATCCTGTGGTTGACATCAACACTGATGTGTTCACAAAAGGAAGGGGCGGCACAGCACAGGCGACTGACGAAGGTGTCAAGTACCGCGCGGATGCTTGAGCGGAGCCCACCTTACAGCACAAGCTTGACACCGGTGTAAAGCCTCTGCCGATGATCGTGATGACGTTAGCAACGCCCCCAAACACAACTCTTGGTGATAGAGCCGTGATCACAACATCATCGCTTATGAATACTTCCAAATTCGACGAGATGAAGTCATCATGATGCGAGAATGACAGTCTTGTCAAAGCCCCTTTGGATGACAGACCCATGGGCGGCGTAACGCAAAGGGCCATAGAGGCCGACACGACCGTTGCCAGAATGGACTGAGAAGACCCTACTCTGCATTTCATTCCAGCTTGCATATTGCGCCCAATTACGGAAAGGACGGTGCCACCTGACTTGTCGATGACTTGAGGAGAAACGGACATAATCTCGGCGACATCTTTGTAGTTGAAGGAAAACGAAGACTCAACGCTACTCAGCTCAAACGTCCGTGAGAGGAACAAGACTTGAGTTCCAGCTGATGATGACGCTGGAGATGTGCATAAGAACACGCCCGGCGAGCTAAACTTTCCAGTGCAGGCAGTTCCTATGCTGGAATTTGCAAGTCGGACAAAGAGATGTTCTGGGGTTCCACTTGCGTCAAACGACAATTCCATCGACGTTCCGCCAGAAACAGGACCAGATGTCGGAGTGACGCTTAGCAAACGAAGCGATGGTAGGAACTCGTACCATAGAGAAGAAGCGCTCAAGCTCTCCCCAGCTGGAGAGGCGATTGAGAGTGTCGTATTGCCAATCCGGCTTGAAGGCATTGGGCAAAGCATCGTTGTCAGTGTGAGGACAACTCCAGAGACTGTAACTCTGCTTCCAATTACACAATGCACGTCTTGACCTGCAGGAAAATTGCTGCCAACGACAGTGACCATGTTTCCGCCAAGAGCCATTCCCCGACTTGGGTACAGCGCAGATAAAGTCGCTACGACGCGGGATGTGCTCACAGTAGAGTTTTGCGCCGTCGCATTGCTACTCGCATTCGACTTGACGACGACGGCGTCAACAACAAAGAGAGAGAGAGGAGATGACTGAAGCCGCAGTGACTCGACGTACAACTCCAACGAGTGGTTTCCAGCCATGGAGATATTGTGTAAGCAGAGCAAAATCCTGGACGTCACTACTGTGGCAAGAACTGGAGCGTTTGAACCAATCTTGCAGGAAACGGAAGGAAGGGAGGAAAATCCCCGACCAGAGACAGTGAGGACAATAGCAGCTCCTACAGAGACGCTTGATGGTGCAACAGACTCGATAGCAATAGCTGGAAGGACAGCCAAGGGAACTGGATCAGTGCTCACAGAAAGATTTGAATCAAGCACTTTAACTCTAGCGATGCCTCCAGCGTCAAGAGATGGCGAAACGCAGCTAACCCAGGAACTGAGAGCACCCACTATTGGAGCCGTTAAGACAGAGTGCGAACCTTCGAACACACAATGCAAAGAAAGAGAACTGAAACCCCCGCCGGTCAGAGTGATGAGGTGGCCTCCATTTGCAGATACAAACGAGGGAAACACAGACATGACGTACATGGACGTTACTGGAACAGAAACAGGTACCGACTCGGCAAACAGCGTCCGCAGCGAAAACATCACAACTGCATCGGAAATCGATGGCGACACGCACTCAACGTTTCCAGACTTGAATTTGGCTTGAGAACTTTTTGAACCGAACACACACTCGGTTGGCACTGTTTCAAAGAGATTCAATACAGAAACGGTGACAAGCTGACCACCCCAAGCTCGAAAGGCAGGAGGATCTATCTTCCGCACAACTGGAGTTTGAATTACAAACAATGTAAGAGAATTCGACGAGAGACCCACAGAACTGTCCTCGAGTACGATTGAGATGTTTCCAAGTAGATTAGGAGGAACAGTGCAAGACGCTTTGGTGAGGGAGCTAACAGAAGCCACGACAGTTGTACTGGATCCGAATTTGCAAACGCTGGAAGGCCTAAAGTTATCACCGGACAAGATAACAACAGTCGAGGCAACAACAACAGAGGGACTTGCAGAAAGAAGAAGAGGCTCTTTGACGACAGAAACCTCAAAACTTGCAATATCACCAATGGACGGATACCCGACTGAGACCTGGGAGGCACCAACCGTAAAGGCTAGGGTGCACAAAGCACTTGAACTTGACGCTACCGCCGCTAGAATCCATGCATTTCCATTTCGACAAACAAGACTCGACCTGAAGTTGTTTCCACTCATGAGAACACTCGATCTTCCGCTTGCAAAAACCGAAGGAGTCCAAGATGAGATGGTGATGGGATCAACGACAATGACGACTGCGGTCCACACCACCTCAAACGTTGACGATTCCAGACTGAAACGGATGGAACCTTGCGGTAGCTTTGGACAAATGCACACTGCTGAAGTTGAGTTGAGGAAAGTTGCAGCTACTCGGACAGAGGCGAACTTACAGAATTGAAAAGCTTGCGATGAAGAGACTGTTACTGACGAACCTCCTACCGACAAAACCTCCGACGGGATGATCTTTGACACAGTTGAACTTTCATATACAATTAATGACGACAGACTAGTCCATTGAACAGACTCCGGCATGACAGAGTAGTTGCCAGGCCGAAGATATGATGGAGTAGTCATCACACACATCGTTGCCATCGAACAAATTCCGATCAATCGACCCGGACCGATGGCGAATCCTGTTTGAGGTACCGCGAATCCACGCCCGAAAACCGTAACAACGGCTCCACCCAGTGATGACACTTGCGCTGGAGCTACCGAATCCACCATCATGCGGGATGACACAAACTCAATTACTGCAAACTGAAACGAGCGGCTAGAAATCACAACTTTAACGACTTGTGCCCCGAAAGAATCTTCTCGCAGTCTGTACGGACAAGACCATCGAACGTTGTCAACTCGAAGAATGGGTGACTCTGTCCCGTCTGGAAGAGCCCGACAAAGAGTTCCAGTTGGCAAAATGTACGTCGCATTCAGCACAACATCTGGAGCGCGGACCTCGGTGACTACCAGTGCATCCGTTTTGCTGATCAGCGTGATCGAGGACTCTGAAGCTGACCACGTAGAACCTGAGTCGAGGGAGATGGAAACATTCGAAATGCCAAGAGCAAGGTTTTCAGGAAGAGGGCATCGAAGAGCCCCAGTTCGACTCCTGATTTCATGGCTCGAAGAAACCTCGCCTCCGAAGCGACAAAGGGGCTTAGTCGGGGACTGAACCACGACGTCCAGTGCCACCTCCACAAGGTGGCCAACGTGGTAGGGAACAATGACGGGGAAAACTTCCACAACCCGCGGTTTGTCGCGATAAACAAATTGAACTCCGGATGATGTTGTAGAATCTTGAGAGACAAGGTAGAGAGTGACATTTCCAGATGGTCGCGGCGGCACAACACACACAGCGGCCGTAGACGATAGGACAGAGCCACGGGATTGCGCGGAGCCAAACATACATGCTCTGAACGCGGCTGGAACCAACCCGCTCCCAGACACAGTGACTTCGACTCCTCCGCTTGACGGCGCAGATGATGGGGTGACACTGAAAAGCTGTGGCGGGGACACAAATCGGACAGTTGCATCTCCATTACACTTTACTGAAGAAATGAAAACTTCGACGACGGCAGTTGATCCCACAAACGAACTTGACGGCGACACAGCAGGACTAGAGCAAAGAATGAGAGTGCTCGAAACCACAGTTGCATTTGTTTGGAGGGACGACGAGGACGAGGTAAATACACAAGAGGACGAAAGAGGAACAAAACGAGTACCAGACACGCTGAGGACCGTCTCCTGTCCATCAACAATGACAGCAGGTGACACCGAAAGCACCGAACCCCATTGAACGTATAAGTAAGGCAATGAAGACATGCTTCCCTCAGCTCGAACAGAAGTCTCACCGGTTTGACCCTCGGGAGCCCAACACTTGAAAGCCGAAAGTCCTCGCTCGCACTGCACTCTGATATGTCCAAAGCGGACAATGCCTCCGTTTAGAGACGACCCTTGAATGGAAACAACATTTCCGCCAAGCGTGGGACCGATCGATGGCGACAGTGAGAATAGTGATGGCGCCGATGTCATGGAGACAACAATGGAGGTGCGAGTGAGAAGTGACCCAGAAAGAGAGAGGGAGATGACATGAAACCCTTGAGAGAGGGACGGTGGGATTGAGACGACCAGCGTGGTATCGCTGACAATGGACGTGCGGCATGGAAGAGCACCCACGTTGACGACAATATCATGCCCAGCAAAGGCATTGAAGGAACTCCCGCTGACAGTGATTACACTGCCGCTGGCAGCAAGCGGAATGACACTTGGCTCGACTGATTGGACCTGGATTACGGGAAGGACAAGAAGAGTTGCACCCAGGAAGTAGTCCGACGGGACTGCAGCATCAAACGATAGAGTAAGTTGTGCAAAGCCCAAGACTGTTGGAGTCACGACACATGATGCTGATGAGGTTGATGTGATGGTCACGTTTGTCGAAACTCCGTTGAACAGGCATCGCATTGAAGACGTGAATGAATAGCCTTGCAGTGACAGCAGAGATGGGGTGTGAAGTTGGGCCACGGATGGCGCTGCAGACACGATGCCAATGGAAGGGAGAAGAGTGAAGGACGACTCAATCACGTGCGCCGAACTAGCACCAAACGGATACACTCGAAAAGGTAGCGCAAGTGGCGAGGAGAGGGTCGCTGACGTCAGATTGACTGGAGCGGCACAGACAATAGCGGAGTCACTCGCAGAAGTGCCCCTAAATGAGGCCGAACCGATGCTGCAGAAGGGATTTGCCACGGCACGAGTGAGCCTAGAGAACACAGTGATGGAAAACCCACCCATTGCTGGACCAGCTGACGGCGTGATGCGGACGAGCGATGCAGCTTCTGCCATTGAGTACACAAATGAGGCTATCACTTGTTGGCCTGGTGTCATGATGTCTACAGATACGTTTCCACCAACAGAAAGAGACGGCACAGTCGCGATGAGCGACGACGATGTGCTGACTGCACTGACTTCAGGCCCAGTCCCAAATCTAAGTTTCCAAACAACACCGTCAATAAAACCAACACCAGCGACAGTCAGTGTTTGGCCACCCAAGAATGGGCCGCTGCAGGGAATAGCTCCGGTTACCACTGGGGCTTGAGCAACTGCGACAGACAAAAACGTAGATGTCGCACGCCCTGACATGTTCAGAACAAGCTCACAGGCACCCAGCTGTGTGAAGGAGGGAAATCGGCATGACACCATGTTCGCACTAATTTGTGCTGAGGAGGACGTCGTTGGACCACAGGAGCAAGACAGAGTAAACAGATTCTGCGGGACGCTCCTTCCCAAGACGTATATTGTGACGGCACTCCCAGCAAAAACTGTTTGAGGGCTCAAAGATGTGAACACAGGGGGCTCCAGTTCGACGCAAAACGTTGCTGACATCAAATTGACTCCTGATGCTACCAGAGCTACTGAAACAGATGGAGTCATGACAAGGGGGAGCGGACACTCGACAACTTCAGTGGATACTCGCCTCGCAGCCACTGAGAGGGTGTCTATATTGCAAACGAGAGAAATGAGCGAGTTGAAGAATCGACCTCTGACAATGATCGCCTCTCCAGAACGTAGGCAATGCGAAGAAGGCGACACAGACACGATCTCAGGGCGCCGCAGAACAGTGATGGACGCAAAATTAGGATTCCGTGGGAGTTGAACACTCGATGACAATGAGACTGTGAGATTGCCGGGGGACAATGTTGACGGAACTGCACAAGCGATCTTGGTCTGACTCAGCAGAGTTGCCGAGGTCATGATCGTTCTGCCGAACTTGCAGAAATACGCAATGGATCCTGAAAAGGACGCACCATTGACAGTGAGCAAAGCTTGAGAGCCTTGCACGGCAACAGTGGGTGTGATCGACGAGATGACAAAAGCTCTGGACAAGAGATCCCTCGAAATCGTAATTTCCTGTGGAGACTGCAAACAATCGACGCCATTGAGGCAAACGCTCAATCTGGCGAGCTCACAAGAAGGCAACGTGTTTGAAGTCAGATCGCAGCGAACAACGCTGGAGGAGAAAACGGCAAAGAAATCTCGGGAGGAAGTCCCACAAGTCAGCCTGCAACGGCATTTCGGGAAGTCCTGAGTGCTGCTGCTGCTGATGGTGGTTTGAACTAAAAACTCCTCATCGTCGATGGAAATAGACGACCCACCGAAGCGCATGCCTTGAATATCAAAGAAAGAGAAAGAAAAGGATGCGATTTGCGAGGACGAAATGGACAGTACAATCGGTGCAACGCTTGCATTGGCCACTTGAGGCATCCGAACAGCGACGGCAGAGTCGTTGACTACAAAGAGTTCCACGGGCTCATTGAATAAACGTGCGGTAACGCTTCGCAGCATCAAGCTCGACTGCGACGCGCCTTGGACTGCAAACACAACGACAGTGCCACCTGTCACAGGGCCTGTCAGCGGGGCTGCCACCATGGATACGCGAACAAACTCAATCAAGAAACTTGCAAATTGGACATCGGACGCACGAAGCGAAATAGACATGTTCCCAGATAAATTTGGAGGAACAGAGCATTGGAGGAGAGTGTCGGACTGTTGCAAACAAAGGGCATCCGAAGCTGCTCCAAACCTGATGGAGAAGTCGTGCAATCCAAATCCAGTTCCAACAAATTGAACAAACTGAGAGGGCATAAAGACCTTGCTCAAAAGAGGACGAACCCCTTGAGGATAGCTGCCTTTGCAACTGATGGAAATACCTAAGTTTAGTGGAGTCAGCGAATCATTCCTAAGCAGAGAAACTGGCGCAAATGCCTGGACTGCAGCGGGAAAGGTGACGAAGGCAGAGGTCGAACTATTTATCGTCGAGGACGCGTTGATCCCTCCGAATTGAAAAACGTCCGAAACAAGAAAATTTTCACCCCTAAGAGTGACAACGGAGCCCGCAACGCAGCTTGGAGTGAGTGGAGACACGGCCCTGATGGTGACAGTGACGTCGCTGTAGAAGGTGAAAGAAAAAATCTTGATCTGGAGCGAGTCGAAGAACAGCCGAGCGGAGACGCGCCCGGTCGACTTTGACGGAGGGGTAACGACCGTTACAGAAGATGCTGAGGCAGAGCAAGGCACTGATGTGTCATCGAACTGAACGACACACGTCGACGACCTAACTGCAACCGACACTTGAAGCACGACGACGGTACCACCACGAGCTGGGCCTCTTGATGGTGTTGCAGTATCGTAGAGTGCATCTACAACCAGGATCACTTGAGAGGCAACAGAAACAACAGCGCCAGACTCCTTGTCCAAAATAGACAAGGACACGTTACCGGCGGTTGAAAACAGCGGAGACATGCAGCGGATCGATGAATTCGATGACGACAGAGCCTCAACGCGTACTCCGCCAATGTCGCAATCATGAGACGAGCTGCTAACTCCCGAGGCAAAAATTTCAACAATCTCTCCACCAGCTAGCGGGACAGCACGAGGAGATATTGTACTCACATGAAGAGTAGGGACGATATCAATGGAGAGCGAGTTAACAGAAGGCCCAAGCATTCTGTCCAAGACAGATATACCAGTAGTGGTATCGAGGGGGGGAAGAGCGCATTGAATTAAGCTTGCGGAAACAACTCGCGTGTCGCAGCTGACCCCAGACACGAAGCATCGACTGTCGTTCGAAAAAAAGGAGCCAAGAATCGAAACAGAAGAGCGTGAGCCAGCAACAACCCGCCGAGGGGAAAGATGGGACAAAACAACACGTTGCGATGAAAAGATAAAGTCGGCAACAGATGAAACAACAGCGCCTGAGGAGTCCACAACCGCGACAGACACGTTTTGGGAAGCTGGAACAGATGGAGTCAGACATCGCACTGAAAAGTTCGAGAACTTCGCGCACGAGGGCGCCAACATTTCGCCAAAAACACAGCATACAGCTTCAAATGGAACTGGTGCAAGCAAGGTCGCAATAACCCATGTCCCACCGAGCAGAGATCCAGTGGAGGGGCTGACGGTTAATGAAGAGATCGAAGCGTGTACCAGAACAGTCTTGAAACTTGAGGAGAAATCCACGCCGTTGTTGCTGACCTCAATGGAAATGTTTCCTGGTCGTACAAGGCGTACAGCACAACTCACTCGTCCCACTCCCTCCATCACTCCACCCGAAACCTCCCCATTGGAACGACAGCTCAGCCGATCAGAAGAAATAAACCCAGTCCCAAAGACCGT
>JAIYDP010000403.1 GCA_027487435.1 Verrucomicrobiaceae bacterium | reverse complement strand
CGAGATGTTACTGGGTTTGCTGGTATTTGACATATCAAGAAAATAGCAAAACTACTTTAATAATAAAGAAAACTTAACAAAAATCTGATGCGTGATTGCTTAACTTGACGCGTATGCCCTACAGGGCTCAGGATTCATGCAACGCCAATACCTAGGGCGTTGCCCTAGGCTGGCGTGTTGCGCACCGTTGGTGCTGTAGAGTTCCCGAATCCTTAAAGGCATTGGACTAAAGTCCGCGCTCCATTTTTTTTTGCTATGCTAGTCGCGATGATAGGGCTCACCTTTGCGCAAGGTGGCGATGCGGTAGATTTGTTCTAGCAAGACGACGAGCGCTAGTTCGTGCTGCATGGTCAACGAGGAGAGAGAAAGCACCAAATCTGCGGACTTTCTGAGTTCTTCGGTGTGGCCATCGGCGGCTCCGATGAGGAAACTGATCGCTTTGATTTCCCCGCGCATTTCGATGGCGCTGAGCCGATCGCTCAACTCACGGGTCGTGAGCGCGAGGCCGCGCTCGTCGAGGGCGACGCGGAAGCTGCCTTGGGATTTTTCCAAAAGTTGTGCCGATATCGAGCGCGGATCGCCGGCTTTCACGGTGATGATTTCGCACTCGCAGTAGCGCTTGAGACGACGCATGTATTCGTCTCTCCCGGTTTTGGTGTAGTCCAGTGCGGGTTTCCCGGCGACGATGATTTGCCAACGCATGTGCAGATTTCCCATCAACGCACGCGCTCGATGAGCCAACTCAGCAAGGAATCGATGGCGATACGCTCTTGCTGCATGCTATCGCGATGGCGCACGGTGACAGTGTTTTTGATTTCGTCGCCGCCTTCGCCGAGGGTCTCGAAGTCCACGGTGATGCAAAACGGCGTGCCGATTTCGTCTTGTCGGCGATAGCGACGGCCTACGGCTCCGCCATCGTCGTAGAAGACATTCATCCATGGTTGGAGTTTTTTCTGAATCTCGCGAGCGATGCGGACTTGCTCGTCATTTTTCTTCAGCAGCGGAAAAATGCCGACCTTCATGGGTGCCATGCGCGGGAGGAATCGTAGCACCTCGCGGCTGTCATCTTTGCCCTTCTCGTCGGTGAGTTTTTCTTCATCGTAGGCTTCGCAGAGCAGCGCGAGAATGGTGCGATCGCAACCGGCGCTTGGTTCCACGACGTGGGGCAAGAAGCGCTCTTTGGTTTCTTCATCGAAGTATTCCAGGGGCTTGCCCGAACCTTTTTGATGAACGCCGAGGTCGTAGTTGGTGCGATAGGCGACGCCTTCGAGTTCTTGGATGCCGAAGGGGAATTCGTACTCAATGTCGTAGGTTTTCATCGAGTAAAAGGCGCGCTCACCGTCTGGCACATCGAGGATGTGCAGCTTGGTGCGAGGGATGCCGATTTCCTCGTAGAAGTTGAGGCGTGTTTCCAGCCATTCATCGGTGAGGCGCATGCCATCTTCGGGGCGGCAGAAGTATTCGATTTCCATTTGCTCGAATTCCCGCGAGCGGAAGGTGTAGTTGCGCGGATTGATTTCGTTGCGGAAGGATTTGCCGACTTGGGCGATGCCAAAAGGCAGCTTGATGCGATTCGAGTCGAGCACGTTTTTGTATTGGCAAAAAATGGATTGTGCGGTCTCGGGGCGAAGGTAAGCGATTTGTTCCCCCGTGGCACCGAAGTTGGTCTGGAGCATGAGGTTGAATTGTCGAGGCTCGGTGAGCAGCGAACCATTTTCTGGGTTGAAGCGGGTGGTGCCTTCGACGGCTTCGCGTTTGATTTCGATGAGTTCGATTTCTTTCGGCGAGGTCTGCTTGTTCGGCAGGAACTCGGCGTAGTACTTGCGAGCTGTTTTATGAGCATCGCCGACGCGCTCTTCGGACGGAGCAAGCACGGCGTATTCGCGCTGGATGCTCCATCCACTAGCTGGATGACTCGCGCCGCTGAACCAGACGACCATGCCATCTTGCGCTGGGATTTGGTCGGCACGCATCCGCGCCTTGGAAAGCAGGCAGTCGCACATCGGATCGCTGAAGCCGCCGACGTGGCCAGAGGATTGTAGGACTTGCTCCATGGTCAAAATTGCCCCATCCATGCCGAGCACGTCGTCGCGCTCTTGCACGGTCTTGCGCCACCAATAGTCTTTGAGATTGCGTTTGAGTTCTACGCCGAGCGGGCCGTAGTCCCAGCATCCGTTGAGGCCGCCGTAGATTTCACCAGCTTGAAAAATGAAGCCCCTGCGTTTGCAGAGCGATACGATTTTTTCCATGCGAGCGGGATCGGTGACGTCTTTGTTGGCCATAATGAAGGAATGATGTGGGTGTGAAGGCGGCGAAGAAAATCAGATTTCCTCCTCGGTAGCAAGCGGGGATTCTTCCATCTCCGCAAGCGGCAAGGAATCAACATCGGCAGATGGCTCGCTGGCAAGCTCTGGCGCTAGTGATATCGCAATGCCATGCTCTGGCTCGGCGAGCATTTTGGCGACTTGATATCCGGCAAGGTCGGCCTTTTTCCACCAGAGCGGGAGGTAGGCAATCTCTGCATTTGCGAGTGCGAGCATCATGGAAACGGCGCGGAATTTTTCGCGGGAAAAATATTCTACCTCTTGCCATTCGTTGACCCCGATGGCGGTTCTTGCTGGCTCTGCGATGAAAAGATCTTCCATGAGCGTTTCTGGATACTGACGAACAAAATCCATCGCGTCGAGTAACGCGTCGAGGTCACTCGATGAAATCGCACGATGAGCCAAGGTGTTTTTCAATGAGCGACGCAGGCACCATCGATCCAGCCAAGCAAATCCCGGCTCTACATTTTCCCACGATGCCAACAAAGCAGCTAGCCGCAAGACCTGGGCGGTACTGGCGTGATCGATCTCAAGTTCAGCACTGCATTCAGCGAGACGAGCGACGATCTGCGCACGCATAGCGAGTGCCGCAGCGGGCGGGAGCTCTGTGGCTTCATAAAAACATTCCGCAGCCTCTGCCGCTAGCTCTTCTTCTGCATCGAGAGCAGCCGCAACCGCAGCGCAGAATAGATGAATGATAGGCGCGTGCTTTTGCTCGTTGCACAGGGTTTCGATGTCATCCACCCCACGGCCTTGCAGATCGTGATGGACCCGCGAGTAGGTGCCATCGACATCCAAGACGATGCGCATGTTCCAAAGAAGCTGACATTGGTAGCTTCCTAACGAAACGAACAACCCCTCCTGTTGAATCTGCTTGCCCGAGCGAATGAACTCGTGGCCGCTGATGTGATCGCGCATGAGGAGAAATTCATTTTCCGCACCCGACAGCCCCAGCGTTTGCGCTAAGGACAATACGCGAATCCCCTGCCCTTTCACCAAATGGCCGACACTGCTACGAATCCATCCGCTGGCATCCGCATGGCGATTGTGATAAATCATCATGGCCAGTTCATCACCGCAACGGTTGCTGTAAGCGAAGACATTCTCATTCACATGACCTTCCGGGGCTACGAAATCGTAGAGATAAAAATGCTCCACCGCAGAAAAAATGTAACGCTTATGGAAGATCGGAAACACCATCCGCGCATGGTGCTCGATCAGCCCTAGGTCGGGTTGCTCGTCCCATTTCGCCCGCCGATACTCCATGCCGTATTTTTCCCCGTAACCTTCCACTTGCCCATGACCGATCATCGGCAAGCCTGGGAGCGTGGCGAGCATGATGGTCACGCCAAAGTACTTGTCCCCTTTGCCAAACTGCTCCACCGCCGTTTTTTCATCGGGGTTATTCATGAAGTTCACATAGCGTTGCAGAATCTGCGGATCAAACTCCAGCGTCTCTTTGATGAGGTAACGATATTTCGCATTATCTTCATCGCGCAGCATGTGCATGAAAGCACTGTTATAGACTCGATGCATGCCTAAGGTGCGGACAAAATATCCCTCCAACATCCAAAACGCCTCTGCGAGCAAAAGACAATCCGGCGCCTCCACCGCAGCTCGATCCACCACCTCACGCCAAAATTCTTGCGGGTGCATGCGGTCAAATTCCTCCCGCGTCATGCCTCGACCCGCGCGTGAAGGAATCCCATCGCCACTGCCGGGAAGCGGAAACCACAGACGCTGAATGTGTCGCTTCGCCAAGGTCATCGCCGCATCAAACCTCACAATCGGAAATTGCCGACACACATCAAGAATCGTGCGTATGACCACTTCGCGGACGTATTCTTTCGAGTAGTCGAGCTGTGCTGTATCGTTCCACGGCATGGTCGTGCCATCGTTACCATGATAGATGTAACTTGTTTCGCCGCTGCGATAATCGACACGTTTGAATACCACAGCCGCGTCACTATGATTGTAGTAATGATCTTCCAAAAAGATCCCCACCTCCTGATGCGGACTTAGGTCAGGCCCATGAAAGGTGTAACCTGGGTAAGGCGGGTGATCGAGCGAAAGAAACCGATCCGGATGATGCACCACCCATGTGGAATCGATGCCGAAATGATTCGGCACCATGTCGCTGCCCATGCGTATGCCACGCAACCACGCGCGGTGAGCAAGACGATTCATCGCATCCTGACCACCTAGGTCGGTAGCGATGGTATAATCCATGAGCGAGTAAGCCGAAGCCACAGCATCCGCAGCACCCATGCGCTGCTTGATGGTGCGCGAAGCCACAGAGCGCTCCCACAGGCCGATGAGCCATAATCCGGTGATACCCCAGTCCCGCAGCTTATCGAGTTCTTCATCCGGCACATGATCCAAATGGCATATATTACGCCCGTAATGGCGCGAAAGTTGATCGAGCCAAACGTAAGCATTTTTCGCCATTAACACCAGGCGAGGCATCCATTCACGATCCGAAGTATAAGCTTCATATTCGGGATAAAACATTCCGCTCGCCAGCTCTTCCGCGCTCATCCCCTGCGAACGCGGATGATGTTCATCGCGGATCGAGGCACGAATTTCCTCATCGGAGAAATCCGGACGACCCATCTCTTGAAAGCCATCAGAAAACCATGCACTCAACGATTTTTTTTCCTCCGCCATGTGATCGCGCCCGTGCAAGATGCGCACAACGATATTTTGAGCCATCGGTAATACAGGCAAGACATGAGACTCAATGAAACGAAGCTGCATCTCTAACGAATCCGGATGCGCCATAGCCGGAGCCTGAAGCACCTGCAATAAGCTACCCTCCGCAAGCAACAAGCCAGGCTCTCCGTCCAAAAACCTAACGAAATGCTCCATGAATCCTTGGTAAGGCACCCCAGCAACCTCAAGGACGGATTCATCAAAAAGATCGCGATACGGCGCAAAAGCAGGATTACGATTTTCCAGCCACAGCATCAACATTTCCTCCAGCAGCACCTCTGCGTTTCGCACTCCGTTTGTGCTGCCGTGAAAATAGTCTTCCACGCTGATTTGCCCCTTATGAACCGCGACAGTAGGGAATCGAGTCGCAAAGGCATGCAACGTCTCTTGATAAGACACATCTCCCATGACCTTGCGCAAAAACGCTTCGGCACCATCGAACAAATCTTTTCCCGCTCTCGCGCGATACTCTTGCAGCAAAAGATGTTGAATTTCATCGATCAAACCCATCGCCAAAAGATCTGCGGCCGACACCATGCGCCCTTGGGATTGCATGGCATCTGCGAGATGCCTAGCCGAGTCCATGTCAACAACCAGAGCGGTACCCGTCAGAGAAATGATGCGATCCGCCACACCGAATCGCTCACGGCAATCCCGAGAAATATGGAACTCGCGAGAAAATTCCGGAAAATGAGCCAATGATGAGGAGAAATGTTTCATGGAGTATTACTGCCTCGCATCATGTCCCTGAATGCCGTTCGCAGCAAGCACTTACTCAGCCAAACACTCTGTTTCTGCCCATCAAACCTCTAGCGGATGCCATGTGGTTTTGAACTCCACAAAATCACCAATCCAATACAAGCCCTCCGCTTGATGACCGTACCACTCGGAAATCTCATAACACTTCACCCGCTTGACACTGCCTGCAGCCCCTTGCTCCAGTGCAGTTCTTTCACCAGCAGAAAGCACCGCAGAAAGTCCACGGATCTGCTCATGGGTCGCAAAGGTCGGCAAAAGATCGGCCATTTCTCCCGTCAGCAAATTCACAACGCCGCCCGGCAGATCACTCGTAGCGAGCATCTCTCCCAAAACAATCGCCGGATACGGATGCTTGCGCGAGGCCAGTGCCACCACGCTATTGCCGCTGACAATGATCGGTAAAATCAGCGAAATCAAGCCAAGCAGCGGAGCTTCATCAGGCGCAATCACTCCGACAACCCCCATCGCCTCGGTGACGGTAAAATTGAAATATGGCGACGCCACAGGATTCACGCTGCCCAGCAACGCTTGGTATTTATCGGTCCAACCAGCGTAGTGAACGATGCGGTCAATTGCGGCACAGACTTCCTGCTTCGCGGCGGCGGCGGTCCTGCCATCCAGCATCAACGCCGCACACATTTCGTCGGCTCGCGGCTCTAGCATTTCGGCAAGTCGATAAAGAATCTGCCCGCGATTGTATCCACTGCGGCCTGACCAACTCGCCCCACCTTTGGCGGCGCTCTCCACAGCATTGCGAAGATCTTTCCGCGTGCACTGCGGGAAATTGGCAAAAAAATCGCCGCGATGGTCGTTCCACGCACGCACCCTACCACTTTCCGAGCGGATAAAAGCTCCACCCACATAACATTTCGGCGTTTTGGTCACAGACAGACGTTTCACACACCGAGCTTGCACATGCCATTTCGGGAAGCAAGCCTAGATTCATTCTCACCAATCTGGAAAATCTTCTTTTTCCGCGTGACTCACGCCTCACATGCTGTCACAAGCGTTCGCCGCGAGGCATCATAGCGCATGTCAGGAAAATTGACCTATCAACAAGCCGGAGTCGATACCCGCCGTGCGGCGGCCATCGTCAAAGACATCAAAAGTCACGTCAAACGCACCCAGAAGCACCGCCAACTCCTCGGAGCTTACGGACTTTTTGCCGCTTGCTACGACCTAAGCTCCTACTCTGCCCCCGTGATTGTTACGGGCTGCGATGGCGTAGGAACGAAGCTCGAACTCTTGCTCGAACGCGAAATGTATGCCACTGCCGGCAAAGATCTCGTTGCCATGAACGTCAATGACATCCTCACCACCGGTGGTGATCCCTTGATGTTCCTCGACTACATCGGCATCCCTGCGCTCGATGAATCAAAAATCGAGCAACTCATCTCCGGCATGGCGGACTACCTCGAAAGCTGCAATTGCATTCTCGCCGGCGGCGAAACTGCGGAAATGCCGGGCATTGTCCCCGAGGGAGTGATTGAACTTTCTGGCTTCTGCATCGGCTGCGCGGAAAAATCCAGCCTCATCGATCCTTCTACCGTCATCCCTGGGGACGCTTTGATCGGCTACGCTTCCGATAGCATCCACGCGAATGGTTGGTCGCTCGTCCGCCGCGTGCTCCGCGAGCAACCCGACCTTGTTACCGAGGAAGAACTTGCTCACTGGCTGAAACCTACACGCCTTTACCATGATGTCGTCAGCGACCTCAAACAACGTGACATCAAGCCCAAAGCCATGGCACACATCACCGGCGGTGGCCTGCCAGAAAACCTCGAGCGCCTCTTCGAAGGCCTCGGCGCAGACCTGACCATTCCTGAATGGCAGCTCCCTGGCATTCACAAACTTTACGACTTCATCGATGCCGAAGACCGTTTCCATACCCTCAACATGGGCATCGGCTGGGTTGCCATTGTAGCTCCTGACCAAATCGAAGCCGCATGCCAAGCTGGCAATGGCGGCATCCTCCTCGGCACCATGCGCCAAGGCGATGGCATCACTGTCACCATCCGCTAATCGACCCACCTGCCATGAGTGATTTTCTCAAACACGAATGCGGCATCGCCGCCGTCCGCCTTCGCAAGCCTCTGGAATATTACTACGATCGCTACAACACCTGCCTCTGGGGCTTCAACAAGCTCTTTTTGCTCATGGAAAAGCAGCACAACCGTGGCCACGATGGCGTTGGCATCGGCTGTGCTAAGCTCGATATGCCGCTCGGACAGCCCTACATTTTCCGCCGTCGCGATGCCGATAAAGACTCCTTAGCGAGCCTTTTCCGCCAAGAAATCAAGGCCTACAACAAGCTCGCGCGCAAAGAATTTCTCGATCCCAACAATCCCTCTTCCGTCAAGGAACGCTTTGACTTCGGCGGCGAAGTCCTCATCGGCCACCTTCGCTACGGCACTTCCGGCGACTTCGATGAAGGCTCCTGCCATCCGTACCTACGTCGATCAAACTGGCCCACCCGCACGCTCATGGTCATGGGCAACTTCAACATGACCAATACGGGCGATCTCAATCGCAAGCTCATCAACCGTGGTCAACACCCTGTCTTCGGCACAGATACGCAAACCGTACTTGAGGAAATCGGCTTTCACCTCGATGAAGCACATTCGGATCTCTATCGCACCCTGCGCGATAGCTTGAGCGATGGCCACCAGATCCAAGAACAAATCTCCGCACAGCTCGACGTCGAATCCATCATCAAAATCTCCGCCCAACCATGGGATGGCGGTTATGCCATCGTCGGTGTCATCGGCAATGGCGACATGTTTGTCATTCGTGACCCACGCGGCATCCGCCCGTGCCACATGCTCATCAATGAGGAAGTGATCGCCTTTGCCTCTGAGCGCGTCCCGTTAATGACGGTCTTTGAGACCGCCGCCGAAGAAATCCACGTCCTGCCACCCGCAGCGCTCGTGATCATCAAGGCCGATGGCACCATCCAACAAACAACCTTCACCGAGCCTCAAGCTTACACGCCCTGCTCCTTTGAGCGGATCTATTTCTCCCGCGGCAATGATCCCTCGATCTACCGCGAACGCAAGGCAATGGGAGCCGCCCTCGTGCCGCAAATCGCCGAATCCATCGGTCATGCCTTTGACAGCACCGTCTTTTCCTTCATCCCCAATACCGCAGAGACCGCCTACTACGGCATGATGGATGGCCTTCGCCTCTATCGCCGCCAGCAAGTTCGCAGCGAACTCTTGCAATCCCTTGCTGAAGGCACTCTTACTCCAGACAAAGTGGATTCCTTGATCCTCAAAAACTGGCCAACGGGAGAAAAAATAGCCCACAAGGACATCAAAATGCGCACCTTTATTACCCAAGAAAAAGGTCGCGAACAACTCGTCTCCCACGTCTATGACATCACCTACGGCGTCATCAAAGAATCAGACACGCTTTGCATCATCGATGACTCCATCGTCCGCGGCACGACATTAAAAAAATCCATTCTCAAAATTCTCGCCCGGACCAACCCGGAAAAAATCATCGTCTGCTCTACCGCTCCGCAAATCCGCTACCCAGATTGTTACGGGATCGACATGTCGGAGATCGGAAAATTCATCGCCTTTCAAGCCGCCGTCGAACTCCATCGCCGCGCCGGTCGCCAAGAACTCATTGATCGCATCTACGAAGAAGCAAAAGCCGAGCTAGCTAAGCCTCTTGACGAAATGCAAAACGCCATCAAAAAACTCTACGAAGGTTTCACTCAAGAAGAGATCTCCGCGGAAATCAGCCAGATGGTGTATCCAGAAAAAATCGCTTGGCATGGTGATGTAGAAATCATTTTCCAAACCATCGAAAATCTCCACGCCTCCATCAAAGGCCCTTGTGGCGATTGGTATTTCACCGGCAACTACCCCACACCAGGCGGCTATGCTACGGTGAATTCCGCCTTCATCAGTTGGTACCAAGGGCAGACGGGCCGCGGCTACGAATTGCCGTTCTGATCAGTCGTTCCCACCCATCTCCTGCCACAGGCGCACTGCATCCTGAATGCCGCGCGCCTTGTGCAGCGTTTCCTCATACTCTGCTTCCGCCACGGAATCGGCCACGATCCCCGCACCCACGTGGTAGTGCAGAATATCTCCCTCGCGAATCAACGTCCGTATCGCAAGATTGAACTGCGCGTCACCATGAAAACCCATGTAACCGATGGCTCCACAGTACAATCCACGAGGCACAGTTTCCAACTCACGAATGATCTCCATCGCCCGTTTTTTCGGCGCACCCGTGATGCTGCCACCAGGAAAACATGCGGCGAGAAGCGACACCACATCTTCCTCCTCCCGCAAGGTTCCACACACCGTGGAGACCAAATGATGCACCTGCGCCAGCGACTCCAACTGCAAGATTTCACTCACTTGCACTGTGCCATATTCACACACCTGTCCGAGATCATTCCTCAACAAGTCGGTGATCATCACCAACTCCGCAATTTCTTTTTCACTCGTCTGCAACTCATACGCCGAGCGCCGGTCTTCGTCAGCATCTGCATGGCGTGGTCGCGTGCCCTTGATCGGACGGGTTTCCACCCTCCGACCATGAACCCGTAAAAATGTTTCGGGCGAGGAGCCCAGCACCTGCCTGCCATCGCGATTCATCCAACACGACATCGGTGCTGGCGAGGCATCGCGCAAGGCCTCATACAAACTCCACAGCGAAACATCATGCGGACATCGCGCACAAAATTGCTGCGTCAAGTTCACCTGATAAATGTCCCCCGCTGCGATCCATTGCCGAACCTCCTCTACCGAACGAAGAAATGCCTCGCGCGCAGTCATTGGCGAGAATGACTCGATCAAACCACCCGCCGCTGGACTACAGGGCTGCCGATGCTCAATCCATTCCGGCATCCCATGCCAAGTTTGCGCCGCATGATCAAACGCTAACCACTCTGGATACACGCCAAAAGAAAACATCCCATCGTAATCGATCGATCCACACAATCCTCCGCGAGGAAATCCCTCATCCCACTTTGGCCCATCGGCATGCGCTCGCAGCAAATTTCTCAATGCCTCGCAATCATTTGCTTCATGAATCGACCCGCGTATTTCAGCCACTGGACACGCCGCAATGATCGACCATGGATCCGCAGCGGAGGAGGGGAAATTTCCCACGCTATCAAAAAACACCGTCCCTGGAAGATGTTGGTAGCACGCCGCCACCTCCACGGGCGTCATTCCGCAGAGGCCATCTTGCCGTGAATCGCGTGTGTCGTTACCGATCATCATGAAAGTAAAAATATCGCCTATTTCACCCAACCGTCCTGCACCACCGATTCAACCAAAATCTGATCATCTCGCGTGCTATCTTCACGATAACGAACTCGTAGAATCATGTAACGCTGTGTTTCATCGACATTCATCCTCAGCGCATCGTCCAGCTTACTTGCGCGTTCCACATAGCCATGCAATGCGCTTTCTTCTAACGGAAAGGAGAGCTTATACGATTGCCATTGACTCTCTTGCTCTTTAGGGAAATCAAAATTGTAATACGTTTCAGCCGAAACGATCACCCGCACTTCCACAGCTTGCTTCGGTTTCGACTTGCGCAGTTCATCGAATCCCATCTCTCCCCAAGCTACCCAGCTTTCCCAATCCACCAGATAGGTCGCTCCTTTCAATCGCAGAAATACATCGCGCACATCGAAGTTCGCATCCGCAGCCTTTGCTTGGCAAACCTTTCCATCCGTGGATATTTGCAATTGATCCTCAAACAACGAAGAAAAGCCTGGTTTTTGCCACGGACGATCTTTGTAGTAGGCATCGATTTTCTGATCCAGTGCATCATTTAAGAAGACGAACTGCTTCATTTCATCAAGCGTCTCTGCCGCCATGAAGTTCTTTACTACAGACTCGATCTTCAGCGGATTGACACCCTGCTTCTCCTCTTTTTTTTCGATCGGCACTGGTTCAGGCATGGCTCCCACGATGCTTGGAACGTTTTTTCCCGTGCCTTTTTTATCGCTTGGTTGAAACGATTTCCAAAGCACCGCAGCAAGAAATATCGCTGATAGCACGCCAAAAGAGATAAAGAAAAATCGATACTTCTTATATAGTGAAACTTCCTTCCGCTGGTGCTTCCTTCGCTTCTGCGTCACACCATGCCATTCTTCACCACCTTCGACCATGACCTTGTGTTTCCGGCTTACTCGAACCTGATCGCTCTCAGTAGATGTAGCCTCATCCGCAGGCTCCGCCGTCATCGCAGGCTTGAGCGAACGTTGCGGAGGACTTACCGACTTGGGCACGCCTACCGAGCGCAATACTCCCGAGCGCAATGATGCAGCTTTCTTCGCCCCGCCTGTTGGCGCAACCGTCGCTTCGTGTTGCACTGCTGGCACTTCGCCTTTTCGCGGCATGCGCAACATTCGATCGCACATCGGACAAACCACCCCATGGCCCTCGTAATCGCGAGGAACTCGGAAAATCCCTCGGCAATCCGGGCAGGTAAACGCGTTCCAGCGTTTCACGGGAGCTTCAGCAGCAACGGGTGTTTTGGGTGTCTTTTTCGCCATCTATTCGACTTCTACATCCAGCACCAACTTCCCGGGCTTCGGCAACGCAATTTCTGCATCTTTGTCACCCAAATCCATCCGCTCTATGGAACTCACAACACTGCGGAAAAAAGATCCTTCTTCCCCCATTGACGCATCTTCTCCTGCCCCACTCACTACCTGCGATTGGTAGGGATCATCGCCAAGCAAAGTTGCCGCCTTGGCACGCACCGGAACCACGTCGAGCACCGCCAACTGCATGCCAGTTCCAGAGTGTTCGAGTGCTTCTCCTATCACGCCGCCGCCATGTACGCTACAAATCGGAATCTTTTCCGATCCGGCACGGAAAAACTCTTTTCTCCGCGCATCCTTAAGCTTCGGTAAGCCACTTGCCTCATCGACGCCTTCTTCATAACAATACGGGCCCGCTCTTTGCCCGCTGATGCGGCACACATCGACTTCCATGATGTCGGAAGGCTTGCGAAAATCCCCCTGCACATGCTCGGGACGCAGCGCCTTCATCGCCGCCTGCCAGATCGGCAATGCCACATCTCCGCCAAAGGCTCCCTCAGCGATCGGCACCGCTCCTTGCAAAAATCCACACCATACTCCGCACACCACCCGAGGACTATAGCCCACCGCCCAGCAATTCGAAAAATCATGCATCGTCCCGGTTTTGACCCCACCTAGATACGATTCCGGCATGCTCAGGCGCTGCGCGACATTTCCGTCCTTCGCCACGCCGCGCAGCATGCTGTGAACCTGATAAGCCACCGCACCATCCACAGCAGGCTCATTCCTTGGCGGATCTCGTTGGATCCTCGCGCTGGATCGCCCATCGCCATCCACGATTTTTTCTACCACGTAGCCTTGTTTCGCCCCCATCGAGCCACCACGCGCAAAACTCGCATACGCGGCGACCGTTTCCATCATCGATGCAGGCTCCATGCCTAACAACAACCGCGGCAACTTCTCTCCCGCCGGCATGGTAAAACCATAGCGTTTTGCCGTTTCTGCCACCCGATCCACGCCACTCTGCGTGCCCAGCCGCACCATCGCCGCGATCTTCGATCTCTCTAGCGCATGCCTCATGGTGACTTGCCCTTCAAACACCGGCTTTTGCACTTCACTTCCCCACTCTCCAAGCACGCCCTCGCTGCCACCGACCATCACCATCCGATTGTCCATCGGCTCATCTTCTAGCATCGTCGCCGGTGTCTGCTCGCCAGACAATGCCGCCGCGGTGACAAACGGAAAAAACGCCGTGCCCAGCGGCTTCTTTCCTTCGCGGATGAAATCATACTGACTATGCGAATAATCGCGCCCCCCGATGTATGCCAGTATCGCCCCCGTCTCATGATCCATCATCATCATCGCACCCTGCAAGTAGGCTGGCTTGCCCTGGCCTTTTTTGTACTTCGCATGTTGCGGATGCGCATAGCCCGCCCCACTCTCCACCTTCGTCAGCACCTCTTGCATGGCCTTCTCTGCACTGACTTGCACATCCTGATCGATGCTCGTATGGATCACTAATCCACCTTTCGCAAAAACATCCTCGCCTACCATCTCGCGGGCTTCCGCAGCGATCATTTCATAAACATGGCTCGTCCCCCGCTGCAATGGCCGCGGATTCAATGTCACCGGCTCCGCTTGAAACGCATTCATCTGCTCCTCCGTGATCATCTTCTCCATAAACATCCGCCATATCACGTGATTGCGCCCCTTGCGATTCGCCTCCAGGTGATTCAATGGACTGATCTCTAACGGATTTCGTAAAATCGTCACAATCGACGCACATTCGGGAATCGTCAAATCCTTGGGCTCCTTGCCGTAATACCCTAACGCCGCCGAACGCAGTCCATAGAAACCACTCCCAAAAAAGCTCCGATTCACAAAAAACGTCAAAATTTCCTTCTTGTCATACCTCAGCTCAATCCGCTGCGCTAAAAAAATCTCCACCATCTTCCGCTGAAAGCCACTCTCCTTCCTGCGCTTCGCCTCCGCCTTCAAGCCATACGCATCGCGCGCTAACTGCTGCGTGATGGTACTCGCTCCTTGCGTCGCCTCGCCATTTTTCAGCATCTTCCACGCGGCTCGTCCGATTCCCACATAATCCACCCCACCATGCTCATCAAACCGACTATCCTCACCCGCTTTTAAGGCATTGAAAAAATTCTCCGGAACCTCCTCAAATGCCATCGCGCTACGATTTTCCTCATAAATCCGCCCTATCTCCCGCCCATGACGATCCAAAATCCTGCTCGGAACCTCCAAGTCATTGATCCGTTCCAAATCATACGTTGCCGCCCGTTTCCGATACGGATCCGAATACATATTCCACCCCACATACCCTGCGATCAGCACCATCATGAATAAGCTCAAGAAGCCTAACCAGAAGCCTTTGCGCTTGTAAAAACGCCGCTTCCGATTTTTATATCTGCCACTGCTCCAACTACTTGCCATGATCCGCGACAACTCTTACCCCGTTCCACCACAAATGGCAACACCATGCTTGCGGAAAGTCATCGCCGCTGCGCTACCCCTGCGGTTCGTCGATTTTATGGAGTTCGCCCTCTATCATCCCCAATCGGGATACTACGCCGGCGAGCCAACCCGCGTCGGGAGAGCCGGGGATTTCACCACCAGCGTCACCTGCGGCATGATGTTTGGCAAGCTGCTCGCTCATCACATCGCCGCATGGCATGCCACAGAGAAAATCATCGGTCCATGGCGCATCCTCGAACCCGGGCCAAACAACGGACAACTCGCCCGCGATATCATCCACACCCTCCGCCAAGATCACCCTGATCTCTGCGCGCTACTCCACTACGTCACCCTTGATCCCCTCCCCATCCCTCTCGCCTGGCAACGACACCACCTCGCCGACCTCGCCCCCACCCTCGAATGCCAAGCCTCTCCCGTGGATCTCGCCCCCCTGCCTACCTTCGTCATCGCCAACGAAATTCTCGATGCCCTACCCTGCCGCCGCATCCAGCGCAGCGAATCCGATTGGCAAGAAATCTACATCTCGGCCCAAGACGACGACTTCATCGAAATCCTCCGCCCTATCGACCAAGAAACCATCCCCTCGCATCTGCGACACTCCCACTACCCCGTCGGCTACCGCACGGAATTTCGCGACAACTGGCATAGCCTTCTTTGCCCGCTTCTCCCCACCATCAGCCATGGCCATCTGCTCTGGATCGACTACGGTTTCGCCGCCCCAGAATACTACCACCCCGCCCGCACCGATGGCACACTGCGCACCTTCCACCAACATCGCGCAGGCGAAGACCCAATCACCTTACCTGGCGAAAAAGACATCACCGCCCATGTCGATTTCACCTCCTTTGCTCAGTTCGCCCTCGCGCAAGGATGCGATCTGCTGCGCTTCGAGCCACAGGAATTTTTCCTCACCCGCATCGCCGCGACTCTACCATCCGAACCGCCGATGTCTTCCGCAGAAATCCGACAACTCAAAACCCTGATCCACCCCGCCCAAATGGGAGCCCGCTTCCACGCGCTAGAACTACGCTACCCCTCGCACAGCCCCTCCCAAAACCCCACCACCCTTCGGCGCCTCGCTCTCTGATCGCCAACTTCCTAAAAATACCACGCCTCAGTTTTCCCCGAGGTCCGAAGTAGAGCGCAGAAAGTCGCTGCCAAGCTTTGATGTGCAAGGCAAATGATTGCAGCGAATGGCTGCGATATACATCGGATTTCGGGTCAAATGATGCACGCAAGCAACCGATTGTCTGCCCGCCCCCGCAAGTGTGTGTGCATATCAGCATCGGAACTCCGCCACACCATGTCCCACTTCTGAAATCCTGATCGGGAATCGCGTGAGGCTAAGCCTTTTACGCGGTGATCGCGTGAGGCAATGCCTTTTTACGCGACGCACGATATTCAAAAAAATCCTTGCAGTATCAGCAAAAGCCCCACATCCTCCCGCATCCATTCCCACCGTGATATACGATCACGGGTGGATACGAATATAATCTGTTGTCCAAGAAAACAATCGCGATGAATCGACTTGAATCAACGGGAACAGCTTCACAAGGAGTTCATCATGTCGCGAAGATTGTTTCGGCGAACAACAGCGTATTCCAATTGATTGCGCAGGAGAATGATATAGGGAATGATGCATACATTGAGTTTGTTCTCAACCAGCGATCCACAGGATGCTGTATCGCTGCACAGATAAAGTCTGGAGAATCTTATCGGAGAAATGGATCATTCGCGATTCCATCTGATTTGGCTCACCGCCAATACTGGCGCAATCATATTCTTCCAGTCGCGGGCATTGTTTACGATCCAGTTACGGATACCGCAAGGTGGATTGACCTGACCGACTACTTGAAGCGCCACAACGAGACCACCGAACATCACTCCATTGTTCTTCCAGAAGAGAACATTCTTGATCTCGAAGGCTTTACCCAGATGCGGCAGCATTTTCTCGCTTACAAGGACACATACTCGAACGATAGTCATTTTGTTGAGGCTTTGAAAGGACTGGCAAAGATCAATGACTCCGACAGAACATTTTCAGCGATCCGCTCGCTTTTTGCATTCCACCGGAATCGTATTGAGACTTGGTTTTACATCATTTCCTGCCTCCGCCACTTCCATGGGTCACCCGTGATTCGTTCGTTGGTAATTGCACTTTGTCATATTCCGGGACACCCCGACATTTTCTGGGGGAAGGGCAACATCATCGAGGAAGAAACACGCAAGGAGGCGCTGCAACTCCTCCGCCGATTAACTACACGAGATGACGTCCTTGCGATTATTGGAGCAATTGACGAGAACGGCATTGATCGTGGACAGATTGGTCAATGCGTTCATTCGATTGTCGATGTTGTTGACGACAACGTATCCAAATTAACTTCAATTGCTGGTGACGTATCCGTTGACGATGATAGTAGATATTGGGCATTTATACTAATTATATTTGTAATGCAATCAGTTGACTTACCAAAAACAATCGAGCTTACCGAGCAACTGCGTCACAATATGCCTTCCGAACACAGTGTGGAAGTTGCTATGCTGTGTGAGACTCTACGAATCCATGGATACATCTCATGCTATTAACAGAAGGACAACAAGCCGCGTCATGACAACCACTACCAGCCGCCCTGTTTCGATGATTTCCCGTAACTACAACCTTCACCCCCTGATCAAAGTTCGGCCCGCGCTGGTAGTGGTGTACGCGCTCATCGTTAGGCTCTTCCACCGTCGCCATTCCCGACCATCAACCAATAAGAAAACACATCAACAAAGCACCATGAAAACAAAGAACCTCATTGCAGCAATACTTCTCATCGCCGCTGTAGCTATACCAACTCAACTGTTCGCAGCATCGTTCGATATGCCGGGCCTCGGAGCGTCCTTGAACGGTTGGAAGAAGAAGGACGGGACGGCAGCCGAATTCAAAAGCGCCGACAGCAGCTATCGGACAAACCAGCCGACTGTGACCGCTACGCCGGACGGAGGGTTACTCGTTTCAACGAAACTCGAACACATCAGAGGCGGCGGCGGGGACGACCACTGCCTGCTCGAAATGACGTTCGACTCGGCAGGCAAGATTGTGTCGTCCCAAGCGAAAATGGAGTTTGGCGACAAGAAGTTTGACACGGGCATCGTCACTTCAGCAGCTGGAGGCGTCCCAATCAACAAAATCGGTGAAGGCGTCTTAACCAAACTTGCTGAGCAAGTGGCGCGTTGGGGCGAGAGCGGTGGACGCGCGAACTTTCCCGCAGTCGTCAGACACAACATGATTATCATTGCGTCAGCGGTGCGACCCTAAGGCCTAACAAGACGTGCATGGCAACACCCACTCGCCCTCCTGTTATCGATGTTTCCACTTAATTACAACACGAACCCCGCGATCAATGTTGGCTCCCGCTAGTGGGTGTGCCATCACTTTGACGTTAGGCGAAGAACATTAAGAAAAGCCCTTGCCAGCAATAAGAGCAACCAAGCCGTATGGAAGAGATCCGCATCATCATCCTTTGTTTCTCAGGCATCTTCACATTTGCTTTTGGACTTGCTTGGATTTTGCCGCTTTTCGCAGCGGGTCAGCACGATACCAAGCCTTCGAAAGATGATTTTACGACGAGTATTCTAGATCTTATCTTGATTCTTTTGGATTGTATTCCCGTCTTTTGGTTGTTTCGTGCTATTCCTGAAGCACCTTCTGCCTACAGGGCTGCACGGGAAACTTGGAGAAAAGAGCCGTCCATAAGGGTAATGTTTTGGCTGTCAGGAGCATCCTTAGTGGTGACGGTCGGAGCCTTATACTTTCCAGCATGATGAAGCCGAAATTCAACAATAAGAAGCCTAACAAGCCGCGTCATGACAACCACTACCAGCCGCCCTGTTGCCATGACTTTCCGTAACTCCAACCTTAACCCCGCGATCCACTTCCGCCCCCGCTTCTAGTGGTGGATGTGCTCATCGTTCTGCAAAAAAATGAAATTAGCAACATCAGTCATCAGCATCATCTTGCTTCTAGTTGCAGCGGTGTTTGGAGATGAACCCGAGCGTATCGTCCTGTATAAAAGGGATGGCATTGTTGTGAAGCTCCTTAGAGGGGATGGCTATGGATACATGTTTATCAACGATGGAGTAAGAGAAGGTAAATCAATTCCGCGTTACATACTAGCTATTGAAGATTCGCGCACAGTAATCGACACCAAAGATTTGAAGGTATTTAGGGCTGTATTAGCGGCGCTTCCTAAAGGAATAGGCATTTCGCAATATTCGACCTGTGGCCTCCCAATGGCGTTTGGACTCAACGACGAGGATTCCAATCGCTTCATCAGGACATTTCAAGAATTCGGGATTGCAACTCCGCCTGAGACAAGAATCACATGCAAGTGCGGGATATGCAGTTCAAAGCCAGGATGGCCAGGTAACGCGGTGGCGAACAACAACGCAGAACAAGACGGCGCTGGGCAACCCGCTACCCGCCCCGAGTCGAAGTCGAAGGGTGGTGACAAACCTCAACCAGATGCGGAGGGGCGCTCCCGGTAGCCGGTGCAGGCCTAATCGTTCTCGACAGAAACGCTGCGAATCGATGCCTAAAATCGGGTGCAACGGAAAGAGGTGGGCACAGATTCCTTGAAAAGCCCTCCATCGCATCGCGATGAAACAAGAGTAGCCGTGGGATTCATCCCACGGGAAACAGCCCCCATCAAGAATCTCGTGTCG
>JAIYDP010000111.1 GCA_027487435.1 Verrucomicrobiaceae bacterium | reverse complement strand
CCAACGGCCCCACCATCGGCGGCGTCAAGCTCACCCTCTTCGGCGCCAATTTGGGCCCCCACCCCGCCCAAATCGACGTCTCCGTCGGCCCCGCGCGCTGCGCCGCCGCGCGCGCGCTGCCGGACGTTGGGCCGGACGTGTTCGAATGCACCCTCCCCCCTGGCACGGGGGGGGGGCTCCCCGTCGAGGCAACCGTTGGCTCCGTCCGCATCACCTCCGGCCCCAGTGCTCAATTTTCCTACGACGGTCAGCCTTTGCACCCCCCCCCCTCCCTCTGACCCCCCCCCCAGTCCCCGTCATAGCAGACGTATACCCTGCGTACGGCCCACCCTCTGGCGGCACGCGCGTCGTCCTCTCCGGCGCCAACTTCGGCCTCATGGACGCGCACCCCGTCGTTGCGATCGGCCCCACCCCCTGCGCGTCCACCCTCTGGACGAGCGACGCGATGGTCACTTGTACAACACCCCCCGGGTCGGGTTCGCGGCTGCGCGTCAGCGCGACTGTGGGAGGGTTGGTTGGGCTCGCGCAGCGCCACTTCGACTTCGGCGCCCCGCACACCCCCCTCACTGTCGCGCCGAATCACACCCCCACCCTCGCCAACGCGCGCGTCAGCGTCACCGCGACGGGCCTCCGCGCTCTTGCGGAGGGGGGGTCGTTCCGCGTCGGCCAGACGCTCTGCGGCACCCCCGTCCCCGACGGCGACGACCTCATCTCCTGCGTCGTGGGGGGGGGGGTGGGTCCCGCCCACGCGGTGCGCTTGGAGGGTCCCTCCGGCGACCTCCTCGCGCTTGCGGAGGGCGCATTTTCTTACGACGGTTTGTTAATTTAAGTCCGTCCACTCACCCCCCCCTCAAGCCCCAGTTGTCTCCTCCGTCTCGCCTCGTCGTGCGCTAGGGGGTGTCGCTTTTGACATTTCTATTTTTGGATCCAATTTTGGCCCTTCCGTCGCCGCTGTCGCCGCGGCTCTTGGCGACACGACCCTCCCCCTCCTTTGGGTCAGCGACTCCTCCATCAGCGCGCGCGTCGCTCCACTCAACCCCCCCCCCTCGTCCCCTTCCGTCGAGCTCGTCGTCACAACCGCCTCGCAAACCTCACCCCCCCTCCCCTTCACCTTCCTCCGCGGCCACACACTCGATTCCGTAGAGCCACAAACCCTTGACCCTTCGGGCGGCACCCGCGTTACCATCGCCGGCGCGATTGGCGCCCCCAACGCGAGCGAAATTCAAATTCGAATTGGCGCCAAGCCCTGCGCGATTCAGACCGTCACCCCCCTCGTGTGCGCGGCACCGGCGGGTGTCGGCGGCGCGGTTGAGTTGACCCTTCGCACACCCTCGGACGAATTTGTCTCCCCCTCCCCCCTCAAATACACCCCCCCCGTCATTTCTGAACTCCGCCCCTCCTCCGTCGTCGCTGGCGGCGCCGTCCTGATAACAATTAAAGGCTCAAATTTCGGCGCTGAGGCAGACAACCCCGTCGTCCATTTGGGGGGGGGGGTCTGTTCTCGGACCGTCTGGGTGTCCCCTCAGGAGCTCCTCTGCCACGGCGCCAACCCCCTCCCCCCTTCCCGCGGCCTTGCCCCCGTCACCGTCGCTGTCGGAGGCCAGACCTCCCCCCCCGTCAACGTCGCAGTCGAAAGTACATCCCCCCCCTCGCCCCCTCTTACCACCCCAGCTTGCGCCGTCACGACCCTCCTCCCCTCCGCCGTCCCCGCTGCGGGTGACGTCCCCATCACAGTCGTCGGCTTCGGCTTCGGCGCCGCCGACTCCTCCCCCTCCGTCTCCATCTCCTCCCTCCCATGTCTTAAAGCCGCGTGGCTCAACGACGTCTCCATCCGCTGCGTCGTCCCCCCCGAAGCCGCCGTCGGCCCCGCCGCGCTCGTCGCGATTTCCCTCGCGCGTGCCGGCCCCTGCGAGAATTCAAACAACGTCTCGGTCGCGTTCGCAGCGGCGGCGCAGGCGGAGCAGCCGCACCTGCGGGAGCTGGGGTACCCGCAGCCTGCGCAACAGGGGGGGGGTCATTTGTTGACTGTGGCGTACGTCGTGGTGTTGGTGTTTTTGTTGGGGGCGGTTGCGTTTGGGAAGTTGTTTTTGGGGCGGGACAGGAGGGTGGCTGTGCGGTCGGAGGGGGGCAGTGGAAAGGGCGTGATTGGGAATGTGGTGACGCGGCTTGGGGGCGGGGGGGGGGTGAAAGGAGGAGGAGGGGGTGAGCGGTGGGGGGAGTACGACGTCGTGTCGTCGATTGAAATGGAGTTTGGGACGGAGCTGGACAATGTGTAGAAGCTGTACAGAAGTGCGTGATTTAAGTTAACCTTTGTGCCATACAGGGGGGGGGGGTGGATTGCAACACACTCTTGCCGCGGGCCGCTGCCGGCGGTAGCTGTGGGCTGCTCAGGAGCTTTCGAGGGACGATAGCGCCGCTTCTGCCCCATTGCCCCAGGCTATCTGAACGGTAAGGCCATGGCGGCTAAGACGACGCACCCAGCACTTGCTGATGGCCGTGACAGCGTTGCTGTACTTGTGCAGCGCCTCCACGTTCAGGATCAATCGGTCGCACTGCTTCTCCAAGCTGACAACGCTTTGATTCAAACCTGCTCGATCAAAGGACGCCTCCAACGCCATACCCTTCAGCGCCACGTCAACCTTCTTCCGCTCAGACGACATCACCCAGCGTTCCAACACGCCAATACTCTTTAACCCTTTTTACTCCACCATGAGATCGACAGCAATCTCCTCCTCTCACGCATTGATTTACGTCCTCGCCAACGGCTGTTTCCACCTCGTCCTGCCTCAGAGAGTATTGTCTAAAGTTTCACAGCCATTTCCAAAAAAGGAATTTTTCCCGCCATTTTTGATTGACGGACGATGGCCGGCGACGTCCTCTGCGAGCCTTCTGGGAGGGAAGCGTCGACTTGCTTGGGCCTGGATGACCCGTTTGAAGGCTTTTTGAAGAGTTCGATCTCGTTGGGGTCTTCAAGTGGCTCTGTTCGCTTTGTGTCGAGCAAGTCTGTGACCTCGACCATCGGGCTCGAGTCCCTTTTTGATCTGGAAGCTTTTTATCCGGACGCCACCATGGCTGTCGCGATTGTGAAGGGTGCAGCCGCTTCATTTGCGGAAACTCGGAGAAGAAAAGCCTTTGATACTCACGTTGATCTTGGATACTTGTTCAGGGCCGACGGCGCATTGTCTGCGTCCGACTGTCACGCCTTCGAACGAAAGCTTTCAGAAAACATCGCCTCCTTTGTCAACGCAGCGACCAAGTATTCAGGGACCCCATCCATTCCAACAGGGACGCCGAGATCTGCCCCCTCCACAGCCCAGACTCGCATCCTTTCGCCCAACTCTGAAAGCTGCGTCTCCTCTCCCTTCGACATCGTAAAGCCAAGCGGTGCTGCTGGGGACATGACACTTTCAAAGGTCAATTCCATCATATCGTCGCCAGGGAGTCCGTACGGAATGAAGCGCAAGGCGGATGGGATGTTGTCCGTGGCGCAAAAGAGAATGCTGAGTGGGTTTGTATAGATTATTGTAAGTTTGAATGACCGCGTATCGATTGAAACTAGATATTTCTACCTGGGGGTTCCTTTTAACCGTCTCAACGCGGAGAGAGTGCGTGTCTGCCCGGTTCACATGACGCTCTCAGCACACCCGCAACAGCTGGGGTTTCGAATTTGGAAAACCTGAAGCCATATTTGAAAACGCGCTGACTTCGGTAGCTGCACTTAAATGACGCTGAGCCATGTCGGCGATGGGTGTGCCACGCAGTGGAGGTACGCCATGGGAACGGAATCGGCTTGAAGAGGGAGCAGATGACTTGACTTTGACTTGACTTGACTTGACTCGAATGTACCGTTGACCACAACTTTGTGTCTTTTGAATCAGCGCCATGAACAAGGACGACGAGTACGATTATCTTTTCAAGGGTTCTCGCTAGGGTTTCTCGTTGTTGACGTGCTAAGTTGTCCTCATTGGAGACTCTGGCGTCGGCAAATCCAATCTTCTCTCTCGCTTCACTCGCAATGAGTTCAATCTTGAATCGAAGTCTACAATTGGAGTTGAGTTCGCGACACGCTCCATCCACGTCGATGGAAAGACCATCAAAGCGCAGATTTGGGACACAGGTTGATTTGAAGCCGCCCTGTTCACTAACTCTGGCAAGCTGGTCAAGAGAGGTACCGTGCCATCACGTCCGCGTATTACCGGGGTGCTGTGGGGGCCCTGCTGGTGTACGACATCTCGAAGCACTTGTCGTACGAGAATGTCGAGCGGTGGTTGAAGGTCCTGTCGTCTTCCACTGCCTTCTGACCTCGTTGCAGGAGCTTCGAGACCACGCCGACCACAACATCGTCATCATGCTGGTGGGGAACAAGTGCGATCTCCGCCACCTCCGCACCGTCCCGACAGAAGAGGCCCGCGCGTACGCGGAGAAGAACAGCCTCTCCTTCATCGAGACCTCCGCCCTGGACTCCACCAACGTCGAGCAAGCGTTCCAGACAATCCTGACAGAAATCTACCGCCTCGTAAGTCGGAGGCCCATGGAAGCCGACAGCAGCCAGGTAACCCCCCCCCCCCCCTCCCCCCTCCCCCCCGCGCCGCAGGCGTTTGGCCCCGTCGACGTGCCCCCCCGAAGCTCCCCCTGGGACGAGCGCGTGCGCGTCGACGCGTCCAACCTGCCGGGCAAGTACACGGCCGTCGTCATCGGCTGCTGCCTCAACTTCCCGCGGAAGCTCATCTTCTTTCTGGCGGCGACCTTCCAGGCGCGTGTCTATGTGTCTATGTGTGTAAGTGTGTATGTGTGTGTGTGTGTGTGTGTGTGTGTGTGTGTGTGTGTGTGTGTGTGTGTGTGTGTGTGTGTGTGTGTGTG
>JAIYDP010000039.1 GCA_027487435.1 Verrucomicrobiaceae bacterium | reverse complement strand
GGGGGGGGGGGGGGGGGGGTGGGGGGGGGGACGGTGGGATGAGGGTACGTTTTCGAGCCGCTCGCACGCGAGGTGGCAGAAGCCCCTGTGAGCGCCGACGAGGGCGAACCAAATGCACCAGATGAAGATCTCTTTGATGTCGCCGTCATGGAGGATCGTGCGGTCCTCAACGAGCGCGCCGATGAAGATGATCTTGGTGAGGGAAAACGCTTTCAGACGCTCGATCGTGCGCTCTCGTTCGCCTTCTCTGAGGCGGCCGAAGATGAAGGTCTCGACGATGCGTTCGATGCCGAGCATGACGATGATGGAGATGAAAGTGACGAGCTGTGTGGTGAGGGAAGGGGCGGGGGGGTGGACAGCAGCGGTCGACTTCCAGGACATGAGGAGGATCACGGCGTCAGAGAGCGACTCTGCATTTCGAACGGAGTGGACGATGACGCCAAATCCAACGACGGCGATGGCTCCAGCGACTTGCAAAAAGGAGACCATGTGGACGGCAATTTTTAAAGAATAAAGAAATTGAGCTTTTACCCCATATGGAAAGTCATGGAAGGCCAGCCATTCCTTCGACGTGATGTGACAAATATTTGCAAAAGAGGCATGCATGTGCGCCATTGTTCATACAGAGGAATGCCCGACAATTCTAGCATAAAAAAACGTCGTCTTGCAGCTCTCGTACTTAAAGTAAACCACTGCATTAGAACTTCTCTTCTTTCCTTTCACAGTCAATAGTGGACACTCGGAATAGAGTGAAGTTACAGGACGGCTCTGCTACCATGACTTTAGTGTAGACTGACAACAGAGAATGTGTAAAACAGAGTTACGGACCATAGGCCGTAGTGCCGTAAGCACACGACAGCAAATGTATCTCATGTTAAACAACTCATTTAATTATTCGTTAATGGTTGTTAAGCTTCCTGTTGAGGAGCAGAGGCGCGTGTCGACGATCTATTTCAGGGCTGGATTCTTCTTCTTTCCCATAATTTGGTTCATAAATTGGACCCTCTTCCGGAAAACTATCAAGTCGTCCGACTGCGACCCCGTCGTCAAGAAGAGTACCCCTCCAAGAAGAATGCAATTGCCATGACCCCCCCAGACGTGAAGTATTCTTCCTACGGTTTCCTTGCGTGGGTCCTCGTCGTTTTCTTTTGGGTCCTCGTGTACCAAATCAACCGGTGCCATACAACCCATTTGGTTGGCCTTGACCCCGCAGCAAAACCCTCGGCCCTACCCTTGGCCTTGTCGCCTTTTAAGTTTTGTACTTTAGAGACGTTGTAAACATCCCGTGCGTGCCGCCTCCCCTCACGCGTACGAGAAGAGTCTGTCTGAGACGTACAGCGGGTAGCCGCACGGCGGGTCCATGCACTGCTGGATGACGTTGCGCAGGCTGCTCCGCATCTGCTGCATCGACCCGCGCTCCTGCCCCATCAGCTTGTACCCCCCCCCCCTCTCGCACTGGGTTTGGGTTGCCCAAATAAACGAGCTCGTGCTGCTGCGACGCCCAAAGGTCCCTCACCGACGCCGTCGCGAGGCGAACGACGCGGAACGCCTGCGCCTGCATGGCGAGCTGCTGGAGGAAATACACCTCCCCCCTCTCGTGCAGCCGCTCGGCGCGAATGGTCACAAGCTGCGGCGCACCCGCAAGTGCAGAGCTGCGCCACAGGTCGGACGATTCTGACGCCACAACAACGGTGTCGCTGTATTTGACCTGACGGTGTGAGAGGGGGGGGCAGAAGTCGCGCGCCATGCTGTCGTAAAGGTCCGCGTCGGCGATGTCCTCGTCCACAAAATGGTCGCAATGGACGCGCACGGCGAGAAGAAACGCGGGCTGAAGGACGTCCGCAACGAGGAAGGGGAGGGTCTTCAGCCACTCGTCCTGCCACTTCACCACCCGACGGGGGAGGGGGGGGTGTACCTTTCGGGAGCGGAGGACGAAGCGGCCTGAGACAAGCTGGTGGAGGCGCTGGAGGAAGGGGCCGAGGAGGTGGCCCTTCGGCCGCATGACGGCGCGGCGGCCGGCGAGGGAGAGGAGGTACGAGAGGAGGGCCAGGGACGCGGGGCCGGGGGCGTCTGCTGCGGGGGGGGTTGGATGGGGGTGGGAGGGGATACATTCAGTCGGGAGGATGCGGCGGACTGGGCGGCGTGCGATGCAGAGGTCGATCCATTCGGAGTAAGAGGAGACGAAGCCGACGAGGGATACGCCGGCTCGGCGCTGGTCGAAGTCGATGTCCCAATGTCTTAGGGGGCGTGAGGGGAGTTGACACAGGGCGCACTTGTTGAAATTGGGGTCAGGGTCGAGGTGCTCGTTGAGAACTCCAGACACAGCCTGGAGAGCGATCAGGCAAAAGAAGGCGATCGCCCGCAACAAAGCGCAGCGCAGGGGCCGGCACAAAACAAAAAAAAAAAGAGATTTACGACTTCCGGGACTCGAACCCGGGCCCCTACCGTGGGAGGGTAGGATCCTAACCCCTGGACTAAAGTCGTATCATACTAACATGCAATGGAGTGGAGGATTTCAACTGGACGGGGACTTACCCTCTTAATGGCGTGCATCTGCAGCCAGTCGTCCAGATTTTCGCTCCTCGTCAAGAACCAGATGATGCACTTAACAAACGCCACAAGGAGGAACCGTCGCGACGTGTGTGTCGGGAAGATCTTATCCAGCGCCGTCTGCGTGACGGAGTACGTCCTCAGCCGCAGCGACGGGTTGATCGTCTGCAGCGTCACGTCAGGCCCCGACGCCTGGCCCACCCTCCAGCTGTTCCACCGCAGGTAGAACATGTCCGTGAAGCACAGCAGCCTCGGCCCAACGCCACAGCACCGCCCAGGAAAGAGCATGTTCGGCCGGTCGTGGTCTTCTAAGACAGCCTCAAGCTCCCTCTCCTTAAGACATCAGCACCCGCCCCGCTCTTGCGCCATTGCCTGACAGTAAGTCCCTCTGAACTCAATGCCCCTCAGCTGAAACCCAACGACGTCCTTCCCGCGGTGAAAAATGTGCACAACCGCCGCAAGGCTTTCAAAAATTAACAAAAAGAAGTCATCGCCCTGCTGCGTCATGCCGCCCCCCCCCCCCCCCCCCCCCCCCCCCCGCCAGCGGGGCCCCGGAGCCCCCCCCCCCCGGGCGGGGGGG
>JAIYDP010000264.1 GCA_027487435.1 Verrucomicrobiaceae bacterium | reverse complement strand
CGATTTTGGGCAATGTCATTTCCAGCTGAGGAAATACCTTGGTAAGATTCTAGCAAGCGGACGATTTCATCAGCGAGCAGATCGCGTGATTCTGACGCAGGGCCACGCAATTCGATCTTCAGGGATTCATCACCGCCGCTGCGGAACCCTCGCCCTGAGTCAGCTATGGCATAGAAAGACTGAGCGCGGCTGACATCGCCACAAAGTTCTTTCCATCGCCTGAGCAAGGTCTTGGTGTCAGGATGGGCCGCCGTACGTTGGGAGCTATCTAGCACCGTCATGATGACATAACCGGAGCGAGCATCGACGTAAGGCATGCCCGGCCAGCCACCAGCGGAGCCTAGAACATCGAGGACGACCGATTGCCCTGTAGCGGGATCGGTGTATTCGCGGCGCAGAGCTTCAGCGGCGCGCTCGCATTGTAGAACCATTTCGTTGGTATCTTTGACCTGCGCCGTTCGAGGCATCGTCAGGTTGATGTAAACACGGTTTTTCTCGATATTTGGCATCGAAACAAAGCCCAATCGGCCACTGGTGATGAATGCCACAGATCCCATCGTCAGCGCGATAAATAATGCCAGACAAGAGTAGCGATGATGGGCGGCAAAGGCGGCTAGCGGGCGAAAATATCGCTCGATGATTGTCTCCAAGCCATCCGCAATCCATTGCTGAAATTTTTGAAATCCCTTGGGGTTTTTCGAGAGCGGCTTGAGGAATTTGAGATGACCCGGCAGGGTCAATTTGGCCTCCAACAAGGAGAAAAGTAGGATCGCGGCGATCACAGGCGGCACTTGCCCGGCGAATGAACCATAGAATCCATCAAAAAACATCAGGGGTAAAAAGGCAACGATCGTCGTCAATGAACCAAAGGTCACAGGCAAAGCGATTTCCTGGGTCCCCAAAATGGCAGCTTGTTCCGGATTCATGCCCGAAGACATCTTGCTGTAGATATTTTCTGCCGTGACGATAGCATCGTCCACAATCAATCCCACCGCGATGATAAAAGCAAAGATGCTCATGACATTGAGCGTGATGCCCATCATCGGCATCACCCAGAGCGTGCCAGCAAACGACACGGGAATGCCAAAAATCACCCACAGCGCGATGGCAGGACGGAGGAAAAGTCCCAGCACAATCATCACCAGCAAGCAACCTTGTAGCAACGTAACGAGCAGAGAATTGAGTCTGCCTTTGAGTTCGATGCTGCTGTCATCCCAAATGTGCAAAGAAACGCCACTCGGGAAACGTTTGGGGGCATTGGCAACATAGTTTTGCACCGACTCGGCGATTTGTAGCGCGCTTTCTTTGTTCAATCGCAGTACCTCTACCAGCAAACACGGCTTGCCATTGAAGCGTAAGATTTTTCGTTCTTCTTCAAAGCCATCGGTCACCCGTGCGACATCTGATAGTTTCACTGTCGAGCCCGCGCTAGTCTTGACAACAATCGCAGAAAAGTCCTCTTGCTCAAACGCTTGCCCACTGGTGCGGATCATCAGCGAACCTTCGTCGGTGCGAATTTGTCCTGCCGGCAAGTCGAGGGAGGAACGACGAATCGCTTCGGCCAGATCGAGGTAGGTAAGGCCGTAGTCACGGAGGCGCATCGGGTCAGCCTCGATGGAAATTTCCACTGGTGAATCGCCTTGCAACTCTGCTTGGCTGATACCTGGCAGATCTGTGAGATCGTCGCGCACACGGCGAGCCGCCGTTAGCAAATCTTTTTCATCCATTTCTCCAGTAATCGCTACTTTGATGACATCAAACCACTTGGAGCTATTCGGAATCTCCAAACGTGGCGGCTCGATTTCCGCAGGAAACGTCGTGATGCTTTCCACCAGAGGGCGAAGTTCATCAAGCAAGGTTTCTGGGCTGGTCAAACGATCCGCCGTGACGGTGATCCGCGCGCTGCCATTGGAGGCCTCAGATTCAATTGCCGCGATACCCGGATGGTTTTTGATCGCTCGCTCGATGGGGATTACAACGGCTCGCTCCACGTCTGTGGGGGTGCCTCCACGGTAGTTCACATTGATCCGCACTTCATCGAAGCGGATTTCGGGATTCACCTCAAGGGGAACAAGCTTCCACGTAGAATACGCACCAAGCAACATGATGAGTATCACCAACAAATTGGCGCTGAGGTGATTGCGTGCAAACCAAGAAATCATAAATCAATCAATAAAAACAGAACCGTGGGAACCGTCACCATGCCATACCGCAATAATCGCCCATTACTATCATCGGAAGCGATTTTTCAGCCAAGGAACTTTGCGAGCAATCATGCCTAGACAATCGCGTGCTTCTCGAACACCCAGCACGTAGCACAGAGAAAAATACACCGCAGCAAGCGCAGCAACCGTCACGATCACCAGAATCAGCCTCACAAAATAGGCACCATCCGCAAAGGGGGTAAGGAGAGAGTTATTGGCAAGCCATGCGAGCAGTCCCATAGCTGTGGCTGCGATCATACAGCGCCACAAAGTATTCCACAGTGCGGCAGATGCCAAATACCCCGTGTAGAGCCGCAGCAAACCGTAGAGCAAGGAGAAATTCATCACTGCAACGATGCTGGTCGTCAAAGCCAAGGAACGAAACCCCCACCCCATCACGCGGATGAAATACCAATTCAAAATAAAATTCACCGCGATAGAACCAAAGCTGACCAACATCGGAATCCACCTTTTATCGATGGCATAGTAGGCGGGCTGCACGACTTTCATCCAACTGTAAAACAGCAAGCCCATGGCGTAGGCCTGTAGTGCGCCACCTGTCATGTTGGTGAGATCGGTGCTGGGGAAAACCACACGAGTCAGCGGGAGCGAGAGGAATCCAAGGCCCACAGCGCAGGGAAGCACTAAAATGGCAATCATTTTCAGCCCGCGATTGAGCATACTGGTGAATTCGGGGCCGACGCCTTGAGCCACCGCACGAGACATCGCGGGCAATGAAATCGTAGCGATGGCGACGCCAAAAACTCCAATCGGCAATTGCACCAAACGGAACGCATAACTCAGAGCACTCACACCACCAGCTTCGGCACTTGCCGCGAAAGCAGCGTTGATAATCACATTGACTTGCACCGCACTAGCGGCAATCACGGCGGGAACCATCAAAGCGAGAACTTTTTTCACGCCAGAGTCTTTCCACTGAAAATCAAGTTTCGGACGGAAACCGACTTTCCGTAAGGATGGAAATTGAACGACAAGTTGCCCTAATCCGCCGATCAAAACACCAATGCTGATGCCGATGAGGCTTTTGAATCCCCATGATGGATCGATGAGCCAACCGATCATACCGCCGCCGATGATACAGCCCAAATTGAAAAAACAAGAGGCCAACGCTGGAATCCCGAAGACATTTTTGGCGTTCAAAATCCCCATCACCAAGGCTGCTAGGCTAACGATCAAGATAAAGGGATACATAATTCTCGCAAAAAGAATGATCCATTCGCGATGCTCCGGTCCATACGAGGCATTTGATGCCATCAAGATCACATCGACGATCCACGGTGCAATCAACATGCCCAGCAAAGAAACCACGCTCATGCATACCGCCGCCAGGGTCATGATCTTATTGGCGAGAGCCCATGCCGCCGCCTCACCATCGACCTGCAATTTTTTCACAAACGTCGTAACGAAAGCTTGCGACAAGGCTCCTTCGGCAAATAAGTCACGCAAGAGATTCGGAATCTTGAAGGCGAGATTGAAACAGTCCGAAAGAATTTTTTTCGACTCATCGCCAAAGAGATGGATCATAAAGGCATCGCGAGCCATGCCCAGCACGCGACTTGCCATCACAGCGAGACCAATCTTTCCCGTCACGGCGGCAGCTTGGCGATTTGCTTGCGCATCGCTCACTCCTGCTCGTGGTTCCTGCACTGTCTCAGCCATCAGCGGCGGCATTTTTCCAACAAGGAATCGAGAAAGTAGGCGATTTGGTGGAGTGCAGCACTACTTTCATTGTCCGGCAAAATCGCTAAATCTTCATGACAACGGCTTAGCAAGCCCTTCGCGGTATCGATGGCGCTCTCCACGGCACCTTCGTATTCCGCGATTCCTACGAGCACCGGCAAATCCAGTGGCTGTTGGTTAATGATACGAGCTGTGAGCTTCATTCGCTGTGCATCGGAGGCTGACTCCAGCAGATTCAAAATCGGCAGCGTCAGTTTGCCTTTTTCCAGATCGGTACGCAGGGTTTTTCCTACGGTTTCTTCTACGCCGACGAGGTCGAGGCAATCGTCATAGATTTGATAGACGGCACCGAGGCGCAGACCGTAATCGTAAAGCTGCTTTTCCACTGTTTCACTGGCACCTGAGAGCTTCGCGGACAAACCACAGGCAGCGGCGAAAAGTGCCCCTGTTTTCATTTCCATGATCTGGAAGTATTCGGCTTTTGTCAGAGTTAAATCAAAACGACGCTGGGTCTGCATGATCTCACCCTGACACACTTCACGCGAGGCATGGCCGACTTTTCTACAGATATCAATGGAATCAAAATCTGTGGCCAACGACAAAGCGTGAGAGAACAGAGCGTCACCTAACAAGACTGACAAGCCATTGCCCCACTTGGCATTGGCAGTCGGCACCATACGGCGGGTGGTTGCTCCATCGATGATGTCGTCATGCACCAGTGTTGCCATGTGGATGAGTTCGAGAATCACCCCGATTTTAAGATGATCGTCATGAACGGCACCGAGTGCGCCGCCAGTGAGGATCGCTAAGGCTGGGCGAATGCGTTTGCCAGAAGTATTGCAAACGTAGGAAACATAAGGTTCCACCATCGGGTCAAAAGCTCTGACTTGCTCGCGTATGGAGACCTCCACTTTCTCCAAATGCGGACGCACGAGTTCAAACGGAAATGAGTCTTTGCGACCTGGGTGTTGTGTGATGACTGGCATGGCTAACAATCTTCGCCAACTTCTCACACGCACAACGTACGTGCAACTAGATACTTACAAAAAAACAGGCGAGCCGTAAATCGACTCGCCTGTATTTCATCGAAAAGAACGCAATGGCTTACTGCGGGGGCAAGACACCAACGGCAGGAATCAAATCCGTACCAATTGGAGGAAGATCTCCCACAGGCGCGGCGGCGGTAGTGTCTTTCAGAATCGAACCAGTCGCATCAATAACGTTTGCGGTAACGAAGATGATCAAGTTGCTCTTAATACGGTTTTCTGCCTTCGTTTGGAACAAGCGACCAACCAGTGGCAGGTCACCGAGAATCGGCACTTTGTCTTCGACGTTTTGCACATCTTCGCGCATCAATCCACCAACAGCCACGGTGTGACCATCATAGATTTGCAATGAAGTGTTAACGCGGCGCACCGAGAAAACAGGCATTTCGATGCGGTTGTCAGTAAGAGTAACAGTGGTCGGGTTGCCAAGAGCATCTGCGGAAGGCGATTGGATCGGGCTTCCGTAGTTGATGAAGCCCTCGAACTCGACGATTTCTGGAGCAAAGGTCAGGTCAATCACCGAATTGTTTGCCGAAAGAATCGGCTCAATTTCCATCGTTACCCCTGTGTTACGTGTTTCGAACGCTGTTGGGTTAGCTGGTGTAACGGGTGTGTTTCCACCACCACCGCCGCCGCCACCAAATTGGTTACCATTACCGCCTACGTTTTGGGGAAGTTGTGGGGGTTCGTATTCGGTGGGATAAATGAATTCACGAATGATCTCGATCTTCGCCTTCTGACCAGAGCGAGCCATAATGCTCGGCGCCGTCATTACGTCCGCGCCCTTTTTCTGAGAAAGTCCACGCATCACCATTTGTACTTGGCCTTTGGTGAAAATCCCCGTAAGGCTAAGAATGCCAGGTGCCGCTGTTGCATTTTGGGCGGTACGAGTTGGATTATTCAAGATCGAATCAATGCTATCGCGAGTAATCGCCAAAGAACCTGTGCGATTGCCTCCGGTGATGATGTCATTGACAGGAGTGCCTGGTTGAACAGGAATCGAGGG
>JAIYDP010000429.1 GCA_027487435.1 Verrucomicrobiaceae bacterium | reverse complement strand
GGGGGTTACGAGCTGCCAAGACAAGGTGGGGTCGCTGCTCAGCTCAGCGGCTCGGCTGCGGGCTTTGAGTTTGTGGGGGGAGGGGGGCAACGAAAGCACGTCGGCGAGGTTGGCGCGCGCCTCGACGTCGCGGGGGGCGGCTGCGGCGGCAAGGCGGAGCTTCGTGGCCGCCTCGTCGAGGATTGGAAGACGCTGGTCGGGCGACGAAAGCTCTGAAAACTTTGAGAGGGCGATGCCCCAGTTGTTGAGGGCGTCGGCGTGAGATTTGTCGAGTTGGACGCAGGTGGAAAAGCAGTGGCAGGCGTCGAGGAGGTGCGAGCCTGCGGATGCGTCGGAGGGGTCTGCGTCAAGGAGCTCCGTCGCAAGGGAGAGGAGCGCAACGCCGAGGTTGAACTCCAAGTCGAGCGCCGTGCTGTCCCCGAGGGTCTCCAGGATGCTCTGAGGCCGTCAGTTTCGCCAGGCCTCTGCAGCCCTACTCTGTATCTTTGGATCGCCTGAAGGTACAGTGCAGCCTCATGCCGCTTGTCTGCACGGTCATGTATTGAAATTGCTTCTTTGATGGCATGATCTGCGCCTGGGGGAGCGCTTTTGTGTTTCATCTGGTGGCTGATGTACTTCTGAGGGAGAGTCAATTGTACATGCAATCGTGCCGAGCTTTGTTTGGGAAGCTGAAGAGAGCCCTGGGTCCTAATGTAGACTCTTCGATGACAAGTTCGTTCAATGCCCTCTCAGCACTTGCATGCAGCGTGCCTCTCATCTCCTCTGACGCCGCAGCGGAGTTCGGCGATGACGCCGTCCAAAGCGATGCAAAGGAGCTGGAGTCTGGCCTACGATCGTACCTTCGCCAATCCCTCATGCAAGGGGGTGAATGTAACATTGAGGTCTCCGCAGGTGCAGGCGGCGAGGACTCTGCTGACTGGGCCAACATGCTCCTCAACATGTATGTCAAGTTTGCGACGAGAGAGCTTGGCTCAGGTGTCCATTTCCACCCCCCTCCCTCACCTCCGCAGCTGAGACTATCGAGGAAAGTCGCACTGAAGGGGGTGGCATTCGCAAGGGTTGCCTCCACATCCCTCATGCGGGCTCGTTCGGGTTGCTGCGAGGAGAGGCGGGAGTCCACAGGCTCGTGCGGATATCTCCCTTCGATGACAAGGTAATTGAGCCTCAGCGGGGCATCCCTCAATGTCGTCGAAACGTAGGCACACGTCGTTTGCAATGGTGGCGGTGTTCGAAGTCAACGACGCCGTTCAGGCCGCGGTGATTGACCCTCGCGACGTTCGGATGGAGAGCTTTCGCGCAGGAGGAGCTGGCGGTGGTCCTCTTTGGAGCATCACTTACGAAGCAGGGCAGCATGTGAACAAAACAGAGAGCGCCGTTCGGCTCACGCACGTCCCAACAGGTTTTTGACTGCTGACGACGCCTCTGATCCAAGGTTTGACGGCGTCATGTCAAGCGCAAAGGTCTCAAAGCCAGAACAAGGACATGGCGATGAGATTACTGCGGTCGAGAGTCGACGCAATGAAGCGCTCTGAGATGCTGGGCTTGCTTCATTGTGGAGTGACTTGTCAGGGAGAAGACACGCCGAGACTACGCAGCAAGTTTGGGCGATGCTTCTTGGGGCAAGCAAAGGCGCTCTTATGTCCTCGCCCCGTATCAGGTTGAATCGCTTGAAAACTCGTTGCTGATGGTGCAGCTGGTCAAAGATACCGAAACTGGAGTTCAGAGCTCACGCGTCGAAGCTGTTCTCAACGGCGAGATTGATTCGTCCATTTTTCTCGTTAGCCACTCACGGCGAAGATTCGTTGAAGAATCCAGCATTCAAACGATTTCAAACCTTAACTTAACATTACGTTGCTCTGTTAGGATATGATGCCCCGCGTATTTGCAATGATGCATCTCAAATACGCAAATCTATTTTCGTGACGAAGAGGTAGCAGTTGTTGGCGTTTGTTTGATCCTCTGCGTGTCTTCTGTTCTTTGTTTTTTGCGTCTTCGTTGACATTCTTTGTCGCTGAGGCTCGTCAACCCACTTGCCTTGACGTCTGCAATACCGCCGCTGTCGTCGATTTCGGTTCTAATGGCCGCAGAAATGTTCTCTGTCTTAGCGTTAGCCGCCCATTACTTTGAAAAAGACAGCATCAAGAAGTTCCACGAAGGTTACTCCGCAGGATTCGATAAGGCCCTCAAGGACGCCAAGTTCACGAAGCCAGGTGACATCGACGTGTAGTCCAACAGAGCGCCACTCCGCCTCCTTCTTCCTCTGATGTACTGATATACTATAAAAGCTCCATCAATGCAAGCGCGTCGCCGTCACGGCGCAGCGAAGAACCTTTTTTTTTATCAGAGGCCTTCACCCTCCCCCTACTTTCGAATCGTCCTTTTCGAATACGCTTCCACGAACGGCGCGAACTTCGGCCAGTCCAATTTGAATCGCTCCCGTGCTTGCTCCTCCTCGTCCTCCACTCCTTCGTCTCCGGCAATTTGCTGCTTGACGTTTATTGAGCTCCGCATCAACCAAATCATCTCCTTTAAGCTGCCGTCGACATTACCCTGCGTCGTCACCGCGCATTGATGACCCCTCACCGTCGCCGCGTAGAAAGCATCATACGCCTTCTCCCTCAGTCGCTCATCCGCCATGATCGCCCCAATCTCACGACGTCAGCAAGCGAGCCCCCCCCCCTCACCATATCCGAAACGTGAAAGTCCACACTCTCAGGCAGCACATCGTCAGGACCAAACCCACCCTCCGCCTCCCGCAAGGCTTCACCACCAACGCTAAGGCCGTCGTCGGGAGCCACGGCCCATGCCTGTTGGAGGACGTCCCTCCACTTCACCTCCTCGGCGCCAAACAAACGGCCCTCCCTGCGGCGTCAATAGCGCCGCGTCGTGGCGGCGGAACCAAACCTGCCCGCACTCATTCAGCATTGTCATGTCCCCCTTCATGCCACCCCACAACGACCGAATTTTTACGGCACGCATGAGAGCCCCGCGCCAGTCCGTGGACATCACGTCGACGTCAATCCCCCACGCGCAGCCTCTGGGGACGATTCTGTCGCGGGAGGGGCATGCGGCGAGGTCAGCGACAATCTAATGGTCGTCAGAAGGACATGGATTATGGGACCTTTAGACATGCGCTGATGTGGGATGGGCATGGCTGATAGCCCTTACTTGTGGCAAGAAGGAGCCACGCGAGGAAAGGGAGGGAGGGGTACAAGAGGCAGTCCTCGACGGCGATGATGGCGGCACGGCGGATGAAATCGTCGAAGCTGCTGAGGAGAAGCTGACGGGCGCAGCGCAACGCCGGGATGATTGCGCCCCTTCTAATGGCCTTTTGAATAGCGCTTTTAAGTACCGAAGGGGGGGGGGATGCGCGAACTCTGGACGAGGGGTCAGCGGAGTCGCGATGTGAGCGAGTACTTCTGAAGTTGAGCGTGAGCGTACTTTTCAAACCCCCCCCAAGACGACACGTTGGTTGTGAGCTGAAGCCGAACGCGACGGCCCTCCGCCATGGCGACGACAGAGTCGCATCTGAAGGCTGGCGCTACGTCGTTGGAATCTTTGCTTGGCTTTGACACATGCCACGTGAACTTACTGCCGTCCCACTGCAAATGAAACCGCTCATGGCGAACCGCTGCGTCCTTGGACGCTGACAAAAGGGCGCTGAACGCATTCTTCGACTGCGCATCCTCCTGGCTCGTTGGCAAAGTGTGCGCGCGCTGTTCGTCGGCTGGTGGGCTCGCGGATGGCTCAAGGGAGGATCGCTGCGAGAGGCTGGCTGCTTGCGAAAGTGAAGGCGACCCCTGACGTGCGGTGCCGTCGCAGCTCGAGCAATGCAAATCAAGAAGCGGGGCAGGAAAGGAGTGACAGCAAATCGGGCACTCTGCGAACGAAGACCCTCTTGTTGCTCTCTTAGGAGTAGGAGGGGACTGAGGCGCACTGGGCCGCTTGGAGGAGCGCTGCAAAACTTCAAAAGCATTTCGCATCCATGTTCTTTAGACTGTATATTTACAGTCGATCTACAAAATCCCAAGGCCTGCGCACCCGATCGCAGTCATCACACCCCCTTGGACCCATCTCCTCTAAGAGAGCAGAAATTCATGAATGGGTCGGTCCGAAACGCCAACTTCTGTTAATATGGGTCGGCCCATAATTATTAGACTATGTTTCGTTTCTTCGTTCTGTGCCTCCTTGCTTGGGTGTCATGCGAAGAGGAGGTTCGTGTTCACACCGAGAGAGCCATTCAAACAAGTCTCTCAAACTTCGCGAGACTCCTTTGGTCGCCAACGACGTATTCGCCCCGTGCGAAGCCCCCGTACATTTACTTCTACTCGAGAGGCGTACCGCACTGGGTTTGGTGCCATACCCTTGCATAACTTGGGGCTAGAATCGTGGCGCTGAAGTGTTTCATCAACTTCACGACGCTGTCGCTCGCATGGGATTCGACACAGGTATAGCCGAAGGACTCCCTAAGCTCCAGACGCCCGCCATGAGATTTCGCGACGGCGACGAATCGCTCCTTACAGAACACGACGTTATGGTCGTGACTGCCATCTCACACTCCCTCGGCGATGGTCCCCTTGCCCCCGTTGCCGTTTGTGCTCACCGCCAAGGGTATCTCGTCGGCCCCGCCTCTGGCGCTCCCCAATTTTCCAACAGCACAAGAGTCGTTAAGTGGCACATCGGCTACACCTACCCCTCCCTCAGCTACTACGTCGACACCCTCCACGACCAAATCTGCGACACAAATTACCTCGCAAACGTCTTCGGCTGCCCCGCCCACGCAGTCCTTCGCGCGCCCCCCATGCCCGCAGCCTACGCGGCGGCGGCGAATTTTCGCGCGGCTCCGCGAGTGAAAGAGCGCCTCGTGCTTTTAGACAACGATTTTAAGTTTGACATGACGCGAATCCGCGTCGACGCAGAATTCATCGTTTTGGACGGAATGCCTCAGGAGAAGCTCTTTGAGTGCTCAATTTTCTCTTTTATTGGTCTTTAACGCCACAGGCTGTACGCGAGCGCCGTTGCGCTGATTGACCTTTGGCTGCCGGGCGCCGAAACCGTTAATTTTGAGGCTGCGCTTTTTGGCGTAGTCGTTATTGTCGCCGACGAGGCCAACGGCAGCGATGACATTGACTTTGACTTTGACAGGTCTCTCAAAGTCACGAGCAGCCGAAAGTGCATTTTTAATACCCGCAGATCCCCCGCCTTGAAGGGGGCGAATTTGATTACGCCCGCATCAACGCCCTTCTCCTCGCCGCTCTCGATAACCCCCCCCCCCTTTTGGCAGCGCAGCGAAAATTTGCAGCCGATGCGCTCGCACTGCCTGCTGCGTTTGACCGCGCTGTCGCGCTCTATTTTGGGAACGACATCCTCTTCCGAACGGTCGTTGACTCACCCCTCGACTTCGACTTCCTCCCCTCGTTCCTCCTCTCCGTCGCCATGGCTTTTCCCTTCGCTTCGGTTGAAATCATCACGCGCGACCCGTTCCGTGTCGGGCATCATGCAGCACCCTTTTTTCAATTTTTAAACAGCGTCGGTCTGTTAAAAAACGTACTCGTCGTCCCTTCGCAACTTTTCCAAGCCCCCCCCTCTCTTCCCCTCCGCGACTACCCCCTCCAAACATCCCCCCTTGCGCGCAACCGCGAGGTGACTTGCGTCTCCTCCGTCGATTCTATTTTTGTCTCTCCCGCCATTTTAGAGCACGCGTCGTGCGCAGACCTGTTCCCATCCCCCTCCCCCCATTCCGACCTACACTGCTCATTCGCTGGCGACGTTTGCTTGGGCTGCGAAGCTCCGTCTACGCGGTCGCACGGGTGCTGGGGGGGCGTTGTCACGCCAAGGGGGGGCCTTGACACTCTGGGCCAGTTCTGCACGGACTGGCGGCTGGTCCAGCGCAATCGGCTTTGGAGGATGGGGGAAACATTCTTCGGGCGTGAAGCGACCGAAATTGTGTCAAGTATTAACGCAGCGTGTAAATGATTAAACAGAAATGTACAAATTGTTAGATAGGACGTATGGTACAAACACATCAAGAGTCATCCATCGGCTCCTCAAGTGCTGCCTTCGCCAGCCGCTCTGCCTCTGCGAGGAGATCCGCTGGGACTTGCTGGTGCTTCTTGCCACTCTCTTCGCATACCCCTATGGTGTGAAAAGGGGATGGGTGCATGCAAGCACATGTCATCTCGATGACGAAGTCCTTGTCTTTGCCCTCTTCGTGCACAGAATGAAGGCTGCAGGCGTAAGCTCGACGGTGGAGTCGTCAACATCCGCGCAAGCTCGTTGACCGCTTGACGCGCAGTCATCTCATTTAAGCGCAGCTTCTCAAGCTCCACTCGAGCAGCTTGCCGACCCTTCCCTACGGCAGCTCCGAAATGCTCCTACGCAAATGAGAACTCGAAAGTTGATAACAAAGAGAAAAATGTGCCACACTCGTTATTTCGCAACCGCAAAAACGGTGGCGCATGGTCAAGCGTGAAAACTTTAGCACCCATCACTTCAACTATAGGGCACAATATCGCCCCATGTTGTACACAAGAGTGCATCAGAGAGGAGATCCCACTTACATTAACGATGCCAGAGGGTTCGCAGACCCAGAGAGATGGTCCCGAATGATCGAATGATGCAATGAACATTGTCGCTCCCCAAGGACGAACGCTACCGTAAAGTGTGTAAGCATGCATGTACCCTCCGACGCGCTCTGCGAGCTGCTTGCCCGTCACTGCATTCCCATACGTCTTGACGTGCTCAGTTGCTTCTTGACGTGCATACTGGACCAACTCTCGCGCATCAGGGGCTAGCCCAGCGCCGGTCTATTCAATCAGTAATGACACAAAGCAGCAAACCATCCCAATGTGAGGATACGTTGTGAAGATGCGCTTATTAGCGCCCTCCACCAACATTTTGGACAGAATGGGTTTCTCAACAGCAAGAACTACACCATCCTTCACCCTGGCGCCGACAACAGTCCTGCGACGTCAGCGCTTCGATGAAACGAACTAACGAAGAGCTGTCCACCGCCTTCCCTGCGTATTCTACTTGAAAAATCCGACCTTCGGGAGAGTAGGAGGTCGAGTACAAGTCATACTGCGGAATCAGCGCGAATTCCTTCGAAAACAGCCGCACGCCGGTCCCAATCGAAGTCATTCTTGGACAGCTGTCTTCCTCCCAATTATGTCAAAGTCAATCAAGGTCAAACCCATAGAGCTTCTCAGACCACAAAGAATTTGCTTTTCGATGCATTTCTCAAAGCGAGAAATCACAGCTATTTTAATGGCCCTAGCGAAGATCCAAGCCAAATGGGACGAAATTAACTCGGGAATATCCCATTTGAAACTCGACAAATTCTCTGAAACAGACGCAAGGGCAACTCCTCAGCTTGATGCATTCTGCTCCATGGCTGCAATCCCAACAGCACCGCAGCAGCTATTGCAGTTAAACATGGAACTTCAGCTGTTGAAAGAGAGCGCTGGCGTGCGGAAGAAAGCTGTGATAAGACTATTGCCGATAATTTGTTGGCTTCTCTGAATTTTCTCACATATCAGATTCTCTTATGCCGAAGCCTCCACGTGACACACTTGAGTAATGTTCTCACGATGCAGCTATTGAAGCGATCAATGATGTAACTATGCTTTTTGCGATGAAGGAGTACCTTCTGGACGATCTTCGTGTGCTAGATGATATGGAGAAGACTCTTGCGAAGTCTGGCGCTAAACGTAGGATTTGAGATACGCCATGTTACCTTAAGCCTGATAGCGGCGAGCACCAAGCGCCCGATGCTGTCACTTGATGACTCTGACGAAGAGCGCACGACGAAACGCACGAAAGGTCGGACAAGCTTCGACAAGCCTTATCACTCGCGGCTATTTGAGAACCAGCCAGAATTCCCCTCTGGCTCAGCTGAGTGTGATTCGGACGAAGAGGTGTCGCTTGCCCTTCCATTTCCTTGGAGTGAGTCTGTCCGCGTAGTGTTCGTTGTTGACGGCCAGCGTGTGTAATTTGATGTCGTTCTATTTTCTATTTCTTCATTATGAAATAAAGGATCGTTTGCTTGTTCACTGAACAACCACCATAGACTCTAAAAGTTCCAGTATTTAATTTTTAAATCCAGCTCGAAAGAGGTAAATCACGTCGGTCAAACGAAATGGGCCTTACTGAAAATCCTCCTCCCGAGGTTCCGCAGCCGTATCTTGCATATCCGGTCGCCCAAGAGAGAGCGCCTAATGTGGTTACTTCCACACAGTCCGTCACTGTTATGGCCAAAACGACGCTCTCCTCCTTTGCTCTCAATTCTTTGTACTTGTCTGTAGGGGGCGGCGCTTTGGTTGGCTCCCTTTGGATGATGTGCGGAATCTTTTTCACCATATCCATTATTGGGGCCCCATTCGCAGTCCAGATATTCAGGCTAGCAAGCCACATCCTGCTTCCGTTTACAACCCCTCTCCCGCAAAGCAAAGCTGCGTCAAGCTCTTCTATTCTGGATGCCTCTGCCAACCTTCTCTTCATCCCCTTCGGCCTCTTTCTTGCCCTCTGTCATCTCTTCTTTGCTGGGCTGTGTTTCCTCACGATCGTGGCCATTCCTGTTGCTCCAATCCATGTCGCACTCGCAAAGCGCGCCCTCTGGCCGTTTGGGTCCGACGGCACACACGCTGCCGTGGAGATCCACACGACTGTAACTCAAGTCACACATTAATTGCTCCAAGTAAAAATTATTGCTGTAACGAACGCACACACTACACGAGACAACTCCTAACATACAAAAACAGCAGGACTACTCTCCAAGAGGGCTATCCTCGTGAATCAAGTCCATCACATCTTTGAAGAAGTCGTCATCAGGGTTTTGCTGGTATTGCTTTCCAAGCCGCATCGCTTCTTGGAATAACTGCGCACCTGAGAAAATTCAACGCGAAGCGCTAACCCGAACAACATTCGTTCCTTCTGACGCTGAGACAAAGTAACATGGAATGTTTCTCTTGGTCGCAAAATTGAAGGTTTTCTTCGTCGCCCGCATGTCCACTGCCGCCTCAGAATGCACCGTGACACCCCTACAATCGATCTTGTTTGCAGCAAGGACGCATGGAATCCCTTTTCGATGGTCTTGAAGCTCTTTGAACCAATTTGTGAGATTCTGGTACGTGATCTTCCTCGTTACGTCGAAGCACTGAGCGATTAGTTACGGAGACGTTGAGGAGGATACAAGTATACAAGCATGAGCTCCAAAATAGTAGCTCGGATGCAAACTGTTGAATCTTTCCTGACCTGCTGTGTCCCAGAAATCTACCAACCGTCAGGGTTGTGAGTTCTCAGACATGGGAGGCTTCATCTTCCAGTAATTCATTTAGCTCACCAACAACGATGTCCTCGCCATCAAGCTTGGCTTCATAGCGAAACAGAGTGAGCGCGTATGTCGAGTCTTGGTGAGGTTTGTAGTCGTCCATGAGGAACCTTTCAACCAATCTGCAAACATTGAGTGCGTGACAAGAAAGAGCTCCGACTTAGACTTTCCGACAGCCGAATCCCCGAGTAAAATGATCTTGAGAACTTCGTTAGGTTTCGCTGCCATTTTGCTGGTCAATCTTGCGAATTGAAAACTCAAATTCCCCTACATTTAATTGTTAGTCAGGAAACAGACTTCGAATGGATGCAAAGCTTGCTGCCATCCTCGAACGGAACGCTTCTAGGAGAGCAAATCGAAAAGCAAGTGAAGTGTCAGGTACTTCTTCTGCGCCACCTATGAAATGATATATCTTCAGTGTCCCAGGACGCGTCGTGGACATCCGCTGATTTTGCACCTGGATCTTCGACAGAAATATTTTCATCGCACAAGCCCATCGAACCAAGTCTATCACGTATAAGCGAGGGATCAAGCCGACTCGACGCACCGAGGATAAGCTGTCCTGAAATCGAGCCAGATGACGTTGAGCTGGAGGACGAGAAGATTGGCCAAGGCGCATTCAGCGTCGTCTACAAAGGCGTTTGGAGAGGATGCGACGTTGTCGTCAAGAAACCCGTCGATCCCCGTGCCGCAATGGATCCCAAACTACAAGCTGAGTTTTATCAAGAGGCGGCTGTGCTGAGGTTTGCCCCGCGCCGACGGCTTGACCCCCGCAGCGACCTTCGACACCCCAACATTGTCCTCATGATGGCCGCAACGCTGAAGCCACCCAAGCTGTTTCTCGTGTTTGAATGGGTGGACGGCAACAGCCTCTACGACGTCGTCCATTTGAGATCAAAGTGACTGACCGCCCCCCCCGCTGATGCCACAGGCGCACGCCAATCGATGTCTCCACGCGCTTGCATCTTTTGATTGGCGTTGCGTCCGCCCTCGTGTTCCTCCACACTTCGAGGCCACAGCTCGTCCACCGGGACGTCAAAAGCAAAAACGTCCTCGTAAGCCCTCCCCCCCCTCTCCCCCCCCCCCTTGTGCTGCTTCACTCTCAAACCCATCTTCTGATTGGCGAGGTCGACCGCTCTCTGAGAGTGTCAAAGCTATGCGATTTTGGCCTCACGAGGCGCCTTTCAGACGCCCCCTCGGCCGTTGCTGCGGGCACCCCCGAATACATGGCGCCAGAGCTGTTTCGCAACGAGGCTTTTGCAACCGACGCCGACGTCTATGCGTTTGGGATGATGATGTGGGAAGTGTTTTCTGGTGATGGTGCGTCGCTAGTCATTTGCCTTTTTTTTGAATTTTCAAGTTCCCTGGGGAGGGAGAGAATTTGCGGCCATCGCAACGGCCGTTGGCGCTGGTCAGAGGCCGATGATGCCTGCGTCATGTCCTCGCTCCGTTTGTCAGGTCGGCAAGCGGCTGCGGTGAGGCCTGACGCTCGCAGCTCATCTCCGCCTGCTGGCAGCAGGAGCCGCCTCGGAGGCCAAGTGCGCCCCTCAAACATGAGTCTGACCCCCCCCCCCTAGAAATGCTGTCCGTTCTGCAGACGCTGCGCACACTCGCTTCGGAATTATAACACCCTGATTTGTACAAATACACTCTACCCGCACCCCCTCCGCTTCTCTTTCTTCATCGTCCGCGTCTTGTCCTTTTCCTTCTTCAAACGGTCCGCCTCTTTCGCCTCACGGTCGCGCCGAACCTTCTCTTCGTGCGACCGCTTCGCATCCTCCCGGCCGCGTCGCGCAGCCTCTGCCATGATGTCGCGGTTCGAATTCTCTTCCACTGCCGGGGCTGAGAAAGGTCAAAGTTGACACTACTGTCGCAATTGCCGCTGTGGCTCTCCTCAATCAGATTCCCATCAAGGTCAAGCCTGAAGGATGTATCAGGAGGCAAGTCCGTGCGCAGTACCGCTGCTCGAACCCATATTGAGAAAGGAGATGGTACCGCTTCTTCTGCTCCTCCGCGTCGGCGCTGACGTTGTTGGTGCAGGCAAGACCGCATCAAACGGTGTTGTTGAGAAGTTCTCAATCTCCCGCTGGGGCCCAGCGGTTTCCCTAGCGGCCCGTAGTGCGCCTTTTGTGTCCAACGCAACTGCGTCGTCCGCCTTCTTCTTTGCTTCAACTTCAGCAGTCGAAATGGCTTTGAGCTGTGCTAATATGCCTTCAATTGGTGCATCCTGTCTACGTTAGCGCAGAAGCTACGCGCACCCACGCAACAAGAGCTTAGGTACTCCGAAATGGCACTATCTTTTTCATCAGAGTCCATGTCAGGGTCCTCATGGTTGAGCATTTATGGACGTCACAATACTTTAAGAATTCCCTCGACATAATCGACAAAAGCGTCGTCATCAAGGCCCAGTTGGCGAAGTGTCTCTGCAATGCTCATTTAACAAACACAAATTTCTATTTGTTAGTTACTTTCCTATGCAGAAATCTGCAAACAAAACATCGAGCACCTCTTCTACATCGACCTGAACAATGAGCCATCGGGTGGAGGATCCGATAAAACCGTCCCAGTGATGCGACCAATGCACATGAGTGCAAGGCGTGCTTCCTCGGCGGCTTCTTCAACGTAGCGCGTTTTCAAATCTAAGTTTCAGCGGCCGAAAACTGCCAGCCCCACTTTGGATTCTTTCAACATGATGGAGGCAGTGTTCGAGTTCTGTTCGATGCCGTGCCCTCGTGATGAGCTCCCCTTCTTGGTCGTGTTTTTGAAGGCGATCGTCAATTTGGTCTGCGATGGCGCTCAAGAGGTCGCTTCTGCATCGCCTTCAGAACCGCTGCGTCTCCCTTACGCACATGCCATGCCCCGTCACTGCCGAGGTTTCCACAACCGCCTTCACATGGTGATAGGAGCTTAAAACAGTTTTCGCCGCCGCAGCTGCCGGCGCCTCGTCGACTTTCGCCAGCGCCACGACCACGCGCTCGCAAATGCCCCCCAGCTCTCCAATCCGCCCGACGTCGGTGGGGTTCGGAAATTCTCTTGCCTCCGCAACGTAGCAGCAGACCTCAGCGGACTTTGCTCTAAAAAAGTCACGTTTTGGTCCTTACGAGAGCAACGCGTCCATCGCGCGCCGAATACCCTCGGCCTCAATTTCATCAGCCCCGGCCTCCCGCACCCCCGCCGTGTCTGCAAACGAAGCGGCACGTCCGCGAAGGGACACCCGCGTGGTGATGACGTCCCGCGTCGTGCCAGCCGTTGGCGAGACAATCGCGACGGGTCGCTGCGCTGTTTGAAATGTCAGATTTTGATGTGGCGGGCCTTGCCGATGGCATTGAGGAGGCTGCTCTTGCCAGCGTTTGGGCGGCCGATGAGGGCGACTTGCGCGCCGTCGCGGATGATTTCCCCCCTTCGCGCGTCGCTGAGATGAAAGCGAATATCCACAGCTAGTTTGCTTGCGGTGGACAGGACTAGCGAGTTAACGGCGCGAACGTAACGAACGCGTCACTGCCCTCCACAACGTCCGCAGGCACGTCCTCGTCGTCGCCAAAGTCGATGACAGCTTCCTCAAGGGTCAACCCCCCCCCTTCCGTCGCTGCACCAAATGCGCAAGCAGGCGCGTGACGTCTCGCGTCCACCGCTCGTACACCACCGACGCAGCGCCCTGCCCACATCAACCCGCCCTCGTAACGCAAAAACATGGAGCTGCGCAAGCCCTTGGCGAAGCTGCGCCGGCGTCTCGGCGGCGATGACGTCGGCCAGCCCCTCCGCCTTCAAAATGTCGAGTTTGCCGTTCAGGACCGCCCTGATTGCGTCATGGAGCAAAACGGTTTGTGAGACCGCTTCGTGAACTCGCCCGGCTCAGCCATGCGAAGGCCCGGGATCTAAGGGTTGGAGACAGTTGGGGGGGGGGGGACCTGTGCGAGGGAGGATAGGGCAGCGGAAACGACAGCGGTGCTGCCTTCGCGTTTGAGTCGAAATGGCAGAAGTCACCGTGGCACTGCAGCTCGACAACGTCTTCACCGGTGAAGCTCTTCGGCTCTGAAAAGCTGAGCAGCGCTGGCTGGAAAAGCACTTGGGAAGTAGAGCACAAGGCCCTCATCGATGGAGCAGCCACTCTTCGGATCCGAAAACCGCGACAGCGTCGCCACGCGGGGAGCGAAAGTGCGCTGCGATGGAGATAGCGTTTGAGCCGCCTTCGGAGTCAGCGGCTTCATGGCGGCGGCGACTTGAAGAGCGCACCGTCCGGAGATGCGGATGACAGAGAGAGCACCCACTCCTGCAGGCGTAGCGACAGCAAAGATCGTGTCCCCATCCTGTGGACTGAGAGGGCCGACAAGGCCGCGTACGCGAGCGCCTCGGCGGAGGACCGACAGCAGGCGGCGCATCAGAAGTACCGCTCAAATTTCGCCGCAGCAGATGGCGTCGGGGGAGGTGTGCCCCATCGTCGTTCCGACGAAGATCGAGGCGTCAGAGGTGCGCGAGGCGTACAATTCCAATCCCATCCCGTCAAGGTTCGAGAGGAGGAAGCAGCCGACGTACGGCGCCAAGGTCGTTTGTCTCTTGTGGGCCGATGGGTTGCTGAGCTGTCGTAGGCCATAACCAACTTCGCAAAGGCGAGCCTCATGCAGACGTACCTCAAGCCTGGCGACGTCGTGTTGGATCTTGGATGCGGTCGGGGGCAAGACATGCACAAGTTCGCCGCCGCCAACGTTGGGGCCGTCATCTTCGCAGATGTGTCTGACGCCCCTCTCAAGACTGCCCGGGACAGGTGGCTTGAGCAGAGCTACGCCTACGTTGCGGCTTTCGTGCAGCTGGACTTCACAAAGCCGGGGTTCCTCGACATAGGGGGGCTCTCGCTATGGTCGAACAGAAGTCGCACAGTGGAGAGAACTCTCAATGCTCGCGCACCGTTTGCAAGCGTTGTCAACTTTCAGCTCAGCCTGCACTACGCAGCGACTTCTATCAGCAGCCTCCGAGCGACTGTGCAGGCGGTTTCGATGGCAATGCTCCCTCAAGCTTTTCTCCTTGTGACAGCGCCTGACAGCGGAGTCATCGGCGCTCTCCTCGAGCATCCACCCCCCGAGGACTCTTCGGACTTGTTTCGAGTCACTCCTCGTGAGGATGTCATTGCAACTCCTGCAACAGGCTTTCCCTATGTATTCGAAATGTGCGACGGATTCGTTTCTCCAGAGGTCCTTATGGGGGTGGGGGACCTCAAGACGGTCTGCTCAGAGGTCTGTGCACTCCAGAGCAGTGTTTCACATTGCAGAACAAACTTGAATACGTCATTGGGGAGAATTTGAGGTCATACACAAGAGAAGAGCTGTCCAAACCGCGGGGGAAGGAGCTAGCTCGCCGTATGAAAGTTCCGGCTACTTTAGCGCCGTCAGAACAACGGCTATGCGAGTGCTATCGGTATGACGTCTTTAAAATGTCGTAGAGGCCTGCAGATCAAGTGCTGGAAACAAAACTTCAGAACACAAAACTGAAAAATACTAAATTGCTCTAAAGTGGGTCTTTAAAATGACTCATTTCGTAGCAGATCACTACAACTCCGTTAATCCCACAAATTCCTTGCGGCGAATCACTGACGAGGGCGAAGGGTATCGACTCCGCAATCTTAACAACTTCGTCAAGAGTGTTGCCCTTCAGCTTTTTGTTCGGAAAGACAAATGCACAGTGCTGGACATTGCATGTGGAAAGGGCGGGGATGTAATGAAGTGGCAACATTTGAACATAGCTCAGTATGTTGGAATCGGTATTCTCTGTTAGTCCAGAACTCACCAAAGAAGACATTGCTGAGGTCTCTGTGAAGCAAGCAGCAGAGCGATACAACAAGTTCGCCATGAAAGAGCGGATGATGTTTCCGGCCACGTTTTGCGTTGGGGACTACTCCAAAGTCCATCATGTGCTCACTATGCTGACCCCTTAGAAAGGCCTCATGAGCTCTCTAGACAAGCATGTTCCAGGCGTGACCTTCGACATTGTCAGCTGCCAATTCGCATTCCATTACGCCTTCGAGTCCGAGACCTCAGCGCGTCCTCAAGCTGCCCTCCTCGTGCTCACCCCCGCCAGGAAATTGCCTTGAGAACATCACGTCGAAACTCAAGGTCGAGGGCACTTTCATCTGCACAATTCCAGACGCCGCGGTCATCATGTTTGCCTCCTCATCCCCCCTTTGCCCTCCTTTGCCCCCCGCTTGCCGCCGCTCACATGAGAACAGCAAGCAGCTCCGAGCGAACAACTCCCTCACGTGGGGCAACAGCCTCTACAAAATCGACTTCAGCCGTTCCGCCGCATGTGGCCCCGCCAAGACCTTCTCCGCAGACAACCCATTTGGTCTCATGTACCATTTCGACCTCAAGGGTGCCATCTTCGACTGCCCCGTTTGCCCCTCCCCCCGCGATGACCTGACTTCCGAAGGAATACCTTGTTCACTTCCAAACGCTGGAGAAGTGTGCCGCTGACGCGATTGCGCTCTCATGCGTCAGGTTGGCCTGGGAGTACGGCCTCCGAGTGACGTTTCACAAGAATTTGAACGACTTTGTCAGGCACTCGACCGACAATGGGTACGGGGACATGTTCAAGCGCCTCAACGTCGTTGGCGACGAGCCTGTCTTCCCTCTCGATGACTGGGAGGTCAACCGTATCTTCGCCGCCGGTTGTTTGCTCAGCCCACCAGATTTGTACTGCATCGTCGTGTTTCAAAAGACGAAAGGCGACGTCAATGGGGACCCGCTTTTTAAGCCGCCGCCGCCCTCTGGACGGCAGATCAATGTTGACGTGGACATCGCGGTGCTGTCGAGCGACTAGCGAGCGGACGCCGTCGCGATGGGGCATTGGTCAATGTCTTTAATAGCGTAACGTAACATACAGTTGTCTTGTTTATGTACATTCGAACCCCCTCCCACCCCCCCACCGGCTTAAATCAATTTCACCGTCGACTTGAACGGGTCCGTCATGGAGCTCTTCAGCACAACCGGCTCCGCAACGATCGGCATCGCCACCAGCTTCGCGTCGAGGCCAAAGAGGGCGCACATCGCCGCGTGGAATGCCGCGTCGCCCTCCACCTCCGCGGAGACTGCCGTCGCGAACTCAACGAATTTATTTTTGTCGACAAACTCGCCATCAAACACCGCCTCCATCTCCGCCACAGCCCCCTCCGGCTGCAGTAGCCCTGCGCGCACCGATGGGTGCGCTGCAGGATGAAAAGCCGCTTTCAAATCCGTCGCAGGGATTTCCCCGACGCCGTTGAAGTCCAGGGCGTTGAAAATCTTGATTGAAATGGAGCGCCTCGCTAGAATGGGTCAGCAGCGCAAAACCGTTAACGCCCTCACTCGGCACAATCCCCCCGCGGACGATGCGCAAGAAGTCGCCGTAGGCGATGCGGCCATGGACGTCGGCGACGAAGGCCTCCACAAGGGCCTCGACCTCGTCGCTCGACACGAGCAGCCCCGCCTGGGAGAGTGCGGCGCGGAAGGACGTGGCGTCGAGGGAGTTGTTGCCGGGGTCGTGCGCTTGGAGGGCGCTGACGAGCCCCTGCATGCCCTGACAGTCAGCGACTGGAGGGGGGGGTGTACGGAGGCGCCGCGCTTTGTGAGCTCGCGCTTCATTCGGTCGATGGCATTTTGGACGATGTCGTGAGGGGAGGCGTAGTCTGGGGGGGGGGTCATCGCAAGCCGAGTGTCCACAGCCTCACCACTTTCCATTTCGGTGCAAAACGCGACATAGTCGATTTGGTTCTTCGCATCCCCGCGCGAGTAAAGTGAGCAAAGCTGCTCAAACTCGACGGCGTTCATGATGACCCCCACGTTGGAAACAACTCGTTTGAAAATGTCCGCAGAGACGACGCCGGACCGGAGGTTGTCGAAGTCGATGAAAATGTCCCGCAGGAGGATGTTCCGCTCGCGGAGTTTTTTCTTCAGCTGCCGCTCGAGGTCCGACGGCAGCCGAATCGTCGCTCCGGGTTGGACTGACTTCACACGTGGAGCCGAGGCAAGGCCGCCTGAGATCTAAGTGTGCGTGGGGGGGGGGGATGGGTTACCCTGAGGGGTGACGTCGGAGTGGAGGGCGCGGTAGTTGACGTCGCCGACGGTTGGGTCGATGTAGCGACGGACGAGGAGGTCGATGTCAGAGTGGGGGAGGGAGAAGGGGAGGGAGCGCTTGAACTGAGGCACGGAGATGCGGCCGTTGTTGTGCTTGTCAAAGTCAATGAAATAGTCCTTGACGATGAGGCAGCGCTCTTTGACAATGTGGCGAAGCGACTGTGCGGTGAGAAGGGGGTGGCGCAGCTCAAGACGAACCGGGAGGAGGACGCTGTGCACGCGCACCTCCGAGCGGGGGCTGAGGGCCTCACGGCCGCGGTCGCCGCGGGGGTTGAGGTCGCCGCTGTAGGAGGGGTTCTTCTCCAGGTCGCGAATGACTTTTGGCGCTGTGAGGGGCGAAGGAGTGAAGCGACACCTTGTTGCACGTGGTCGCAAAACTCGTAGTAATTGACTTTGAGAGGGTCCCGCGGGTTGGAGTACGCCCTTAAGATGGCTTGCTGCTCCGCTGGCGTCATGCGACACCCGCTCAGATCCAGGCTCCGTCTGCAGCTGTGAGGGCAGCGATGGCACTGCGCACTTGAACTGCTCAGGGGTCACATGGCGGCAATTTAGGCGGTCGAAGTGCTTGAAGAAATCTTCCAACCGAATGCGGCGAAGGTCGACATGGCTTTGAAGCCTCGCCATGGCAGCGTTGATGAGCTCTTCCTGAGGCGTCACTCCAAATTGGGTCAGGAGGGCACGGAATTGTTTGCGTTCGCGAATGAAACTGTTCCCTTGGGGCTTGCCATTCGTACGTTGATCGTTTGATGTTTAACGGAATCCTAAAATAACAAACTGTTATCACTGATGCGACATTGATGACATGTGATCTTTCTCGAAATCTCCACTTTTTATGACAGAAGTCTCTTTTTAGATCAAAAAAATTGCCAATTACAAAGTTTACACCATTCAACTTATTTCACTAAAGTTTACGTAGATTTATTAGTTAAATTGTAGATGGCAGTCAGAGTTGCATTTGGTTCCCAAACAGGAAATGCAGAGGCTCTCAGTATGCGGATTGCAAAGGATCTGTCATGCCAGCTTGTTGAGACACTCAGAAGTACATTGAATGATTGTCTGGCGGTAAGAGGACATCACCCGAAGTGTTTGAAACTCTTGCTGACCCGCTTCTTACTATTCCATGACTGCTTCGCTTGCCTGAATCTCGCCCTGAATCTCCAGGAGTTTTTGAACGGCCCGAGAATTGTTGTGATAGTTTGTTCGACAACCGGAAACGGCGAACCTCCCGACAATGCCCGGAAATTCTTCACCTGGCTTCACAGACGGTACGCGCTGCACCATTTATTACGTCGTTGCAATCATTGTGTGTCCATCATTCCCCTCTCTCATCCTTGATCACCCAGAACGCACCCACCAGGACTTTTGGCAGGATTTCAGTTTGCCGTGCTCGCCCTTGGAGACACAAACTACGACAAGTTCTGCGCGGCCGGCAGAGCCATCGACCGCCGCATGCAAGAAGTGCCGTCCCGCCTGCTCAGTCTCTGACCTAGTCCAAGATGGGCGCCTCGTGCTTCTTCCCCCGCGGTGATGGCGACGAGGGCACGGGCCTTGAGGAAGTTGTCGAGCCTTGGGTCGCCGGCATCATCCCTGCGGTGCAGAAGGCCCTCAAAGCCGCTGCTCGTCCACGCTGTTGTTGCTCGCCCTCACTCGCCAGCGTTGCCGAAGCCAGCGGCAGAGCCCAAGGGTGAGGCGAAGGAAGACTTCGGCGTTTTGCCGCGGCTGCAGCCGCCGTCGCTCGTCGTCTCCATTCTCGACGCCAAGACACCGCATCGCCCCGCCGACGATCTCTTTCCCCCCATCGCAAGTCTCTCGAGCTGCGGCTGCGCTGACGGACCAGACGCCGTCGATGCGGAGGTCGTGAGCTGCCGCGAGGTGACGCGCTCGGCCGATCGGCACGTCTTCGTTATGGTCCGCAAGACCTCGAAGACTCTGAGATGCGCAGACTCTGCAGACGGACGCGCCGCTGCACTACGCGCCGGGTGATTCTATTGCAGTGGCGCCTCTCAATGAGCAATCAATTGTGCCCCCCCCCCCCGCCCCTCCACCTCACTCACTTTCAGGTGCTTGACGTCTTGTCCAGGGTTGGACTGAGTCCAGACGCCGTTTTGAATTTTGAAAAGAGCCTTCCTGCGGCCACGTCGCACCACCTCGTCGGCCTCTGCTGCCGCGCAGTCGATTTGCTCCAGCGGCGGTGCGACTTGACTTCATTTGTTAAAAAGGCGACATTGCGGAGCTTCGCTGAGTTTTGCAAAGAGCCCACAGAGCGCGAGGAGATGCTGACGTTGGCCGGCAGCAAAGGCAAGTCCCAATACGACGACCGCATCCTCAAGCGCGACGTTGGGGTGTGGCGGCTTCTGCGCGAATTCAAAGTTTTTTGTGTTTTGCCCCTCTTGATGTCTCAGAGCTGCATGCCCCCGCTTCAGGTTCTTTTCGACGCGCTGGCGCCGCTGCCTCAGCGCCACTACTCCATCGCCTCCTCCCCGATGGTGACTCTCGCGCCGCACATTTGACCGCCGCAGCTCAACCCAACGCAGTTTGACATCGCCTTCAGTGCTGTGCAAGTCGCCGTCGATGGGGCTGCCCGAGGCGGGGTTGCGACGAGCTTCCTCAAGGCTCTCACGCCCAAATCAAAAGTCAAGTGTCATCTCGCACCAGCGCGCGACTTCCGCATCCCGCGGGACCTTCGCACCCCCATGATAATGGTGCCGCCCTCCTCATCCACAACCCTCACTCCGAGAGATCGGTCCCGGCACGGGCGTCTCTCCATTTGTGGGCTTTTTGGAGCACATTCGGAGCCTTCAGAGCGAAGACGACCTCTCGTGAGGCTGCCCGCCGTTGGGGTTGAAATCACCAGGGGGGAGTTCTGGCGGTCGTTGAACGTTGCGGACGGTGACACGGCCGTGCCTCGGATTTTGTATTTTGGGTGCAGAAGGTGCGATGAGGATTTCTTGTTTGAGGTGGGCGTTGATGGGGTGGTTTGATGGCGGAGGACAAATTGGCCAGCTTTGTCAGAGAAAGGGTTCTCGGGAGCCTAAGAGTGGCGTTTTCACGACAGTTTGAGTCCAAAGTGTGGCACTTGGGTGGCGCCTGATGGTGGCAGGTCTACGTGCAGCATTTGCTGAAGCAGGATGGGCGAATGATTGCGGATCTGATCTTGAAGTCGCGTGCCGTTGTGTACGTCTGCGGGTTTGGAGTTGTTTAAAATGAGGCGTGACGCGAGCAGGGACGGGATGAACATGGCAAAGGACGTCATGGGGACGGTCATTCAGATATTGTCGGTGTGCACCCCCGCTGCTGTTGTAACGCTTTAGGATCATGGGCAGCTCAGCGAGGAGGAAGCAAAGAAGACGCTGTTTTCCCTTCAGAAAGACTCCAGATACATTCAGGACATATGGTCATGATCCATCTGTATGCTTGCGAGTGAAGTTGGTGCATACATCAAATCAGTCCACTTACAAGTGACTCTAAATTCCGTTAAAAATAGACTTTAAGCCGAAAGCGGAGCGAAAAGTATATGGCCAGATCTTCCGCCTCCTCTTTGATGTCCCCTCGCATTATGAAGAGAAAAATCTCAGCACCGCGGCTTACGCAGCGAGTCTCCTACCTCTGCTCGTACTCCCTCACCGCAAACTCAAGCGAGGATGGCTGCAAAGCTCTGTTTTCCGCGAGTGACGTGAAGGCGATGTCATCGATGGCGTTTTCTTCGAATGGAGAGCCTCTGCTCGTTGGCACTGCCTCCGTGACGTCAGCGATCGAGGTTGACGTTATCATTCATGCCGTCGATGGAGAGTCTGTTGACAAGTCCGTCGCCGCCACAGTCTCTTTTGTTTCCAAGACCGGCGCTGCAGCTCCAGCGTCTCTGCGACTCGGAGTTGATAGCACCGGGCAGAAAAACACCGGTTTCTTTGACATTCGCTCCTCAATAGTCCTTCGCAGGGATATATGCGCCGCCTTTTGCTCTTCAGCGCTGTACTTGCTTGCAGTTCTGCTTGGAAAGAGCTCACGTCCATCCATTTCCCTCACTCATCTCCGCACAGATGCCCGCATCGATTTTCCTATTTTGTGTGGAGAGTTCCGATCTCTTCAACAGCACCTGAAGCAAATGAAGCAATTTCGTGTCATTCACAGCGATTTTGCTCGAACAGCGTTCCAGATCCCAACAGGCGGCATCAAAGGTGTTGACTTGCTGCCTCCTTGCTTCGTCGCCACAGCCCTTCGATCCGGAGCCATCATTGTCAAGCGGGTCGACTCATCGCCTGGAAATGAAGTGAAAATAATAGACCATGTTGTCTCAAACATTTTGATCATGTTAAAGTCGAGCCAGGAGCGGGCGCAGTGACTTGTAACTTAAAGTTTTCTGTAAATTTAAAGTACGTATCTGTTGCGTCGACAACATGTCCGAATTGTCTCGGTCGCACTACCTTTCGTTTACTGCAACGAAGCGCTCGACAGGAGTTTTGCACTCGTCAGGTTCGCTTGGGTTGGAGCCAAGAAGAACTGGTTTGAAAGTTCCCCTCTTTGAGTGACTGCCCAAGTGTTCGCTAGTCCCGGAGGATGCTGCGGAGATTCGAAACTGGAAAGAGCAGACAGGAGCGGCAAGCGGCTTCCACTGTACCTGCAGTTGGAGATACAGAACGTTCCTCAGCTGTTTAAGCGGGAAATTACTCAGACGCAGCATCATGAGGAAACCCTCCACTCGTCCCACCGGTCATGCGCAGAGGTGAAACATTTCACCACCCGAACTCTTCATAGGAGGGTCCCTCAAGGCATTGGCCTCTTTTCCCCAGAAAAATAAGCCTTCGCAATCGCGTATTTAAGTCATCTCAACTTTATGTATTTGTACATAACATACACCCCCCTCCTGCGCCTTCTCCTCCATTTACTTCCGCAACGCCTTTTGCTTCACGGACCCGTACGATGGCTTTTGCGACTGCGCAACCAGCGCAAGGGCCTTGTTCCCCTGCGCCCCCTTGGACGTCCGCTTGAGCGGCGGTGCGTTGGCGTGCGTGAGGAACTCACTCAGCGTGATCGAGCGGTGCGGCTGGTCCCCTGAGAAAACGGTGTCGAGCTTCTCCCTCCCGTACCGCTGCAGGATCATCTCCATGCACTCCTCCGTGCTCACAGTCCCGTCGCCGTTGCGGTCGAGGCTGAGGAACTGGCAGACGTTGTACAATTTGCGCGGCTCCAGCCCCGTCTTATCCGCGCGGCATCGCTTCCACATCTCGACGAACTCCTCGACGCCGACGCACCCGTCCGAGTCGTCGTCCACCTCCCAGATCATGTGCTCGACCTCAGACACGCCATACTGATTCATCTTCGACGGCTCGTACCCGAGCGACTGCAGCAGCTCCAGCAGCTCCTCCTTGTCGATTTTGTCGTCCTGCTTCTTGTCCAACCGCTGAAACACTTTCATGATGACCTTTTCCTCCCCGCTTTTCTCAGGCAGCTTCATCGGCTCAACGAGGGGCGTCCGCGGGTTGTTCCCCTCCTCCCCTGAAGTGCCCATCAAAATGCTGCGTCGGGACTCTTGCTTCTTCATGTTCTCTCCGCCCCACGAACCGATTCAGCTAACAAACAGACTTTTTACTTCAACCTGACCTTTACTTCTACTGTTACACACACGAAAGCAAAATGGAAGCGAGAAAGCTCAAATGTCGAAGATCTCCTCGTGCCGGTCGATGAAAAACGTTCTGAACACCCTCTCGAACGTCTTGTCTGCTTTCATTTTGTACTTGGCGATGGACCCGTCCGAACAAACAACTGCAGCGTCAGAACTCATCAGGCCAGCGCCGCACTCCACAAGTACCCCTCCTTCGAAAATCCACCAAGGAACTTGCCCTTTGCAATCGACATGTCCCTTTCCGCGTCGATGTGGCTGCTCGAGTTCAGCCGCGACTGAAACAAGCTGGAGAGTCAGATGACTCCTTGGCCGAAACAGGCACCACCTTCTCGATTGATTGAGGCGGTACACATGGACTGTCGTCGTTTCGGACGCAACACAGAACATTTCAAACATCGGCGCGCGAGCATCGGACTCAGGGAAAAAGGAGAGGCTCGTGACTGCAACCTCCCCAACGCCGCGATGTAGCGACCGCTCGGGTGTGATGGCGGTTTCTGAGACAGAGAAGACTTGTACACGCGTGCCCTTCAAGGGATGAAAGGTGAAGGAAGTGAAAGTACCTTGATGGAGCAGGTGGCAAGACGCTTGCCGTCGTTTGACAGGGACGCGACCATGATGGTGTTCTGATGGGCTTGGGTTGTCTTTGGGGCGACGGACGGGTCCGAATGTTGAACTTGGATGACGCCATGACCACTGGCGGGGCAGGCGATGACGAATGGATGAGCGGGATGGGACACGCTGAGGCAGCCTCAGCAGTTAGGGGGGAGGGGGTGAGTGGACTATTGCAGTTGACTTCGTCGAACCGCAGAATGGATTGAAACTCTAGAGTTTTGAAGTTGTCTTTCACCGCGTAAATGGCGGCACTGTCTGGGAGCTGAATGACAATTCTTGCGAGTCAAAAAGCTTGAGGGAAAGGATTGCACCGATCGTATCGGAGCTTCACGTGAATGACTTCAGAGCGGAACGTTAGCTTTGCAAAGACTACTTTGGAGGAGTCATCCCACAAGGCAACGTGATTGCGAGTGTAGTCGCCAACGGACTCTCCGGAGACGACTGCAATAATGTTTGTTTCATCGAGCATGTCGCCAGCAACAATGCAGCATCCGAAGAAGCCTAACGCATCAGACAGACTGCAAGCAAGCAACTCTCTCGGCAAACTTCGGTTACAGGGTCGATTTGAAACACCCGAAACCCTTCTGCCTGGCCGACAAGAATGCACGTCATCATCTGTTTGGTTAGTCTCCGATGGACGATTCGTCTGGAGGGGACACACTTGATTGAATGACACGAAGTTCACGGACGGGTGCTCAACTAGCGACACTTTCATCGCCATGTTGCTGCTTTCGTATTCTAAAGAACAAATTTAAGGAAATTAGAGTTCATTTTCTGAATCGAAGCTCGTCAGGCCTCGATGCTACAGCTTCTTGAACGGTGGGGGGAAAGGTTGCAACGACCTTGTCGAAGTACGCTTGTATTTGATGCTGCAGTGGCGAGGACCCTGGAGTGGGTTCGTGCATGGCAATTTGAAGTCCAAGTGCAGAGGACTGCGACGAGGCGAAAATGCTTGTTGTGCAATAGAGAGCATAGTTGCATTCTGCGGGATGAGACTCACATCAGGTGATGACACGGTCGCTGATTTCGCCAATGATGACTGGCATTAATTGATGGGAGCGAGACGAGTGGGACTTTGAAAAACAGTCCGTCACGTATTTCCGCGACGCGTTCGAGAGGCTGAGGATGCGGTGGGCAATCCGTCCGCATTCTTTCTGCAGATTGCGGTGACTATCCACAGAAGGAGAGTCCACGTTTGCAAAAGTCTTCCTGGTGGAATACAACAAATCACCGAGGGCTGCAATGTCATTTCCCCAAAGTCGCGAGAACCCTCTAGCGCAGATATCGCAAGCCCAAGCTTTTTGGCATGTAGTGCGTGACCTATGTCATCAAATTCCCTCCCACAAGGAGGACAACTGTTGAAGCCCTCGAGGATCTTCGCCGCATCCGTGACTGGGTCGAGCAAAGAGTTGACGACCTGCTCGGTGGAACGTGGGTTGGATAGGATTGCGGCCACGACATGAGGAGAGTACCGCGCAAGGCCGCGCACGAGGAGATGCGACAGCGTCTGGATTTTGTAAGATGAGACAAAACGTTGGAAAAACGCGCTCGAGGAAGGAGAGGGCCTTGCTTGACTTCTTCGGGCTGAGTGCTGCATCGTCTGGGAACAGCGACAGCATGGCAACGACGTCAGACGAAGACGATGCGTTGACTTCTTGTGGCTCCACAATCTGAGGCGTGACAAGAGCGTGTCGCCTCGAACCTTGAACAAGGATGCGAAGAGGGCTTGCTCCGTTAGCTTCACGACAACGATGACGACGGCGGAACAAAAGAAAAAAACGGGGAAAGCGCGGAGAAGCCAAGAGAGCGCAGACGTTCTTGCGAGCGCTTGGAGTGCCAAAAGTGCGCTGAAGAAGTACGTGGACGAAGCGATTGACAATGAAATGGCTTCGGAAACAACTAGACCAATATTTGCGGCGACGAAAGAGCGGATGAACCCGGTCTGGTGTGTCAGAACTGCGGCGGAGAAGCAACATGAAGAGAGAGAAGCTTGCGGGGGAGCTTGTGGCGTGAGAGGGAGAAGCTGAGGCATGCGAGGAAGAGGAGGAGGATGGCGGAAGGGCCAAGGCAAGTCGTTCCAACGCTTGGGAATGTAAGCTCAGTTTTTGGGCGGCGGCGACCATAGTGGTGGAGCGGAACTTAGGTTTAGCTTGATTCCAAAAGGATGCAGTGCGGGCACGATGAAGAAGTAGGTGGAAGTGAAGTAGAGGAGAGAGGCTACTAAGGAGGAAACTTTGGTCACTGCTTCGTCAGGCAGACGTAGACATACCTCACTATGGGCCTTGGCTACGTACCCAACACCAAGCAAGATCTGGGCAATTGCAAGCTGAGCAGTTGCTCCAGCATTGGGAAGCCACAGGAAATATTGAAAAAATGGAAGGAAGAGAAGTGACACTTCCAGTGCGAAAGAGAGGTGCGCATAGGGTACTACGCATGTCAAGACTTAAGATGGCTGATAAAAACTAGCGTCCGTCAATGTGCGTCGATAGCTGCAAGCAAAAATTGTTATCGAAGAGGCAATGTATCGAAACAGGTCTGCAATGTCAGGCGTCTCCGACAACTCGCTACATCCAAACAGCGATCCAGTTAATATCGGAAGAATCAAGATCATAATTAGGTTCGCATTCGCAATTGCAGTCAGAAACCGAGAAGCAAGAACCTTGGAAAGCAACTCATTCATTTCTTCCTAAAAACAACTCATATTTACCCCAAAATTATTTTTTAATGTCGGCTCGTGACTCTGCGAATACTGTTAGATTTCGAGGTGGCTCTGTTGTGCGGCAGGGTGCATTAGATGTTGGGGACGTTTGGATTGACAACGGGACTGTTGTTGACTCGCAAAAGCGGTTTTATGATTCAAGAAATTTCGTAGATTACTGCCCTGATGAGGTTGCTGGAATCCATAAAGTTCTTATTGTTGAAGACGTTGGATTGCACGGATAAGATTGTCTCTCCAGGGTTTGTCGACATTCAGATCAATGGCGGCTGGGGGTTCGATTTCGCAACTCCGTCCTCCCCTGATGACTGTTTACATCAGGTCTTTACATCCATCCTCTCGCCCTGACAATCAAGGTTGCATCAAGGCTTATTTCTCAAGGATGCACTTCTTTTTGCCCTACAGTAGTTACATCCGCTCCTGAGGTGTACCATTCCGTCTTGCCCCGGTTGTCCCCTTCCAACGTCTCTGAGCTTGACGCGCACGCGCTTGGGGTTCATCTCGAAGGGCCTTACATTAGCTACGAGAAGCGGGGCGCACACAATCCGTCGCTGGTGCAATCAGTGGTCCCCAGCTTTGCCGAGTTCGAGAAGATGTACGGCTCTCTCTCTGACGTGCGCGTCGTCACGATTGCCCCCGAACTACCTGGTGCTCTCGAGGTGATCCCAAGCCTTGTTTCCAGAGGAATTGCTGTGTCAATTGGGCACTCTTCGGCAAATATTGCTACCGCGATGGCGTCTGTGACTGCTGGAGCGAATCTGATCACAGTAGCCTATTTTTGGTTTCCGCTAATGTCGCAGCACTTATTTAACGCCATGCAACCTTTCCACCACCGAGATCCGGGCATTGTTGGTCTTTTGGGGTCTGTGGACCCACCCGCCCCTTTCTTTTCTATCATTGCAGATGGCCATCATTGTCATCCGGCGTCTCTGAGGATAGCAGCACGATCACATCCGAGAGGGACGGTTCTTGTGACGGATGCAATAGTGGCCCTTGGGTTTACAGATGGGCTGTACAAGCTTGAGAGCGTCAATATGGAGGTTAAGGATGGGGTTGCCTACGTCCAGGGAACATCAACGCTTGCGGGATCAATAGCTGGCATGGATGCATGTATCAGAAACTACATCAAGTTTGGTGGGGGGAGCGTTGTCGAAGGAATCGCGGCGGCTACGATCCATCCCGCAGATGCCATCGGCGCGAAGTCGAAGGGAAGGCTCGAACCGGGGTGTGATGGTGACGTTGTGCTGCTGAACAAGAACTTGGAGGTGCAGTCTACGTACGTGATGGGCAAGGTCGCATTCGACAGATTGTCCTTGTAAAAGAAATGGATTTTCGCTGTTATTTCTTGATGTCACTGCGGAGATGTGATCAATTATTCTGCATTGTTTCTCTCTTGCAACTGAGCTTCACGCTGATGGCATTCCTTGCCTTTTCAAACACCGCCCCTTTTCTTCAAGACCTCTTCAGCTCCAGGTACGTCGGTGGGGCTCGTTCTCCCTGAAAAAAAAGAGCACCTCCGTCGTCCCGGCATTCTAAATCTCCCCCTCAAAGCCCGCATCAATCTGCCACTCCCTCTTCATCCACGGCTGGTCATGGTGCTGTTGGCAGTGAGAATAAATCTGCTCTTCGTTAACCTCGTCCAGACCTGCCCCTGCCGTACTCTCGCCCCAAGCCCTCCTCTTGTCGGTCGACGCATGGCTCCGAAGGCATGGCACTTGACTTGGCCACCCGAGCTATCAGTATCCCTTCCAAAAACCTCTGCTCAAACTCACCGCGCAGGCTGTGCTCCCACGGCGCCATTATTTCCAAACGCAGGGCCTCTCGCAGCGTCCCTCTTGATTGCGTCCACCCTCCATGTGCAGTTTGACAGAGAGTCTCCCCAACAGGAGCCTTTGCCCCTCTCGTCCGCAGGGGGCTCAGCAGTTCTTGTCGTCGGCGCCGATGCGTCGACGTGCTCCTGCAGCTTCGGCGGCGCGGAGGCTGCGTCATTTCCCGCCTCAGGCGCAGCCGTCGCGCTGGCAATGGTTTGCGTGGCCCCTCCTCAAGTCGTTCGACTCGAAGACGGCGAGTCTGTGTCTGCCGTCGCTCTTCGCCATCGGACCAGCGACATGGCCGCGTTGAATCCGCACATCCCAGTGAGCCCCCATCAATCATTCTAATTCGAGGAGAACCTGGAAATGGTTCAAAAGGGCGCTTTGCTTCGTGTTCGCCCCGAGCGCACATCGTTGTCCGTTCATTGCCCTCCCCATGCGTCTTCAAAGACATTCCAAGCGCGTTTCTACTTCTTCGGTTCAGCCCAGTCAAATCTTCTTGATTTGACCATCTAGCCGTGACGCGAGTCAAGCCCTCAAAGTCTCCTCCACGAGGGGGTGTGGTCGTCCAAGTTCAATTCAGAGCCTCCCAAGTGCCCGTACACGCCAACTGCACCGCCATCTGCCGCTTCGGCGCCATTAATGTTCCCGCGAGGCTCACCTCCAACTCTTCTGCCACTTGCTTGTCCCCCCCGATGCCTCCTGTGGGCGCCGTTGAGGCCGGGGCGTCGGTTGTCGGCGTTGTGCCGTTTGCCCTCTCTCTCGACGGCTCATCCTTCGACTTTTTCGACGCTCATTTTGTTTACGAGCGCACTGCCGTTGCGCCAGTCCGTCTCCTCTCACCCTCCAGATCCTCCTCAGGCACGACCGACGTGACGGCGACGGCGCCGTCCAGGTCGTGGCTTTCTCAGCCCCGAAGCCCTTTTCAGGCCGCAATAAAGTGCCCTCCCACCGCCCCCCCGCCTCACGTCGCAGCTAAGCCAAGTCAACGCCCTTGCGTCATGGCTGACTTTTCCGTCCGCTAGACGACAGCCTCCCCCTCGCTGACCCGTCAGCTCCATCCTCCCTCTTCTCTTCAACTCCTCTCGCCATGGCGGTGCCCCAGACTCGGTTCTCCTCAAAGCCGGCGTCTCCGTTGCGCCTTGTGACGTGAACGAATTCGGCACCCCCCTCCTCTCGTCGATGTTTTCCTCCGCGAAGGCCCTTTTCCCAAACAGCCGTCTGGACCTTTTTGCCTCTTTTGACGCGGCTAGAGTTTTTCATGTTCGTCAACTCGGACATTGTTCTCCTCGATGACCCAGCGCCGATGGTCCAGGCCGTGTCGAGATTGTTTGAAAAGTTCGTCATTGTTGGCCAGCGCATCAACGTCGACTTCTTTGGGCGGTTGAGCAGTTCCGTCCTCGTCAACTTGACGCTGCTCGAGTCCACAGTGGTGGGGCCGGGCGCGAAGATGTTTTCGTCTTGGGCGTTGGATTATTTTATATTCAGCCGACAGATGTTTGAAGAAATCCCACCGTTCGCTCTAGGAAGAGGAGCGTACGACAATTGGTCATTTCAGGTCATGGAGAAACTCTGACTCGCCTTCAGGTTGATGACCGAAGGACTTGCTTCGTGTGCTGCAGTTGTTGACGCCTCAGCGGTGTTCCGCGCTGTTCACCAAACGCACTTATACCCGCACTTGAGGCTCGATGACGTGGTCACGACAGCTGACAAGGTCTGAATCGCCCTCATCCCGCTCATGCACAAAGTTCGACGGAGAAGAGTTCAGGAGAAATTTGCAACTCGCCGGGTCGGTCTCAATGGGCACGACAAGCCACGCGTCGTTCATCCTATCTCGCCTGCCACATGATAAAGAATAATGTTTTGGAAATTTGGTACTCCGTGAAATGAAGAATGAGAACATTGGCAACACTCTCATTCCTCATCGCAGTCATGGCATCGCCACAGTGCTCCAGACACGTCGGTAGCATCGGAAGCTTCTCGCAGGGGATATCCGACGCATGCTCGTCCTCTTGCGCATCTCTTTCCGTGATCTTGACGAATCCTATCTTTGTTGAAACGCCTTTCGCTCTCTGCCCCTCATTTCGAGCTCTCACCTTAACTGGCAGTTCAGTGCGTTTGAATTCCCCCCTTTTCCTGCCTTCATACATCTCCAATTTCACCATGTCCGACGTCATTGTTGTTGCCAATTCGACCCTCTTCAATTCCTCTTTCTCTGGAAGCCTCTCCTTAGCAAACATCTCCGTCACAGCCCTCTCCTCTTTCGGGCCGTGGCTGTCCTCAACTTCCTCCACCCTCTACCTCGCCAACGTGACTGCCCTCAACTTCACCTCCCCCCTCCTCACAGCCCTTGCCTCCACCCTCAACGTCTCCTTCCTCCAACTCTCCAGCTCGCGTGGCATCTTGTTCGACCTGAGTGCATGCGCATTCTCATTCTCCAACGTCTTCTCAACGAACACCCTCACCTCCCTCTCCCCCGCCTTCAACCTCACCTCCTCCAACGGCTCCCTCTCAAACTCCGCCTTCTACTCATCAAACGCCCCCATCATCAGCGCCGTCTCCTCCTCCCTAACAGCGTACAACCTCTCCGCCTCAAACATCTCCGCCCAGCTCTCCGTCGGCTCCTTCCTCTTCCTCTCCGCCTCCTCCCTCACCGCCGCCCTCCTCAACGTCGGCCCATCCGCCAGCGCCGCCGGTGCCGTCGCCGCCATGGCCTCCTCGTCCCTCAACATTTCATTCTCCAGCTTCACCCAAAACGACGCCACAGAGGGGGGCGCCCTCTACATTTCGACGGGCTCCTCCTTGACGTCTCCCCCCCCCCCACCCCCCCCCCCCCCCCCCCCCCCCCCCCCCCCACCCCCACCCCCCCGCCCCCCCCCCGAAGGCCCCCCCCCCCCC
>JAIYDP010000399.1 GCA_027487435.1 Verrucomicrobiaceae bacterium | reverse complement strand
GGGGGAGGCCGGGGGGGGGGGGGGGTCGGGGCGGGCTGTGCCCTGGGGGCGCGGCGCGAGCTGGGCGGGGGGGGGGGGGGGGGGGGGTCTGACGTCGGCAGCGCCATCGCTGACGAATTTCAACTTTCGCTCGGCTACCGAGGCCGCGAGACGTACTTTGAAGTGTTCGAGTAGAGCCGCTGGGCCCACGGAAGGGCATGCGATCGGTCGACGTGTGTGGGGGGGTCAGACTTCGAGTTTTGTCTCAGTCGGAAGTACACCGTAGGAATGGGCGATGGATGCAACCTTCTTTTTGCTCATGACGTCGTTGCTCGCAAGCGTAGAGCCATCCGCACAGGCACCAGGTGTGACCCATTGAGTGGCCCGCCATAACGCACCAGAGCTGTGGCCCTCACGCTGTCTTGCGACGGGGAGCATTGAAGAAACGGAAACTGGGCACGTCGCCTCGTTCGACGTGATTCTGCGGGATGCGTTTGGGGAGATCTTTCATTCATGCAGTGCGGAGTATCTTCGAGCTCACATCCGATTGGAGATACTGAGATATGCCACCGAGGAGTGCAGCATCGAGGACAACTGCACAATGTCCGCTCTCCCGTCGCTTTTCTCACCGTCAAGTTGCACGGGATACCGCCTTTGCTACCTTGGCTGCAGCCCTCAAGGGACACACCATTTCGACTACGAAGTCTTTTCGAAGGGCTTCGCTGACCTCGTCGTCGAGGTTCGCAAAGACAGCAACCAGTCCTGGGTGCCCCTTCACGGCAGCCCCTTCCGAGTCCGCATTGCCGACGGTTCCACTTTGATGTTTCCCCCTCACGCCCAGGCTCATTTCTCATGGGCAACGTCAGCTCCTCCGTCTACGTCACCGCCGCCGTCTTCGCCATCCTCCTCTCCTGCTCCCTCCTCTTTCTCCTCCTCGCCCTCGTCTCTCGCCGCCGCCGCGGCTCGTTCACCCTCGACGACTCCACGGAGCTCTCCCACCTCCAGGCCATCGCCGACGAGCTCGAGCAACAAAACGAGCTCGAGTTCCGCGCCCGCTCTGTCGAGGCGCGGCTGCTCGAGGCGCGAGAGGCGCGCGATGCGTCGGACCGGGGCTCGTTTGGGCCGCTGGAGCGGCTGGGGTTGTACAAATTCTGAGGAGCGAGCAAACAATGTTATTTAACTCTTGCTGTACATAATAAAACACAATGGGGGCTACTGGGTTGCGTCCGCATGCTCAGGTTGCGCCGTGTCTGCGCTCGTCTGGCCCCACGCGCCATGGTCGTCGTGGCCGTCCGCCTGCGCAATGGTGCCCGACCCCAACACAGTCGAATCCTGGCCATCAACGTGAATTTGGTCGTCGTCAGTTGCTCTCGCGAACCGGCCTTTGAAGCGCGGCCGTCGATCTGCGAGTATCTTCCTGCTCTCGTATTTGATTTTCTTTGTGAAACACCGATCAGCGCGCTTCTGACGGTAACGGGCGATGCGCGCCTCTCGCTCACGCTGCGAGTAGCGGCCAACCTGTGGCTCACCAACTTCATACAATGACGGCCCCATGGGCATGCCGGCCTCCATTGCAAGCATATCTTGGCGGGGAATACTCGGCTGGCCTTGCGGAAAAGGGTACTGCCCACCCATCGGAACGCCGGCAGGCTGCGGTCGGGCCTGATACTGCTGATTTACGCCAGGCTGTCTAATCTGAGGGGCTGTCGGTCTTTGTTGCAGTTGAGGGGTCGGCATCATTCCCATAAACACGGAGTCGTTAGGGCGCCCACTCGGCCCCATGGCCCGAAGGACAAGAGACAGTTTCCGATAGATTGGATCAGGAATAACGTCGCGCTCATGCTGAACAGCGAATTTGTTGATCATGTGCAGCTTCTGATCGCATTCGCCACACAGAAAAGCATCATCCGACCGACAGAAAACTCGGGGAGTCGCTGCGGTGCATCCCTTGCAAAGAACGCTCCACGCACGATGTGTGCGACTCCTCTTGTCTGCAAAGTGGACGAGATTGAAGCAACGGACACAAAGAAATGTCGAATCTGCGTCACAAAACACTTCCGTTCGGTTTTCTTCACACAGCTCGCACATCTTGCACGACTTGGCTTGAAAACTGGCCATCGTGCCTGAAGCGTAAGTGCATCCTCCGCCACATTGAATCGAAATCCACAGTAACTTCACAAGCTGTGACAACACGAATTGTGGTCGAAAAGATTCTCACCACACTCTCCACAAGCGTTCACGGACGTGAAGCGCGCCAAAATTTTCGGCCACAAATTTGACACCTGTTGCGAATTTTTTGCCCAAATTTGAATTAACAATCGGCACCTCCTGTTATCATGCAGTCTTCCTCTAAATTTCGCTGATTCAGACAAAAGAGCTCAGAGAACGATTTTTACAAGAGAATTTTGTCAGAATTATCCTTTTTTTGTTAGACTCTCGATAACCAAAAGTAAACAAATGGAATTTTGAGTTCGCTCTTCCAATTTCAAATGCAAAGGAGTAAGAGCAAAGCTGCTCGGCCTGCCGTGTTCAAACGAAAAGAATCTCCGGCAGAAGAGGGCAAATCCATCATGGCGCCTCCGAGCTCTCTCAAGATTCAAAGCGATTCTTCTGGAGCTCACACTTCGGAAGATCGACGGCGACCAAATCGGCCTTCGACGGCGCCGTCCCTGAGGATGCCAACCTTAACCCGAGAGACTGTTTTTACAGCGTCGACTCTGTACTCTTCGAAGATGTCACATGATCTCTCTCGACCCCAGCCGCCTTCGACGAGCCACGCAAATCCTCGGCTTTTTCTCCAAGAGCCCAAAAAGCCAAAGCCTTCCCCGACATTAGAGCCGCCTCCACCTCCGACAAAATCATTTCGCTCACAGTCAGCTCCTCGTGAAAGACCGTCCAAAGCCGCATTGGACGAGCGGCGCGCAGTCAGTGCCGCCCGCCGCCCTGTCCCCCCACTTCTTGGGGAGGGGGAGGAGGCATTGAAAGCGCCTGTCAAGGTCAATCAGACTCAGTCAAAGCCGAGGAGGGCGCCTGCTAAAAGTATCTTAGCCGCCCAAAAGAAGGATCCCCCCCCTGCCGCCCCCCTTGTTGGCCCACGGGAGAAGGACCCCGAGGTCCAAAAATATTTGGACGAAAAGCGCCGCCGCCTCGCTGCGCAGCGCCGGAACGAGCGTGCCCTCCGCCAGGACGAGGCAGAGCGCCGCGCGGAGGCGCTGAGGCGGCTGGACGAGGAGAGCCGACGGGCGGCTCGCAAGGCTGCCAAAAAGCCCCCCCCCCCGGTTGAAAAGCGCGTTCGGAGGATGGGTTGGTTGGACGACTTTGCAGAGGGGGCTCAGGCAGCCCGGCGCGACGATGAGGACGTGCGCGAGGGGGTGGATGACCTCTTCGCCTACGCCAGCGGCGCTCGCGCCTCAACCCCCCCGCGCGCCTCGAGGCCTCCTCTCCCCCCTCGCGCGGCGTCTCAGCCCGCGACGCCATCCAAACTCGCGGCGCAGCGGCCACAGGGGGGGGGGCTGCGCGCGTCGCTGGATGACCTTCAGGCTCGCAGCGAGGGGCCTCTCGCTTCGCTTCGCTTCACCTCGACCGGTGACGTACGAATTGACATGCGCGACAGCTTCTCCAGCGCCGTCCCTTCGCGGAGGCACACCCCCCTCTCAACGCCCCCGCGCCCCCTCGTCGACGTCGCCGCCGTCGACGCGCAGATGCGGGCCGAGCGCCTCGTCGATCTTCAGCGCGCCGCGGAGCGAATCGGAGCAAGCGTGCGGCGGCTGGAGGCCGGGGCGCTGAACCTTGTTGAGCCCTCCGACCCGTCCGAATCGGAGGGGGGGTCGAATTTGAGCGACGGAGAATCGTCTGACGAATTGACGGAGGGGGAGGGGCTACGTGCGATCGAGCGCCTGCCCGCAGTTGGAGCGGTGCTGTCGCCGAAAGCACCCGGCCCCCCGTCGGATGTGTCATCCACACCATCCCGGATTGGAGCGGGTGGCAGAGCCGGTGCTTCACGTCGCATTGAGTTTGAACTTAAAGAATCTGTTTTCGAAAGTAGCGCCAGCGAAAGCGAGGACCCGTCAAGTGTTCCTGCGCGCGGGGGGGGTGCAATCTCTGCCCTCTCACTGCGCGAATCTCTTCGCAGCCGCGTGCAGGCCGCAGCCCCTCGAGCTCTCGCTCAAGAGGGACGGGGGGGTTGGAGCGACCCATCCGACGATGAAGGGCTGTGGGAACCCCTTTTTCAGAAAATGCGGTCGCAACCCTTGCGCGTCGGCGCATTAATCGATGGCGCTTTTGTTAAGTCATCCAAAGCAGCGGCAGCTCAGGTCGAGCCACTAGACGTTGCGGCGATTCAAAATTTGGCGCGAAATCATGAAGCTGAGTCCCTTCTCTTCAGGCCGCTCTCAGCTCAACCCCCCCCCCCCGTTTCGCAGCCCGTGGGCTCGTCTCCTCCACGTAGGCCTGACCCTCCCGTCGTCGCCACGGCGCCAGTGCCTGCTATCGCAGCTGACCCCCCCCCCTCGTTTGCTCAAGGAGTTGCGACAGATCCGGCGCCTTCTTTTGACTCCCTGCGTTTCCGACCAATATTGCCCCCCCCCCCCACTTTGGACGAATTGGATGTGCCCTCGCGGCTGTCCCCACGAGGGATGCAGCGCCTTTTGTTGGCGGAGTTGGAGCATCTCGACGCAGTGGAAGCCGCAGCGCAGGAGCTTGACGCCGCCGCTGCGATGCGTCGTGCGGGGGTGCTGCAGCGCGAAGCGGCGTTGCTCGGGCGGACGCTCGTCGATGCGCTTGGGGCGGGGGCGGAGAGCGATCGCCGCGCCGCGCAGGAGGAGGCTGTGCGGCGCCGTACTGCCGCGCATGCGGACGAGCTTGCGCGGCTGCTCTCAGCGGAGCGCATGGTTGCTAAAAATAGCCCTGCAGTGCAGCTTCCCCAACCCCAAACCGATGGGCCCGAGCGGCTTGTGGAGGCGATCGACCGCATGGCGGAGCGGCTGGCGCAAAACCACGTGGAAGTGGCGCGCGCGATGGGTGAATCACTCGCCGATGCCATCCGCCCCACCTCGCATGCACCCCCCCCCTCAAAGCCCCCTGCTCAGGACGGACTGGAGCACTCAGCCGGCTCCCTCGCCACAATTCCGCAGCGCGGGGTTACGCAGCTGAGGTCGCGTGACGTGAGCGGCGGGGGGGGTTACTCAGCTTCGTTTGAGTCTTACTACACTGACAAAGACAAAGACAAAGACAAGGAATGGAGCAGGCGCAGGGACAGGGTCCAAGACCAATCACTTTTTGATGGGGGCGGGGTGAGTGAAATCTCGGACGCGCTGTTTTCTTCCGTCGAGGGTGTCCCCAAGGCCGTGCGCACCCCTGCGATAAAGACGACAATCCGGTCAAAGGTACCCTTCCCCTCTGCGCTTGAGAGCCTCGATGATCCGTTCGGGGGGGGGGCATCGATCGCCGACGACGTCCCGCTCCTTCCGGACGATGTCGAAGACGAAGTTGGCGACCTTTCCTCTTCGCTTCAATTCGCGTCGGACCCCCTCCCCCCTCCCCCCACTGCCTCTATCAGCAGCGCACGCGCCGCTTCAGCCAGCTCTCGCACAAATGTGGCTTCCCACAAAGGGGGGGTGACAGTCTCGAAGTCAAAGAGCGGCGGCCATGAAGAGGCGGAGTCGTCGGAGTCCGACCTCTCCGACGGCGCGCGAGGGGGTGTTGGCGACGTTGTGGCGGATGCGATGCGGGAGGAGAAGCGACTTTTCAAACAGAAACTGGAGGTGTTGAAGTTGAGGGAGCGGATGGTCGAAGAGGGTGCGGCAGCGGAGGGGAAATACCTTGAAGCGCGCTGCGAGCGCGAAAAGGTAAGAAAATATTCATTAAATTTATTATTTCAAATCCGACCCTCCTAATGCTCTCAGCGCGCTGGAAATTTGGATGCGGCGCGCACGCTGCGTCACCGTAGAGGCCTTGTTGAGGCACGTCTGGCGAAAGATCTGGCGGAAATTCAAAAAGAGCGCGCGTCGCTGCGGGCAGAGGAGTATCGCGCGCGACTATATATAGAACGGAACCGCCACATCATCCAGGCGATCAAGTCGCGCAATTCCGCGATTGAGCGAAAACTTCAGAGGGGGGTTGGGGCGCGGAAAGGAAATGGGGTCTCTGCGCCGACGGATTCCGATGCGTCAGACGCGTCATTTCAGATTTCACCTCCCCCCCTCCCAAAGGGACTCGGCACTCGCACTGCCTTCGTTGCGTCGGTGGACTCCGACTTTTCGGACTTTGACCCCTCCTTCGCCAGCGCAACCCCCCCCCCTGCAATGGACGAGCCGCTTGCCGACGAGTCGCTTGTTTTGGACAACATCAAGCTATTCATAGACAAGAGAGCACCACCTCCCTCCGCTCGACAACTTGCAGAGCGAGTCGTGGCCGCCAAGACCGCCCGTGACGGCGCGACAGATGAGCGACGCGCAGCAAAGGAGGGGGGCGATACCCTCCTTGCAGCGTTGCGGCTGCAGTTGCGCGGCGGCAACGACACCCCCTCGCTTGAAGATTCCGAAAACATGTCGTCCTCGGGTAGTTCTGAAAGGAGGGTCCTTCTGCGCGCTTCCGTCTCCTCCGCCACAGGGGGCGTAATTGCTCGCGCCGCTGGGCAGCTGTCGCATATTGGTCGCAACGACGATTCTCGCGAAGCGGGCAGCGTGTCCCTCAATTTGTCCGCGGGGGCGGGGGTTGGCGGATATGAAGGCGAGGACTTCGAAAGTTTCGACGCCTCAGCACGTTCCCCCCCCCCTGTTGACAAGCTTCTCCACCAGAGCGAAATTTCAGATGACGTCAAAGCTGGTGTGGATGAAAGTACCGAAGGGGGGAGGGTCTATTCAGCAGGATTTGACGGACCCTCGGGGATGTCGGAGGATGCCCGGGGTGCAGCAAACAAGGCGACGGTAGATTTAAATGAGCCAATGCCTGCAGAGAAGAAAGGGGAGTTGTTCAGTGAGTCGATTGGAGAGAGCATCATGTCAAGGGGCGGGGGCAGCGTTGTTGACTCACTATTAGAGGATGACGGTGGGGAGGGGGGGGTTGGATCAGACAGCGAGCTGGCAGGGGGTGGATTGGGGGAATTGATGAGGGGGGAGATAGGTGGAACTGCAGAGGGGGGGAAAAGCTCAAATCGCGGCTCCTCAGTTCTGGACAACTTCGGGTCATGGGCAGGGGGGGGGGTTCGAGTTGGTGGCACAGGGGGCCTTTCTATTGCAGAATCAGTTATTGACTACTCAGAAGAATTTGAGTCCGTGCAGGAGGAGGGGATGGATTTTGGGGACTCTGTGGGTAAGTCGAGGGCAGAAATTTCGGAGAGCGGGGGTGTATCTGTCGGGGGGGGGAGAGTTGAAATAGAAACGAATTCAGGATCTGTTGACGCAACTACTGGAAAGGAGGGTCAGAGTTTGGGTGCTCGGGGTGGGATTGAATCAATTTTGGACATTTTTGCAGATGGAAGTCATCGAGAGGGGGAGTCTAGAATATTTGGGGGCGAGTCTGTGTCGGACTCTTTGGGAGGGTACAGCGAAACCTTTGAATCAGACGCAGATGGTGAGCGGGGGTTAGATTCAAAGCGATCTGTGGCGGAGTCGTTGGAAGGATCGGGGGGATCGTCCAAATTTGAGGGTGGGTCTGTTGAAGAGTCGCTGAGATATTCTGAGGACTTTGATGAAGAGCGGGATGCTGCAGCACAGTCTGCAATCGACTCAAGACGGGGAGGGTACTCCGACGATTTCGAGTCGATCGCAGAGTCAAAGGGGATAGGGGGCGTGTCTGTCAACACACAACAGTCGGTCGCCGAATCCTTTGGGGCATTTGAAATGCAAGGGGGAGGGGAGAAGAAGGCTCTAGGCGTGGCAAGTTGGATGCCCTCAGCTAGTGACGGGGGGGGGGGATACTCGGAGGATTTTGAGGCCGAGGGCTCGCCAACAGAAAGAAGTGGGGTCACAGTGCTCGCTTCAGTTGCTGAATCCGTAGGGGGGGGGTACTCTCTTGATTTTGAGGCGGAAGAGAATGCAGTGGGGAAGAAATGGGAGTCAACGGGAGGGGGTTACAGTCTTGATTTTGAATCTGAGGCTGAGCCGCAGACGGCTACTTCGAAAAGGGAGGACGAAGCTGATTCTGGAGAATCTGCGGAGGGCTACAGTTTTGAATTTGAACTTGAGGCGAATGCGAAGAGGGGCAATCACATGAAGGGGCGGCGCGAATCGATGACGGCCTCTGTGAGGGGGGGCTACAGCCTGGACTCTGAGGTTGCGGAGGACGAACGCGAGATGGAAGATGACGCGACTGAGGACGGAGGCGCTCATGCACCATTGCCACCAGTCACATCCGGTGCGAAGCGAAGCCCCGTTCGGACCCCCGACGTAATCGTGCGGCGGGTGGATGCAGTGGCCGTGAGCGAGCGCGTGGAGGAGGTATTCGAAGAGATGTTGGAGGAGATTGCGCTCGGTAGGGTTGGGTTGGGCTTGCTAACATAACAGACGCCCTACATGAACGGAAGCGGCAGGTCAAAGGAGAATTAGACTCGGCGCCACAAGCAGTCTTAGGGGCGCGAGAAGAAGAGCGGCTGCGGGAGGAGGAGCGGCGGAGTGAGGAGAAGGAACGGCTGCGGGAGAAGGAGCGGCTGCGTGAGGAGGAGCGGCTGCGTGAGGAGGAGCGGCTGCGTGAGGAGGAGCGGCTGCGGGAGGAGGAGCGGCGGAGTGAGGAGGAGCGGCTGCGTGAGGAGGAGCGGCTGCGGGAGGAGGAGCGGCTGCGGGAGGAGGAGCGGCTGCGGGAGGAGGAGCAGAGGGCTGCGGGTAGGCGTCGGAAGCTGAAGGCACTGGCGCTTGGCGAGGCGGTGGAGAAGGCGCTGGATGAGGAAGTGAGCGTCGCAATCGGCGAGGCGCTCCGTCCACCTGCCGGACCTCCCCCGATCCCACAACCTCCGACTCCAACCGCTGCCGCCGAAGTTGATTGTGCGTCATTGTCTCACCAGTCTCACATGCGCGCAGACACGAAAGCGACGTCAATCATGTCATACCTCGACCTCCTTCAAAACGAAGTTGGGCTCCGCCATGACATTCGCGACTCTCTCGACTTCAGAACTTACACTACCCTTGAAGAAACGCTGTTCGGCACTCATGACGATGTGAACATGTTTCACAAGGCGATATTCGACGCGGTTGATGAAGCTCGCGACGTTATCGTCAGAATGCACCCACCTGCAAAGCCACCGACTCCATCTGAGCATCTTTGGGCCAAGAGCAACACGGGCCTCCGTAGGAAGCCTAGGATTCAAGAAGGGATAGCATCTGTTTTCCATCTTGCGCGGAATTGGGCAAAACCAGCAGCATCGGATGATGAAATTGTTGCTAAAGTCGTTGCGGAGCAGCTTGAGTTGGAGGATGTGGACTGGCTGATTGTGGATAAAGAAGAGCGTGAGTGCTCTTGGGAAGTCGGTGACGCAATTTTGGAAGACTTACTCGGTGAAGCTGCAGGAATTCTGATTCGCCGCGCTGGACTCTTTGTCTAAAATAGTCCTTTGTACCTGTTATTTTATTAATGAGCGAGGAAAAGTCGACTGGTCATATGCATTTTTCCAGAGTTGACTTCGTCAAGGGACCAGCGCAATCAAGAGTTTTATCGCTGGTGGTGTAGGAGGTCATTTTGGCAAGAATGTCTTTAATCGGGCAGGTGTTTCTCTTGTTGCCGTCGGGCATCCGATGGATACGATCAAAGTCATTCTACAAACCACGAGCGGCTACTCTGGCGCTTTGGATTGTGCTGTGAAGATCGTGAAGAAAGATGGAGTGTGATCCTCTGTGATGTTCTAATCGACAGATCAAAGGGCTGTACAGAGGAATCTTGCCTCCCATCCTTGGCGTCACTCCTATCTACTCCATCGTTTTCGCGTCGTACGCTTTTGGCAAGCGCATTCAGGTTCTTTTCGTTTTTATTCTTGACTCACAAGTCAGCAATCAAATCCCAACGAGAAGCTGTCGTTGTTTCAGATCTTCAATGCTGGATGTATTTCCGGTGTTGCTACGACGGCACGCAGAGCCCTGTCCATCAGCTGAACCGTCAGGTCATCATGACTCCTGGCGAAAGAATCAAGTGCCTGTTGCAGATCCAAGGTCAATCCGGACAAGCGCCCAAGTACAACGGCATGTGGGACTGCGGGAGGCAGATCGTCAAGGTTCGAAAATTGGCTCCGCTTCTAACCGCCGCAGGAATCGGGCGTCCGCGGTCTTTACCGCGGCACTTTTGCCACGCTTCTCCGCGATGTTCCTGGGTATCCTGACGTGAAAAGTCCTTAGCTCCTCAGATCCGGAGCCTATTTTGTCGCATACGAAGGGTTTAAGAGGGCTTTGACTCCCGAGGGGAAGTCAGAGAACGAATTGGGCCCCCTCTCCCTGTTGTTTGCCGGCGGAATGGCTGGCATTTTCAATTGGCTTGTTGCCATACCAGCCGACACTTTGAAGAGCCGCCTTCAGACTGCACCCGAGGGAACTTATTCGGGCTTATTCGATGTTTACAAGTGCCCCAAATGGGTTCTACTCTGACATATCAAGGAAACTGGTCGCCGCAGAGGGACACAAGGCCCTGTACAAGGGGTTTGTTCCAATCATGGTTCGCGCGTTCCCTGCGAATGCAGCTTGCTTTCTTGGCTATGAACTGACGATGAGAATGCTGAACGGCCTTTTTTAGACTTCAGTAAAGCAACCGATCTTTGTTCAATGGACGTAGTCAAAGGTCACGGTTACAACTTTAGGCGAGTGTCGAATTCTAAACCATACGCATTTCACTGGTTACTGCAACGTTAAACGAATCTTCATAAAATAGGTTCAAGTGTACGAGATGCTGACACACACGCAGGTTCTTCTGAAGGGTTTAGAACTTAGATGAGGGTGATGTTTACTCACATGCTTGGTTTGAGGGTTTAGGGTTTAGGTGAGGGGGATGTTTACTCACATGCCAATGTCTACACGGCGCTCACGTTACAAATTTTTCGAAAAATATTTCCGTCTTCAAAACATTTTCTAAAAATATTTTC
>JAIYDP010000292.1 GCA_027487435.1 Verrucomicrobiaceae bacterium | reverse complement strand
GGACCGAAGACCCGCGGCTCGACCGAGCTGCGGTGGAAATGTCAACCGCTGCATGGGTCAAACGCACCCGAAAGCGCAGCGCACTGATGCTGAGGCTCTCATTGGCGCGCTGCCAGTCCTCGCCCATGTAGTAGCAGGCCAAGAGGAAGAACGCAACGGCGGTGGACTCGGAGACGTCGTCGAACAAGCTGCCGGCTAATGCGCGCATGCGGGAGGACACTCTCTCACACACGCGGCGATGGCGGAGGCTTCGGGACGTGAGGGCGATGGCGGCGAGCTGCTGGAGCTCTTCGGCTCTTGTCTTGGGGGGGTCGTACAGGTTGCTGGCGTTTGTGAGGCGAAGGGAGGGCAAGCGTACGGGATGATGTCGTCTCTCATCCAAGGCTTGCAGAACTGGTTGAACGTGTCGATGTAAAGCTTCTTCTCTACAGCACTTCCTAGCTTGCGGTCATCCCCAACTCGTCGGGGCACTACTTCTACGAGAGTGAGGACAGAGGCACACGAGAGTACGCGGTGTCGCTGACTTTCGACGCTTAGTCCTCGAATATAAACAAACAGTCTCTCTTTGAGAGCAGTTTTCGCATGGAAGCGAACCTGAGCACCTAGTCTTTCGCCGCCTATTTCTATGTAAAAACGAGCGCTTTTGCGAGTACCGGCACTCGTCGCACGCTACTGCTTGATGGGACGTTGCTGGCTTTGCAACAACTCGAAATTCCATTACTGGAGTCGTCATGGGGTCGACCTCTTTCCTTCCAGTGCAACTCAAACTTCTTAAATTTATTTGTTATTTTAGACGGGGATCAACTTGTGTCCGAAAGAGCAGATCATCATGTACTGATTCGTCACAATGGGCGTGTCAGCTACTCCTTGACAGAAACACTCTTGGCAGTCCTCACCTTTCGAAGAGGGGTCCCGTTCCTCTTGCTCGGGGCCTTCTGCGCTCCAAATTGGTTCACAGCTTTCTTCCATCCGTTGTTGGCCTTCTTCCCAGACAATCCCTTCTTGGGACCCTTCTTGGAGTGCTTCTTGGAGTGCTTCTTAGCACCCTTCTTGGAGTGCTTCTTGGAGTGCTTCTTGGAGTGCTTCTTGGAGTGCTTCTTGGAGTGCTTCTGTGCACCCTTGTTGCCGTTCTTGTTGCCTTTGTGTATTGTTCTACCGGACCACTTGCTGAAGACACTGTGGGCAGCTTTCTTTCCATCCGACTTCATGGCCTTGCTGGTGACCTTGCTGGTGACCTTGCTGGTGACCTTGCTAGTCACGCTCTTGACGCCGGTCGCCTTCGAGGAGACAGCCTTACCAGCGGAATCAACGGACTTGGAAGTGGTAGCAGCAACCTTTCCAGCCGGCTTGGCGGCATTCGACAAACTCTTGGCAGCGGCGGTGACAGGGGCCAAAGGAGCAGCAGCGGCGACGGGCTTGGAGGGGGCTGCAGACGCAGCGGCGGCGACGGGCTTGACGGCGGCGACAGTCTTGGAGGCAGCAACCGTAGCAGCAGCGGCGACGGGCTTGACGGCGCCAGCAACACGAGTGTCCTTGCCGACGGACTTCTTGGACTCACGCGAAGACGCGATGGCGCTGGCAATAATCTTGCGGAATTCGGGCTCATCGAGAGGGGTTTGGATCGACTTGCACTTGTCAGAAAGGGCCGCATTCGAAGCTTTGGCCTTGGCCAGAGCAGCATCGGCGTCAGCGACATTTTTGGCAGCCTTCTGAGTTGCTGCCTTTGCCTTGTTGAGATGCCCTTTCGCGCTGTTGAAAGTCGTGTCGAGGGCAGTCACAGACTTTTTCGACGCCTCGTACTCCTTGGTCAGTTTGCTCCGGAGCTCAGCCAACAACTTCTTAATCGACACGATCTCAGGGCGAACTGGGGCGCTTGACGCGGTGTTGTTGGAAGCGCCGAGCTTGACCGTCGCATGATGAGGGGAGCTGAACGCAACGCCAACAGTCCTGTTCGACCTGGAGGAACCAACGCGGAAAGAGTTTGGCATGTCCTCATCGACCTCAACGTCCGCCACATCACTCTCGCCGTCGTTAGACTCCTCAACATCTTCCGTCTCGGCATCGGCACCGTCGGACGACTCGTCATCGCTGGAGGCTTGAACGAGCGCGTCCGCATCTTCGTCGGAGACTTGAACATCCTGCGACACCTCATCGTCGTCACCCTCGACAACGCCATCCTCAAGGTCCTGCGACACCTCGTCCACCAAAGAATCGCTCAACTCAAGCTCAGAGAGCTTCTTCGCAACAGCTGCAACCGCCTTGGTCGCTGAGACGTCAGAGGGAGCGTTGGGAAGGTCGCACAGACGCGCTTGCCGCCACTGGCGAGTTGGTCGATCTTTCGCTCAAGGACGCGAATCAAACGGATCTCGCGATTGATGTTGGACTCGGTGATCCTCTTGGCCTTGATGGCGTCCTCCAACTTTACTTTGGCCTTCTCAAACGCAGCAACCGAAGCCTGCTCGGCGTTCTTGGTTGCCGACACACTCTGCTTTGCTCTCACGACGTTGGCTTCGGCAGCTTTGATGGCGTTGCCAGCAACAGAGGCGAGCTGAGTGCAAATGGATCCACAGCGCCTGCGCTCAGAGGCAACGGCGTTGAATCCGTTAGCGATGGTGGTCTCGAGTGTTTTGGCAAGTTTGTCCAAGATGGCGACGACACCATTCGGTCCGGTGATCTGGCGCATATTACAAATTAATATAGACTTCTTTAAGGCCAATATTCGACATAAAACCATTCAGGACATGCATATGAAACGTAGCTGGCAAAACAGAATGTACGCACGTACCTCAGAATGAGAACGCTGAATATCCTCAAGCGCGGAACGAATTGCGGCAATCTTTTTGTTAGCCTTGACGGTGTTGTTTGCCTTGACATCACCGGAGAGAGTGCGTGCGAGCTTCTGGATCTTGCGAAGCACACGAAGCTCACGAACGTTGGACAGAGTTTCCTGCTGAAACTTCTGCAACATAAAATTGGCAGAAGCCATGCAGGTGTCTGGCTCAGACGTCGTGGTCTGGCCAAGCGCAGCAGCGAACAGGAACGCAAACGCGAAAGCGAAAAACAACTTCATAGTTCAGAATATGAAAGGACACTTTGACTGGACAACTTGTGGTGATTTCAATGCGTACCGCATCCTGCGTCTGTTAACAAAATTTATCTTTTCTCCGACTGCACTTTTCAGTTTTTGTTAACATTTTCTGTTAACTTGAATCGAGTGCGTTCTTACTAAATGATGAACTACATGCTTCAATTGCAAGCTTCAATGTGCGCAACAAGCTGAAAGAACCAGCTAGCCGTTCCGCACGGCTGCCGATGGACTGACTTGTGCTTCAGTGCGAAGAGCTCGAATCTTCCCATGCGACGTTAATCGATCTCCGTCGGAGGGCCCCGGGGTTCTTCCAAAGAATTCTCACAAACATTCCCGCCCCGATTTCTGCGGCCCTGTCCCGTAGCTCCTCCACTTGCACCATCGCAGCTTGTCGCTTCCGGTCGTTCCTCTCCGTCGTCAGCCGCAGCCGCGCAGACAAGACGTCAGGGAAGAGCTTCATCCACGGCACCGGCGTCTCAAATAGCACCGCATCGACGTAGTTGACGGCGTCGAACAATTGCCGCTCCTCCTCAGCGAGTGCAGCGCTGCGCCAATCAAATTTGACGAGGGCATCCATCGCAAGGTCCGCCGCAAGAAACATCGCGACGGGCTCATGCGGCGACACGGTGCGATTTGAAATCGCCAACTCGTCACGCAGCACGCACGCCATCGACACCACCTCCGCGCGGCTGCTGCTCTCGAGGTGATGGGCCATCAAAGCCGCGACGTAGAGAATGCGGCAAGACTGCGGCAGGTCCTGCAGGCGCGTCCATGCCTGCGAAGGGTCGTCGGATCTCCATTTTAACAAACGGCTGACGGCGCCGTCAGACGGCGAGCCGACGAGCACCTCCAGCGCGTCCGCGATGACGCTGTACGCCATCGCCTCGCGCGGCGAGAACGCGATTTGGTTGCGCATCATCTGGCTCATGTGTGCGACGGTGCGGCGTAGCTGCGCGATGTCGTCGTTCGTCAGCAGCTCCAGCATCGCGCTGTGGTGGATGACGCTCAAAATCTCGTCGCGCGGCACGCCGTCGCTTTCGTTCAGCGCGAGGTTGTGAAAGCTTAGAGACATCGCGAGCTGCCCCTCCAAAAACCTGCGCAACGTCAGCGCACTTCAAGATGACAAAAAGAACAGTCAACGCAATCCACCCCCTCCCTTCCCCCCACCTGAACTCAGCGAGGCCGCGGTACATGACAAACGACGCAGTCACGGACTCGCCGCGAATGCGGTCGCGCAGGAGCGTTGCCTCGCGCAGAAGCTCCTCCGTCGGGCGCGACGAGACGCCGCGCGCGCCGATGAGGCGGAAGACGGCGTGGCGCAGCAGCGCGTCGATGGCGTCGGAGGTGAAGTAGAGGGAGGGGTGGTTTCGGAGGAATGCGTGGAGTTGGACTGGAGTGAGTGAGTGCATCCTGTAGAGGGGGGGGGGGTTACGGTGAGCTGCAATGATGACTTTGACCGATGGCAGCGCGATGATCCTGCGCGAGATAAAAGTTGTTAACAAAAGGGCTTTGAGCGCCTCCGCTTCAAGCGCAGCCTCAAGGGGAGGAGGGCCTTGCGCGCCGCGCTGCGGCTGGTACGGATGCACCCACCGAGCGAAGAGTCGTGCCGCAGAGGCCACCCCCACGCGAAACCAATTGGACGGGGAGGGGATGTGGAGGGCTTTAAGACATCCCTCCGCCTCCGCGGCGACGTCGTCGGGGGGGTAGGTGGTGTGGGACTGCAGCATCGCGTTCGCGAGGGTGCGGCGCAGCTTTGCGACGACAAAACTGCTCACGCGCGCATCGGTCGACGACGACGACTCAACTTTCACGCCTTTTAAGTCCGGGTTGAGCATCGCCAAAAAATCCGCAACTTGCGCAGCGACGCTGACCCGCGGCGATGCCTCCAACGCCGCCAAAATGTGGCGGGAAAAATAAATTGTTTCCCGCGAAGCGCCTTGGGGCGTCAAACTTGATGGGAGGGTTGGCGCACCGATTTCACTCGCGTGGAAGGCCGCCGCAGTGGCAAAGCGGACGATGTGGGCGTCAGCGCCAGCCAGCACAGCTGGGGGGGGGGTAAGATGAAGCGCATGGAGGGGAGTGAGGTGCCAACAGGCGGGAGGGGGGGGGTAGGCCCTAAGGGAGAGGTCAAGTTGTGAGGTGTACCGACGGGGTGGTAGGGGCGACATCATGCGAGGGTTGTGCGCCCAGTGGGGGGGGGGGGGGTCACCGTGATGGCAGAGGACGTGTGCGCGGCCCGACCAGAGGCGGCCGAGGGAGAGCTTTTGGCCGTACTGCTCGAGATAAAGGTCGAGGATAACAGAATGGAGTCTAGCGCGGAGGGGGGGGGGGATGTCTGTGTAAATCGCGGAGCGGATGATTTTGTGTCTAAAATAAAAGACGCCACGGCCGTCGTCGAGGAGGATGTTTTTCATCGAAGCGAAGGCAAGGGAGAGGGAGAGGTCGGAGGAGGAGACGGCGAAGACGGTTTGGGCGACGAGGCTTAAGACGGAGAGGCTCAGAGAGTGGCCCACGACGGACGCAGCCGTTAAGACATGTTGTACTACTGACGGGAAGGCTTTAAGACGGGAGAGGAAAAGCGCGGCGCAATGCGCGACGGAGCCGTACGAAAATTGGGTGGGGCGATCGCCAGGCCACGCCTCAAATTTCGTCAGTGTAACCTATTAAGTTAGTGCGGAGGGGTGGTAGGGAGGGATGGCGCCATTGGGGAGGTGACGAATTTTTTTTTTTTTTTTCTTGACTGTGAAAATGCCTAAAAACCATTCTTTAGAGGGATTTAGAGCTCACTGGGACAAGGGACTGCTGGGAGATGAGGAGGACGTTGCGCTCGAGGCACGTCCAGAGGAGCTGCTCGAGGGCGATCGGGTGGCCGCCGCAGGCCTCAAAGAGGAGCTCGAGGGCTTCTTGCGCTGCCGCAGGGTCAGTTTGATGTGCCATCAAGCGGCGTTTGACATGGACGCAATGCAATTCCACATTCAAAGTTCAACCATAGCTCATTTTTGACCCGTTCCAAGCACTTTATTCTTGTTTTTGCTTTTGTCCTCCCTGATGAATAGAGACAAAAAAAACCCCGAAAAATAAAAAAACAATATGTGAACACAGTTAATGTTAACAAGTGTCATTTTCAAATACAAAACAAAAAAAGAAACTTGAAACCACGACCGTCCCAAACTAAACCGTAGCATCAGAAAACACAGGATATTTTTTTAAAAACACTAAAAATGTGGCGAAATTTGTTTAAATTTAAGTTCAACCGATATCGCGGACTTCGTGCACGAGGAGGCGCAACAGGAGCTCCTTCACGTCCTCTTTGGTCAAGCGCGAGAGCCGCATGTGCCGCACCGACGCGAGGGCGGTGAGGCGGCGGATGCGCTTGGGGAGGAGGACGTCAGAGGGGGAGGTTGTGAAGGAGGCGAAAATCGCGAATTTGGGGAGGGTCTTTGCCGCGACGCGGAGGAGGAGGAGGAAGGAGAGGTCGTCAATGTCTTCGAAGTTCTCAAGGACGAGGATGATGGGGGTCACGGCGCTGGG
>JAIYDP010000136.1 GCA_027487435.1 Verrucomicrobiaceae bacterium | reverse complement strand
TTAGAAAATATTTGCAGGGGGGGGATGAAAGACCTCCACCACCAAGACGACGTCGGCTTCTTCGGCGCGGGGGTGTATTTGACGCCGGATGCGGCGTATGCGGCGGGATACGCGACGGGAGAGCTGATGGGTCGCCACGTCGAGAGGCCGTGTCTCGTCGCGTGCTGGGCGGCTGCGGCGGCGCTTTATCCGATCACCCGCAGCGCCAACTACGGCGACTGCGACCGCTGCCATTATTTTGACGAGGCGGGGTTTGGGAGGTCGCTGAGGGTTGGCTACGACGGCCACGTGGCGAAAGTAAGCGCCGCCGAGGGGTTCCAAAGCGTGCGCGCTGTGGGCGAGGAGGGGTTTTGGGAGGTTGTTTTGAAGGAGGACCTCGTCCTGCCGCTGTTTGCCATCGAACTTTGCAATGACCTTTGACCATGACTTTGACCATGACTTTGACCATGACTTTGCTCTGTAAACCCTTTAGTCCTCACGAGCGTTCCTCGATGTCGCTGAATGCCGCACATACTTGCAGGTGCAGGCTCTTGTCGGAGTGAAAATGAATCCTTCAAAGTCGACAACACCCTCTGACCCACTCCGTCCCCCCCTCTCTCCGTGGATCCTTTGTCTGCGTCGGGAGCGCCACATCCTCGCCTCCCCAATTGCGGTGTGAGGGAGGGAGGGGGTCTCATCAAAGTCTTGTGGGGTCGGGGGGTTTGATGAGTTGCCAAAAAGACATCTGAAACGCCAAGGGTCTTTGAAAGGAAAGGGTGAGGGGCACGCGCAGAAGCGTTAACGTGGCGGCGAGCGGTGCGAGAGGCTTGACCCGTCCCGGCATGTCCGAAGGGAGGGGGGTCAAATGGGGTAATCATTTGTCTTTCCTTCGCTTCGTGCTTACACCACCATGCCCCCCCCCGTCGTCCGCCAAGCCTTCAGCCCCCCCATTGACAAAAAGCTCCGACGTCAGTGCGCAAACAAAAGGCGGGGACTTTTGACAGCAACTCGTTCGTAACTTTTCGACCCTCCCCCACCTCCGACGCGCTCATCGGCGCCCTCTGTTTGAAATTTGTCAACCGCACCGCCACCGCCCCCCCCTCCTCGCTCCCCTCCTCCCGCTTCCGCTGCACAACTTAGACCCCCCCTCTCCCCCAAACGCAGACCTTCCTCTCCATGATGTGATCCATCCGCTTCGCCTCTTCAACCCGATCAAGATAAAAACTTTTTTCTTTTCTACCCGCGTCAGCCCCCTCGTACCCCCCCCCCCCCCCCACTTCGCCGCAGACGCCTCCTGTAGCGTCTTTTGTCGCCGGACGGCGTTGTCGTGCGCTGCAGCGTCACCCAAAGCGCCGTGAGAGCAAACCGATCTTCTCCGTGAGATGGTGCCACTTGAACTTTGAGAGATATTTCAACGTCCAAAGGTCGCTCGCAAAGAAGCTCCCCTTTTTCCCACCTGCGCGGTAAGGCAGCGCCACTTACTTTTTCCGACCTATTTCTGTCCCATTGAGCATCTTGGCGACCGTCTTGGCAACCCGCTTGTCTTTGAATTCGACCCACCCGTCCACGTATTTGCGCTTTTTGTTTCCGCCGGCCTTTTTCCTTCGTTGCCACAGCGACTCATCTGCAAAATGAGGGGTGGTGAGAGAGCAGTGCCGAGAGACCTTCTGGCGTAAGAAACACTCTTCCGACCTCGCCGTAAAGGCTCAGAAGGTGCTGCACTTTGGCTGGTTTCATGTACGGCGGCACCCGGCTGATGTACACGACCCCAGGCTCCGACTTGGCCTTCTTTGGGATGGCACTGAGGACAGATAGCACTCGAGACGGAGTAGTTGAAGACTTTGCGAATGAAGCGGCGCTGTGCTCCTCCCCAGATGCACCCTCGTCCTCAGACATGCTTAACTAACAGATAAATCGGTCGGGTTTTGGGTATTGGCGAGTTGATTTACTACTGCGGCTGCGACCCCTTGGACACCTGCGCACGTCGGATGAGGGCATCTAGTTCTCCTTTCTCAGCGAGGATCTTCAAAAAGTTCACAATGAACGGGACGTAGTTGTGCTTCCGTCGCACATTTTCTCGCTGCCGCATCAGAGGGGGCAACAACGCGCAAACCCTCCACATTGAGAGTTTATTCGTTTCGGCTGCGAGCTTCTCCTTTATAGTTGTCAAAGTTATCAGCAACCCGCTGAGCTCGCCAACAAGCTCTTGGGTTGGGATCTCAGCCAGTGCTGCCGCATTAGAAGAAGCGTTGGGGGACCGCAACTTGCGTCAACTTCACAATCGGCGCTAGCCTCAATCTCAGGCGGCTAGTGCGTCAGAGAGCATCCAGCGTCACACAACGATGGGGGCAACCTCCGGCACTCCGCGGCTCCGGAGGACGGAGACGACGGCAGAGGCGCGGCGACAGCATCGAGCGCTCTTTTCCGCCAGCACGGACGTCCTGTCCTGCACGATCGCAAGCAAATTGAAACGAATCTCATTCACAGAGTACCTGGCGGGAGTCAACGGCCAACGGCCATGTCGTACCTCTCAATCCTCGACTGGATGATGGGCCGCGCTGTCTCCCACCACGTCGACGGGTTGCAGTCGCCTTACCAGTCAGACGTACATCAGCGCAGCGCTGACCGTGGTCAATGGGGCCTGGCTGCAGCCCGTCCAACTCGTACAATCGTCCGTGGATGGGGACGTACGCGATGAAATGATACACGTCATCATCTTCTTTTGGTGCAGATGACTCCATGATGACAGCCTCAGGGCGGGCAAAACTGTTGTGGACACGGCGGAGCGTGTCGTGATTTCCAATCGCAAGACCTTTTAACTTGCGCAGTGAAAAGAGGGAAGCGGGTGAAGACTTCAGGTGTGAAGCTCTCCGTGATGGACTTGAACGTTCGAAGAGTTTCGCCGAGGTCGATGGATGGGGCGTTCATCAAAACTGAAATAATAGCTTGGGTCGCGCACGCATTGTGGATAACCTTCTCGTGAGGGGCTGGATGTCAAAGCGTACTTGTTGTGGGAAGTATATCTCGGGGGAGGGCGGCACACATTGACTGCTGTCCAGACGCTCCGGCCTCCACTTGAACAAGAATATGAGGCCATAGATGGGACTAGATGATGAAAATTAATCTGACAATGGTCCAACGCCATGTCTTCGAATTGCTGTGTATCCAGCGTAAAGAGCTCATCGACTTGAACGCCTTTTACGCCAAACTCGGCAATCATCTCCGTGAACACTCCTAGCATCGTGAAACCTAGACACCGAGTGTGAATCAATAAAGAGGACTCTCCAACGTGGTTTAAAAGTAACACACCGGGATCCGATTCGATTGTGCACCACTCGCTCATCCTGTCCAGATTCCACTTGCGAATTGGTACTTTTAACTTTGTTACTCTTCTAGACCGCCCAAACAAGCTTACAGACTAATTCTGTACCCTCACGGACCAAAAACAGTCTTCAACGCGCCTGATCCCTCTTCGAGCTGAGAATACAAACTCCGCCGTTGACCTGAGCTTTTAACCGTTTTTTAAGTCGTCAATCGAAATGGAGCTGCCGCTTCTGGATGCGAAAGGAAGTGTCGCCATTGAGATTGCCCCAAAGGCTTCGCTGGAGAGCGAAGCATGGCTCAAGAAGGCCGTTGCAGACCTTGATGGCTTCTACACCCTGGTTGCAGGTCGCTCTCGTCCTTTGACGTCGCAGCTGTACCAGTACCATCTCAAACTGGGCCTGCGGTACATGATCACCTCCCAACTCGTCGAATTGGCGTCTCCCCCTCGCAACGCACGACTCACGTGCACAGGCAGATCATGTTCACAATTTTGTTCACCACCTTCGTGTTCCTCCTCGTCGACTGGTACTACCTCGCCCAATGCTCCCCCCACTGCAACCCAAAGTGGATCTCCCTCTCAGTTCACAAGTGCCCCCCCCCTCCACACACTCTTGACCTCCGCAAGTGACGACCTCACCTACGTCGCTGTCGTCTGCATTTTCATCGCCTCCCTCTCCATTTTTTTGTTGTACAGAACCATTTTCTTCCTCAAGGACCTCCCCTCCTTCGTTCGCATGTCCAAAGTCGTCCGCTACGTCCTCGAGATCGAAGAGGTGCCGGCACCCTCCGCATCCGCACCCTCACCCCCCCCCCCCCCCCCCCCCCCCCCCCCCCCCCCCT